>NZ_JAMYPU010000025.1:0-95491 GCF_040320535.1 Mesorhizobium sp. M0676
CCACGCCGCTCGCACCCCCAGCAACTCCGGGGCCGCGGGGGTAGGGGGTATGGGGGCGCGGGGCGCCGGGTTCCTGCGGGGCCCCCTTCGTGTATCGGAACTCGGCATCGCGCCAGCGGCGGCGCCCGCGCGAGGGCGGCCTGCCCAGGCTGCCACACGCAACAATGACGAGGTCCAGATGACGGCAAAGCCCCTCTATCGACGTGTCCTGCTGAAAGCGTCGGGCGAAGCGTTGATGGGCGAGCAGCATTTCGGCATCGATGTCTCGGTGGTCGACCGAATCGCCGCCGACATCGCCGAAGCCCGCGCACTTGGTATCGAGGTCGGCGTCGTCATTGGCGGCGGCAATATCTTTCGCGGCGTGGCGGTGGCATCCAAGGGCGGCGACCGCGTCACCGGCGACCACATGGGCATGCTGGCCACCGTCATCAACTCGCTGGCGCTGCGCACCTCGCTGAACAAGATCGGCGTCGACGCCGTCGTGCTATCGGCCATAGCCATGCCCGAACTTTGCGAGAGTTTTTCCCAGCGCCAGGCCACCGCCTATATGAACCAGGGCAAGGTCGTCATTTTCGCCGGCGGCACCGGCAATCCGTTCTTCACCACCGATTCGGCCGCGGCCTTGCGCGCCGCCGAGATCGGCGCCGACGCGCTGTTCAAGGGCACCCAGGTCGACGGCGTCTATTCGGCCGATCCCAAGAAGGATCCGAATGCGACCCGCTTCGAGCGCATCAGCCATGCCGAAGTCATCAACAAGGGCTTATCGATCATGGATACCGCCGCAATTGCACTTGCGCGCGAAAACAACATCCCGATAATCGTCTATTCGATCCACGAAAAAGGTGGTTTCGGCGATATTCTGCGGGGCGGCGGCCGTTGCACGATCGTCGCCGACGAGTGACCCGGAGTATACTCTCCTAAAAAGGGGATCAGTTTTCGAAAGCGGGTCCGAATATAGGCCCTAAGCACTGAACCCGGATCAAACGGGTCGAGGAGACTAAGATGAGTGGTGAGTTCGACGACCTCAAGCGGCGCATGGATGGCGCGATCGCCGCCTTCAAGCACGATCTGGCTTCGCTGCGCACCGGCCGTGCCTCCAGCAATCTGCTCGACGCCATCCAGGTCCAGGCCTACGGCACCACCATGCCCATCAACCAGGTGGCGAACGTGTCGGTGCCGGAGCCGCGCATGATCTCGGTTTCGGTATGGGACAAGTCGATGGTCGGCGCGGTCGACCGTGCCATCAGAGAATCCAATCTCGGCTTCAATCCGATCGTCGACGGCACCAATCTCAGAATTCCGCTGCCCGAGCTCAACGAGCAGCGCCGCAAGGAACTGGTCAAGATTTCGCATGGCTACGCCGAGAACGCCCGCGTTGCGGTGCGCCATGTCCGTCGCGACGGCATGGACTTCTTGAAGAAGGCGGAAAAGGACGGCGACATCAGCGAGGACGACCAGCGCAAGCGCTCCGATCAGGTCCAGAAGCTGACCGACGAAACGATCAGCACCATCGATCACCTGCTTTCCGATAAGGAAGCTGAAATCATGCAGGTCTAGGGTCGGCCCACACCGGCCCGAAAGCGAGACAATGGCAACGCCCGCGCATGTCGCGATCATCATGGATGGAAACGGACGCTGGGCCAAGGCGCGCGGCATGCCGCGGCTTGCCGGCCATCGCGCCGGCGTCGAAGCGCTGCGCAAGACGGTGCGCGCCGCGCCCGGTCTCGGCATTTCCTTCCTGACCGTCTACGCCTTTTCGTCGGAAAACTGGTCGCGGCCCAAGGCCGAAGTCAGCGACCTGATGGGGCTTTTGAAGCTGTTCATCCGCCGCGATCTGGCCGAACTGCACCAGAACGGCGTGCGCGTCAGGATCATCGGTGACAGGGCGGGGCTGCAGCCGGACATCAGGGGCCTGCTCGAAGAGGCCGAATCGCTGACTGCGCGCAATGAATCGCTGACCTTGGTCATCGCCTTCAACTATGGCGGGCGCGACGAGATCGTGCGCACGGCACGCAAGCTCGCAGCCGCAGTGGCGCGCGGCGAGATCGACGCAGAGGCGATCACGGCAGACACTTTTGCCGGCGCCCTCGACACCGCAGGCATTCCCGATCCGGAGCTGGTCATCCGCACCAGTGGCGAGCTTCGGCTGTCGAACTTCCTTCTGTGGCAGGCAGCCTACAGCGAACTGGTTTTTCTGCCTTGCTACTGGCCTGACTTCAGCCGCGAACACCTGGCCGACGCATTGCGCGATTTTGCTGGCCGCGAGCGCCGTTTTGGCGGGCTTGCCGCTCAAGATGTCGCTGCCTCGTGATCGGCGGCGGGATGAACAATCTTCAGCTTCGCATCGTCTCGGCGCTGGTGCTGGCCGCAATAGCGCTTGGCCTGACCTGGTTGGGAGGGCTGTGGTTCCGCCTGCTTTGCGCCGGGATATCGGCGGTCATCTTCTATGAATGGGCGCGCATGTCGCGCCCCTTGGCCGGTGCGACCCTCGGCTTCATTCCCGAAGCGCTGCTTCTGGTTTTCTTCGTCGCCCTGGTTGCAGGCGTGCCGGCATCGTGGCTTCTGTCTCTTGTCCTGGCCATGGTTGTGGTCGCTGCTGTCGGCGCCCTTATGCGTGGAGCGGCGCAATGGGATGCAGCCGGTCTTGCCTACGCGGCTTTGTCCGGCTTATCGCTGGCGCTGCTGCGCGGCGGCGACCATCCCGGCCTGGTCGCAATCCTGTTTCTGTTCGCCGTGGTCTGGGCGACCGACATCTTTGCCTATTTCGTCGGCCGTGCTGTCGGCGGGCCCAAGCTCGCCCCATCTATATCCCCCGGCAAGACGCAGAGCGGCGCGCTTGGCGGTGCTGTCGGCGGCGTGGCCGCCGGCGCGCTTCTGGCTGCCGCCGTCGGGGCCGGCAATCTTGGCGTCCTCGCCTTGGTTGCGCTGGTGCTGTCGATTGTTGCCCAGGTTGGCGATCTCTTCGAATCCTGGGTCAAGCGCCGCCACGGCCGCAAGGATTCAAGCGCGTTGATACCCGGGCATGGCGGTGTCATGGACAGGGTGGACGGGCTTGTCGCGGCGGCTTTTGCCCTATACGTGATCGGCTGGATTTCGGCGGGCGCCGATCATCCGGCGCGGGGACTGTTTCCGGCTTGAGTGATATTTCACGGCGAAGAAATGGCGCACGCCACGGATTCGCCTGGATTGATGTCACAGTCGCGGCGACACCTTTCGCCGCGGGTGAATTTGAGGGCATGACTTGAACGAAATTCTTCACGCGTTTTTCAGCACGGAAGGCTTTGTCCTCGGCACGCTGGTGCCGTTTCTGTTCGTGCTGACCGTGGTCGTCTTCATTCACGAAATGGGACATTACCTCGTCGGCCGCTGGTGCGGCATTGGCGTGAAGGCCTTTTCGATCGGCTTCGGCCCCGAACTTCTCGGCTTCAACGACAGCCACGGCACGCGCTGGAAGCTCTGCGCCATACCGCTCGGCGGTTATGTCAAATTCGTCGGCGACATGAGCGCCACGTCGAGCCAGCCGAGTTCGGAAGATCTGGAAACGCTGACTGACGCTGAACGCAAGGTCGCCTTCCACACGCAACCCATCTGGAAACGCGCCGCCACGGTGGTGGCCGGACCGTTGTTCAACTTCCTTTTGACCATTGCCGTCTTTGCCGTGCTGTTTTCCCTCTATGGCCGCCCTGTGTTTGAGCCGATGGTGGCGGCGGTCACCGCCGGCAGTCCAGCCGAAAGGGCCGGCATTTTGCCAGGCGACCGATTCGTCGCCGTCGACGGCAGCAAGGTTGAGACCTTCGCCGACGTCCAACGCCTGGTCTCAGGCCGCGGCGGCGACGCCATCACCTTCACCATGTTGCGCGACGGCAAGGAGGTCACCGTCGTCGCGACGCCGGAGCCGATGGAGCAGCTGGACGCGCTGGGCAACAAGGTCAAGGTGGCCGTCATCGGCGTCGTCAACAACAAGGATGTCGGCCAGCCCAGGCTGATCACCTACAGCCCTGTCGGAGCAGTCGGCGCCGCGGTCGAGGAGACGGGGCACGTCATTCAGCGCACCGGCCAGTTCCTGCAGCGATTCGTTGTCGGCCGCGAAGACAAATGCCAGCTGGGCGGCCCCATCAAGATCGCCAAGATGTCGGGGCAGGCGGCAAAGCTGGGCTTCCTGTGGCTGGTGCAGCTCGTCGCCGGACTGTCGGTCGGGATCGGAATTCTGAACCTTTTGCCGATTCCCCCCCTCGACGGCGGCCACCTCCTGTTCTACGCACTCGAAGCCGTTTTCCGGCGTCCGGTATCGGAGCGGATGATGGAAATGGGATACCGGGCCGGCCTCTTTCTGGTGCTGGGATTTATGGGCTTCGTCTTCTGGAACGATCTGTTTGGGTGCTGAAATCATGAAGAAATTTGGCTTCAGCACCGGCAATGTTGAGACGCCGTTTACCATGCACGGGGGTATGCGTGACGCGAAAGCCACGCATCAGGGTTAAGTAATTACAAATTAACCAGAAGCCTTGCGTGTAGGGAAAATCCGGTTAATACGGTAGGAGAAATTACCGCACGTCCGGTTTTCTCGCCGTGGGGACTTCGAGAAAAGGTACAAAAGCCCGATGAAGGCAGCATCCAAATTTTTGAGCGCCGCGTCCGCGGTGGCTATGTCCGCCGCTCTGGTTGTACCAGGTGCGCTCGCCGTGCAGTTCGTTGCCACATCTGCGGCGCAGGCAGCCGTTGTCTCGAGAGTCGAGGTCAGCGGCAACCAGCGTGTCGACGCCGACACCATCCGCAACTACATCACGATCAAGCCGGGCAAGGCGTTTTCCAGCGCCGATATCGACGATGCGGTCAAGGCGCTGTTCGGTACCGGGCTGTTCTCGGACGTGCAGATCAATCAGGTCGGTTCGACGCTGGTGGTCAAGGTTGCCGAATATCAGGTCGTCAACCAGGTTCTGTTCCAGGGCAACAAGAAGCTCAAGGACAATGCGCTGGCAGTCGCCGTGCAGTTGAAGCCGCGCGGGACGTTTTCGCAGGCAACGCTGGACTCCGATGTCGAGGCGGTGAAGGCTGCCTACAGGCGAATTGGCCGCGATGACGCCGCTGTCACGACGCAGATCATGGATCTCGGCGACAACCGCGTGAACGTGGTCTTCAACATCAACGAAGGCGGCCGCACCAAGATCGCCGCTGTCAATTTCGTCGGCAACAGCGCCTATTCGAGCCGCCGCCTGTCTGACGTCATCGCCACCAAGCGCTCGAGCTTCCTGTCCTTCGTGCTGCGTGACGACGTCTATGACGAGGACAAGCTCCGCGCCGACCAGGAATCGCTGCGCCGCTTCTATTACAATCACGGCTATGCCGACTTCCAGGTGGTCTCAGCTGTCGGCGAGCTCGACGACACGACCAACCAGTACACCGTTACCATCACCGTCCAGGAAGGCGACCGCTATACGTTCGGCGACGTCAGCGTCGAGAGCACCATTCCCGAAGTCGACTCGAAGGCGCTGGAATCGGTGGTTCAGACCCACAAGGGCGACGTCTACAACGCCAAGGATGTCGAGGACACCATCATCGCGCTGACCGAAAAGGTCGCGGGTTCGGGCTATGCCTTCGCTCAGGTGACGCCGCGCGGTGATCGCAACTTCGAGAACCACACCATTTCGGTCGTGTATACGATCGACCAGGGCACCAAGGCCTATATCGAGCGCATCGAAATCCGCGGCAACGACCGCACACGCGACTATGTCATTCGTCGTGAGTTCGATGTCAGCGAAGGCGACGCCTTCAACCAGGTACTCATCCAGCGCGCGAAGAAGCGGCTGGAAAAGCTAGACTACTTTGAGAAAGTCGACGTTTCGACTGTCCCGGGTTCCGAGCCAGACCAGGTCGTGCTCGTGGTCGACGTGGTCGAGAAATCGACCGGCGAGTTCTCGGTTGGCGCAGGTTATTCGACAGGTGGCGACACTGCCGGTCCGTCCGTCGAAGGTTCGGTCGCGGAGCGCAACTTCCTCGGTCGCGGCCAGTACATCAAGGTTTCGGCGGGTGGTGGCAAGAATTCGCGGGACTACAGCCTGTCCTTCACCGAACCCTATTTCCTCGGGCGCCGTATCGCCGCCGGCTTCGATATCTTCCAGCAGACGCGCAACTACGACCACTATGACAGCGAGACGCTGGGTGCGACGGTGCGCTTCGGCCTGCCGATCACCGACAACATCTCGACGCAGTTGGCGTACAATATCGCCCAGGAGAAGTACAAGCTCGACGACGGTTGCGATAACAATCCTGCCATCCCGGGCAACGCCCCTGGCGACGGGATTCCCGACGCGGACTGCAACGTATCTGCGGCAATCGTCCAGGGAATTGATGAGAGCCCTTGGATCAAGTCGTCGGTCAGCCTTGGGCTGGTCTACAACACCATCGACGACATGAAGAGCCCGCATGAAGGCATCTACGCCACCACGACCATGGAAGTGGCCGGCCTTGGTGGCGATGCCAAATTCGTAAAGGTTACCGGTCGTGGCACTGTCTACCAGACGTTGTCCGAACAACTGGATCTGGTCGGCCTGATCTCAGGCGGTGCTGGCCATATCGCGGGCTATGGCGACAACGGCCTGCGTATCTTCGATCAGTTCCAGAGCAGCGACCGCATGATCCGCGGCTTCGAGTATGGTGGTATCGGCCCCGCGGATATTGCAACGGGTGACCACCTCGGCGGCACCACCTATTTCAATGCGTCGGCCGAAGCTCAATTCCCGATACCGGTCATTCCGGAAAGCTTTGGTGTGCGCGGCGCTGTGTTTGCTGATGCCGCCACACTGTACGGCAGCAAGATAAACGTCGCCGGGGTTACTCAAGCTTCAACTGATCTAGAGTTGCGCGCTTCGGTTGGTGTCGGCTTGCTGTGGTCATCGCCTTTTGGCCCGATCCGCATTGACTACGCGATGCCCATCAAGAAGGAAAAGACCGACGACGTGCAGGAATTCAACTTCGGCATGTCGAGCCGCTTCTGATCTTGCGGTAACGATGCTTCCGGGCCGTTGGGGTCCGGAAGAGAATTGATCCGACCTAGCTGGATATTGCTTCTGGAATGACCGATCCGGTGTTCTTCGCGCCATCACGCCGGTATACGGCCGGCGAAGTCGCGAATCTGACCGGCGCATCGCTTGTCGATTCCGATCTTGCCCACATATCGATCGATGCGTTGGCGCCAGCCAACGAAGGCGGCGAGGGTGCGCTCGTCTTCGTCGACGGCAAGCGCAATTTCGCGCTGATGCAGTCGCTGAAGGCGGCGGCCGTGTTTTGTCCCGCCGAGTTCGCCGGCAAGGCGCCGGCCGGCATTGCGGTTCTGGTGCATCCGCGCCCGCAGCAGGCCTTCGCCATGATCGGCCGGCTGCTGTTCCCGACAGCGGCTACGCCGGGACCGATGACCAGCGAAACCGGGGTCTCGCCGCAAGCTCATGTCGATACCACGGCGCATATCGAGGCAGGCGCGATCATCGAGGCCGGAGCCGTCGTCGGCCCGCGTGCTTCCATCGGCAGCGGAACGGTCATTGCCCCCCACGCCGTTATCGGTCCGTCATGCCAGATCGGCCGCGACGGCTATATCGGACCAGGTGTCAGCGTCCAGTACGCGCTGATCGGCAACCGCGTCATCATTCATGGCGGCGCCAGGATCGGCCAGGACGGCTTCGGCTTTGTCGGCGGCGCCAAAGGCCCTGAGCGTGTGCCGCAGGTCGGCCGCGTCATCATTCAGGACGATGTCGAAATCGGCTCGAACACGACCGTCGATCGCGGCGCCATGTCGGATACGGTCATCGGTCAGGGGACCAAGATCGACAATCTGGTGCAGATCGCCCATAACGTTCGCATCGGCCGCAATTGCATTATTGCCGGGCTCTCTGGTATTTCCGGCTCCGTCACCGTCGGCGACGGTGTCACCATGGGCGGCGGCGTTGGCCTTGCCGATCATTTGACCATCGGATCAGGGGCCAAGCTTGCTGCAAGAAGCGGGTTCATGAGCAACGTGCCGGCGGGCGAGATCTGGGGAGGCTATCCGGCGCAGCCGATGGCGGAAGCCATGCGCGAGATCGCCATGCTGAGGAAGCTCGCCAGGACGCGCAAGCAGGGCGAAGGGGGAAGTAGCTGAGATGGTGCCGGCGACGCTCGAAGCGGTCGATATATTGGGGTTGATGAAGCTTTTGCCGCATCGCTATCCCTTCCTGATGATCGACCGCATCATCGAAATCGACGGCAATGATTCTGCCATCGGCATCAAGAACGTGACCATCAATGAGCCGCATTTCCAGGGCCATTTCCCGGACCAGCCGGTGATGCCGGGCGTGCTCATCGTCGAGGCCATGGCGCAGACCGCCGGCGCGATCTGCATCCGTAACCTCAACACGGAAAAGCCGTCGCTGGTCTATTTCCTGACCATCGACAACGCGAAATTCCGCAAACCGGTCGTCCCAGGCGACCAGTTGAAGATCCACGTCAAGAAAATCAAGATGCGCGGCAACCTGCTCAAATTCGCCTGCGAGGCCATGGTGGAGGGCACAAAGGCCGCCGAAGCCGAGATCTCGGCAATGATGGTTACCGGCTGACGGTTCGAAATGCTCATGAAAATACAGACTTCAATCCACCCCTCGGCCGTCATCGAGGCCGGCGCGCAGATCGGCGAAGGCGCCGCAATAGGACCTTTCTGCTATGTCGGCGCTGACGCCGTGATCGGTGACCGCGTCGAACTGGTCAGCCATGTCTCGGTGCTGGGCGCGACAACCATTGGCGCCGCGACCAAGGTCTATCCAATGGCGACACTGGGCGGACCGCCGCAGAACACCAAGCACAAGGGCGGCCGCACCACTTTGGTCATCGGCCAGAACTGCACGATCCGCGAAGGCGTGACCATGCATCTCGGCACCGATTCCAGCCGCGGCGAGACGACCGTCGGCGACAACGGCAATTTCCTTGCCTATGCCCACATCGCTCACGATTGCGTCGTGGGCAAAAACGCCACCTTCGCCAATGGCGCGACCCTGGGCGGCCATTGCGAGGTCGGTGACAGCGTCTATATTGGCGGCCTCAGCGCCGTTCATCAGTTCGTGCGTGTTGGTGACAACGCCTTTCTCGGCGGCTGCTCGGCTTTTGTCGGCGATGTCATTCCCTACGCCATTGCGGTGGGCAATCGCGCCAGCCTGCGTGGACTCAACATCATCGGCCTGAAGCGCGCCGGGTTGCCGCGCGCCGAAATCTACCTGCTGCGCAAGGCTTACAAGACCATCTTCGACCGCTCCCGCACTGTCGGCGAGAACATCGAATTCGCCAAGGCCGAGTTTGCGTCGTCGCCGACGGCCATGAAAATCATCGATTTCATCACCAGTCGCGGCAAGCGGCATTTTGCCGTCCCGTCGCTTAAGGGTGGCGACGGCGACGATGCCGATGACGAAGGCTGAGGCCACTTCAACGGGCCTCGATCTTGCGCCGGACGCCAGGGTCGGCATCATTGCCGGCGGCGGTAGCTTGCCGGTCGAAGTTGCCGCCGGCCTGGCGGAGGCCGGACATCCGCCCGTCATCATCCTGGTCGAAGGTCAGGCCGACCGTCAGTCCGACCTCACAATCTATGAGCATGAAAGCCTTGCGCTGGAAGACATCGGCTCGCTGGTTGCGTTGCTGAGGCGCCGGCGGATCACCCATCTTGTGCTTGCCGGCGAGATCAGGCGCAGGCCGCGGTTGGTCGACATGCGTCCGAACCTTGGGCTACTGGCACTTATACCCTCGCTCGCCATGGCGCTTGCCCGCGGCGATGACGGGCTGTTGAAGATATTGACCCGCGGCCTGGAGGCACGGGGCGTCAAGGTTGTCGGTGCGCATGAAGTCGTGCCCCGGCTCGTCGCGGCCGAAGGGCCGCTGACCAAAGCAGTGCCGCGAAAGTCCGACTGGCGCGATATCGAGGCGGCACACGCGGCGGCAAAGGCCATCGGCGCGCTCGACATTGGTCAGGCGGCAATTGCCATCGGTGGCCGCACTGTTGCCCTGGAAGGCGTCGAGGGCACCCACGGACTGCTCGAGCGGACGCAGCAGTTGCGCGGCCATGGCAGGCTGGCCGGCAAGACGCGCGGTGTCCTGGTCAAATGCGCCAAGCCTGGCCAGGAATTGCGTGCCGATCTGCCATCTATCGGCCCCCGGACCGTCGAGGCGGCGCATGCCGCGGGGCTCGCCGGCATCGCCGTCGAAGCCGGCCGTTCGCTCATCCTCGAAGGCCCCGCCGTTGTCGCGCGCGCCAATGCGCTCGGCCTGTTCGTGTTCGGCCTGCCGGCTGCGGAGTCTGTCCATGGCAGCTGAGAAGCCGCTGAAGATTGCCATCGTCGCCGGCGAAGAATCCGGCGACCTGCTGGGCGCCGACATCGTGCAGGCGCTGAAGCGCATGACCGGGCGCGAGGTGCAACTCGTCGGCACTGGCGGGCGGCACCTGCAGGCGCTCGGACTGGCGCCGCTGTTCGACGGCGCCGAGATCGCGCTGATGGGGCTCAGCGCCATCCTGCGTGACTTGCCGCGCCTGATGCGGCGGATCAGCCAGACGGCAAGTGCTGTCGCCGCCGAAAAACCCGACTGTCTGATCACCATCGACAGCCCCGATTTCTCGCTGCGCGTCGCCAAAAAGATCCGCGCCGCCGATCCGTCGATCCCGATCGTCCATTATGTCTGCCCGAGCGTCTGGGCGTGGCGGCCGGGTAGGGCGGCCGCGATGAAGCCCTATGTCGACCACATACTGTGCATCCTGCCTTTCGAGGTAAAGGAGCTCAGCCGTCTCGGCGGCCCGCCCGGCACTTACGTCGGACATCGCCTCACGCATGATCCAGGCGTGCTGGGCGCGGCCAGGGCGCAAGCCCAGCCACGCGATCTCTCGGCCGATCACGTCAAGACGCTGCTCATCCTGCCAGGGTCGCGGCGCGGCGAGGTGAGCCGGCTTATCGGTCCGTTCGGCGAGACGGTGTCGGCGCTGCGCGCGCGTGGCCACCGGCTGCGGCTGTTGCTGCCGACGGTGCCGCATGTCGCCGAACCGGTCAAAACATCGGTGGCGCGCTGGGATCAGGAGCCGGAAGTCATCCTCGATCCCGAGCGCAAGTGGCAGGCCTTCGGCAAGGCCGATGCGGCGCTGATCGCGTCAGGAACGGTGTCGCTGGAACTGGCGTTGTCGGGTGTACCGATGATCTCTTGCTACAAGTTCGATCCGATCATGCTGATGGCGCAGAGCCTAATCACGGTGTGGAGCGCTGCTTTGCCCAACCTTATTACCGACCGGCCGGTCGTGCCGGAAAGCTACAACCAGTATGTGCGGCCGCACTATCTGGCGCGGCAGCTCGAGGCACTGTTTTCAGACACCGCCTACCGCGCTTGGCAAAAGGACGGCTTTGGCGAGGTTGCCAGACGCATGGCCACCGACAGGCCCTCCGGCGACATCGCCGCCGATGTCGTTCTTCGCCACATCGGGAGAGCGAATAGGGCTTAGCGAGTGAATAGTGAATAGTGAATAGTGAATAGGATTAACGCACTCTCGACTATAATCAAGGTGCTACTTACTACCTGCTACTTACTACCTGCTATTCACTACTTACCATTCACCATTCACTCTCTTTCACCTTTTCGCAATCGGCACGTAGTCGCGTTCCGGGGCGCCGGTATAGAGCTGGCGCGGGCGGCCGATCTTCTGGTGCGGGTCCTCGATCATTTCCTTCCACTGCGCGATCCAGCCGACGGTGCGGGCGACCGCGAACAGCACGGTGAACATGGTGGTGGGGAAGCCCAGCGCCTTCAGCGTGATGCCGGAATAGAAATCGACGTTCGGATAGAGCTTCTTTTCGATGAAGTAGGAATCGGTCAGCGCGATCTTTTCCAGCTCCATGGCGATGTCGAGCAGCGGATCGTCCTTGATGCCGAGTTCGCCGAGCACCTCATGCGCCGTCTTCTGCATGATTTTCGCACGAGGATCGTAGTTCTTGTAGACGCGATGGCCGAAGCCCATCAGCCGGAACGGATCGTTCTTGTCCTTGGCGCGGGCGATGAATTCCGGGATGTGGTCGACATGGCCGATTTCTCCCAGCATGTTGAGCGCCGCCTCATTGGCGCCGCCATGCGCCGGGCCCCACAGGCAGGCGATGCCGGCGGCGATGCAGGCGAACGGATTGGCGCCCGACGAGCCTGCAAGCCGCACGGTCGAGGTCGAGGCGTTCTGCTCGTGGTCGGCATGCAGGATGAAGATGCGCTCCATGGCGCGCGCCAGCACCGGATTGATCTTGTATTCCTCGCACGGAACCGCAAAGCACATATGCAGGAAGTTGGCGGCGAAGTTCAGCTCGTTCTTCGGGTAAATGAAGGGCTGGCCGATATGGTATTTGTAGGCCATGGCCGCAATCGTCGGCATCTTGGCAATCAGCCGCATCGAGGCGACCATGCGCTGATACGGGTCCGAAATGTCGGTGGAGTCGTGATAGAAGGCCGACAGCGCGCCGACCACGCCGCACATCACAGCCATCGGATGCGCGTCGCGGCGGAAGCCGGTGAAGAAGCGCGACATCTGCTCGTGCACCATGGTGTGGCGCGTCACCCGGTAGTCGAAATCGTCCTTCTGTGCCTTGGTCGGCAGTTCGCCGTAGAGCAGGAGGTAGCAGACTTCGAGGAAGTCGCCATGCTCGGCCAGCTGGTCGATGGGATAGCCGCGGTGAAGCAGGATGCCGGCATCGCCGTCGATGAAGGTTATCGCCGACTCGCAGCTCGCCGTCGAAGTGAAGCCTGGATCGTAGGTGAAGGCGCCGGTGGTGTTGTAGAGCGCACCGATGTCGATGACGTCGGGCCCGACCGACCCGCTTCGCACCTTGAATTCATGCGTCTTGCCGGCCAGTTCGAGCGTGGCAGTCGACGGGTGCGTCGTCTTGCTGCCGGTTTCCAGTCTTGTCGCAGCTTCGCTCATTCTCAAACTCCTTCATGTTCCTCATGCCGGCAAGGCAATTCCTGCAAACGACACGTCGAAATCACCGGAATGCGCGAACTCGCCACCGCATTTTGGGAGGTGCGTGCCTGATTGGGCCAAGGCCTAATGTTGCACTGCGAAACCCGCCTTTCAATGCCAATCTTTTTGGGCCAGCTCGCTCCTAATCGATTTGATCCGCAATCCGCGCCAGGCTTTCCTCGCGGCCAAGCACGGCAAGCACGTCGAACACGCCGGGCGAGGTGCTACGGCCGGTAAGGGCCGCCCGGAGCGGTTGGGCCACGGCGCCGAGCTTGTGGCCGCCGGCCGCTGCGAACTCGCGCACCGCGGCTTCAGCCGCGGCAGCCGACCAATCGCCCGAAACAGTCTGCAAAGCGGCATGTGCGCCGCGCAGGATCGCGCGCGCGTCGGCACTGAGCAGTGCTGCCGCCTTCTCGTCGATCGGCAGCGGCCGCTCGACGAACAGGAAGGCCGCGCCATCGGCCAGTTCCACCAGCGTCTTGGCGCGCTCTTTCAGGCCCGGCAAGGCAGCCAGCAGCTGCGCCTTCCTGGGGTCGTCGAGACGGGCGGCGATAGCCGGTCCGCTTTCCAGGTATGGCAGAGTGGCGACGAAAATGTCGAACAGCTCGGCATCGGCCATCTTGCGCATATGCGCGCCGTTGATCGACTCGAGCTTGGCGAAGTCGAAGCGCGCCGCACCCTTGTTGACATCGCCGATGTCGAACCACGAAATCATGTCCTTGATCGACATGATCTCGTCGTCGCCATGGCTCCAGCCGAGCCTTGCCAGATAGTTGAGCAGTGCCTCGGGCAGATAGCCCATGGCGCGATAAGCCTCGACACCGAGTGCGCCGTGCCGCTTCGACAGCTTGGCGCCGTCGGCGCCGTGGATCAGCGGGATATGCGACATCGACGGGACGTCCCAGCCCATGGCGTTGTAGATCACCGTCTGGCGCGCGGCGTTGGTCAGATGGTCGTCGCCACGGATGATGTGGGTGACGCCCATGTCATGGTCGTCGACGACGACGGCATGCATGTAGGTCGGATTGCCGTCCGAGCGCAGAATGATGAAATCGTCGAGGTCCTTGTTGGGGAAGCGCACCTCGCCCTGCACACGGTCGTGCACCACGGTTTCGCCCTCGGTCGGCGCCTTGATGCGGATGGCGCCCTTGACGCCGGGAGGCGCCTCCGAGGGGGCACGATCGCGCCACTGGCCGTTGTAGCGCGGCGGCAAACCCTTGGCGCGTGCGGCCTCGCGCATCGCCTCGAGCTCGGCAGGCGTCTCGTAGCTGTAATAGGCCTTGCCCAGGCGCACCAGCTCCTCGGCCACCTCACGGTGGCGCGGCGCGCGCTCGAACTGCGATATGGCATCACCGTCCCAGGAAAGGCCGAGCCAGGTCAGCCCATCCAGAATGGCCTGTGTCGCCGCCTCGTTGAAGCGTTCGCGGTCGGTGTCCTCGATGCGCAGCACCATCGTGCCGCCGTTGTGCTTGGCGTACAGCCAGTTGAACAGCGCCGTGCGCGCGCCGCCGATATGCAGATAACCGGTGGGCGAGGGGGCAAAACGGGTGACGACCGTGTCGGACATGGAACTCTCGGGAAGCCTTGGAAACGGGGCGTGATCGCGCGGACTTTCGCGCTTTGCGCGTTCATGTAGCATAGGAGGTCTGGGGCGCAAGGGGCAGACCCGATGGCTGGATGAGACCGGGGGCACGTCGGCAATTATCGGTTGCGTCAACTGGCGGTGGAGCCTTGTAGCACAAAAATCTGTTCGCACCTCCGCGCAACCTCATTTGGCAGCAGCGTCAATGTCTGGGTTTCATTCGGCTGCAGCGCCCGTCACAGTGCCTGGAACATCGCTGCGACGGTGGTAGCCCCCTCTGACGAGCGGACATTTCTTCACGGATGCGGCACTGCCCGACACAACGCCGCCGTGACAGCGTTGGCTTGGTCACGCATATTGACCTTTCTGCAATCATTATCGTGAACACGGCAACGGTGTGCGGTCCGGCCTCGCCACGAAGGAGGAATGATTGAAAGAAGGACTACCGATGACCAGAAACGCCGACCATACGGAGGGTGATCCGTTCTACCATGGTACCCGGGCGGATTTGAAACCTGGGGATCTGCTGAGCGTCGGCCACCCTTCCAATTTCAGAGGTAAACCACTGTCATGGATCTATTTCACCCAGACACTGGAAGCCGCCATCTGGGGAGCAGAGCTTGCAACGGGTGACGGTCGTCAAAGGATTTACATCGTAAAGCCGACGGGTTTTTTTATGGATGACCCTAACCTGACCGATAAAAAATTTCCCGGTAATCCGACGAAATCCTACCGCTCCCGTGATCCGTTGCTCATCCTGGGGGAGCTCGCTGAATGGCAGGGTCATACACCCGAACAATTGAAGGCAATGCACGATGGGCTTGCTCGCCTGAGGGCGGAGGGCCGGGATATGATTGAGGATTGAGCGTCCTTGGCGGGTCAATTCCGGCGCGGTGGACGCGACCGCACGGACTTTCGCGCTTTGCGCGTTCATGTAGCATAGGAGGTCTGGGGCGCAAGGGGCAGACCCGATGGCTGGACGTGGCCGGGGCACGAAGGAAGGCGAAGGCGCCGAGGCAAGCGTCAGCGAACGCTCGCTGTTTGCCGATAGTCCCTATGCCGAGCCGCTGCCCCTCGCGCTGCCTGAGCCGCATCCCGGCATAGCGCCTGCGCTGCCCGGTCACGCGTTGCCGGCGCAAGTCACAGCGCCCGGATCTATCGCCCTTCTGCGCAGACGGCTTCGCCGTCCGTCATGGCCCGCGCTCCGCCGCAGCCTTGCCGTGGCCGCCAACACGGAGCTCGACCGGGGCGTCGCCTTCCTGCTGGTGCCAGTTTTCCTGGCGGCCGGCGTCATCATTTATTTCTCGCTGGCCGGCGAGCCCGGCTTTGCGCAGCCAATCGCCATTGTGGTGCTGGCGACATGTTGCGCTGTCGCCACGCGATCGCGGCCGAGGACGCATCTGTTCTGCATGGCCGCGATGCTGTGCGCGCTCGGCGTCGTCGCCGCCAAAGTCGAGACCTGGCGCGCCGGAACGCAGATGCTCGGCTCCGAGATCCAGACACGGCTGACCGGCCGCGTCGTCAGTCTCGAACAGATGGAGAGCGGGCGCATCAGGCTGACGCTCGACGTGGTTTCGACCGCTTACCCCAAGCTGCGCTACGCCCCGGAGCGGGTCAGGCTCTCGGCGCGGACCGTTCCCGCCGATATGACCGCCGGCTCCCTGATCACCGGCTATGCTAGGCTGTTGCCGCCGACCGGTCCGGTGCGGCCGGAGAGCTACGATTTCTCCTTCGACAGCTATTTCACCGGTATCGGCGGCAGCGGCTTCTTTCTCGGCAATCCGAAAACCATTGCTACGCAGGGACCGCCGCCGCTGGCCGCGCGGCTCTCCTCGGCAATCGAGAACGCGCGCGAAAACATTGCCGACCATATCAGGGGCAAGATCGGCGGCGCCGAAGGCGAGATTGCCGCGGCGTTGATTGTCGGGGTGCGCGCCGGCATCCCGGACGAGGTCAACGAAGCGATGCGGCGCACCGGCATCTACCACATCATCTCCATCTCCGGCCTGCACATGGCGCTGGTTGCCGGCACCATCATGGCGTTGCTGCGTGGCGCCTTTGCGCTGTTTCCCGATTTCTCATCGCGCCGGCCGGTGAAGAAATATGCGGCCGCGGCAGCGCTTGTCTCGATCGCCGCCTCGTTATTTCAGGCGTCGTGGTTGCCGCCGAGCGCAGCTTCATCATGCTGGCGGTCATGCTTGTCGCCGTGCTGTTTGATCGCGCCGCACTCACCATGCGCAATCTGGCGATCTCCGCCATTGCCGTCATCCTGGTGTCGCCGCACGAGGTGGTCGGTCCCAGCTTCCAGATGTCGTTTGCCGCCACCGCCGCCCTTGTCGGCGCCTATGCCGGCTGGGCCGATTACCGCGCCGACAAGGTGAGAACGCCGTCGGCAAAGCGCTCCTTCGTCGGCTTCCTGTCGCGAAAATTCGCGCTGGCCATGGGCGGCCTCGCCATGACCTCGATCATCGCCGGCAGTGCAACCTTGCTGTTCGCCATTTGGCATTTTCAGCGTGTGTCGCCGCTCAGCCTGATCGCCAATCTGGCCGTGATGCCGATTGTTTCGGTGATCGTCATGCCCTTTGCCGTGCTCAGCGCACTGGCGATGCCGTTCGGCGCCGACGGGCCGTTCCTCTATGTGATGGGCAAGGGTCTGATGGCGATGATCGCTATATCGGCCTGGATTTCCGAGCGCTCGCCGGTCGACGCCGTCGGGCTGATCTCCATCCGCTCGGTGCTGTTGGTGGCGGTCGCCCTCGTCATCGCCACCATGGCCACCACCTGGCTCAGGCTGGCGGCCGTGCCTTTCGCGCTGGCCGGCCTGTTGACGGTGCCGCAGGTGCTTACGCCCGACGTGCTCATATCCGAGGACGCACATTTGGTGGCCATGCCGATCGGTGGCGGCGAACTCGCCCTCAACCGCGAACGCTCCAACGAATTCACCACGGACAATTGGAAACGGGCGCTGCGGGCCGAAACCATTGTCCCGCCCGAGATTTTCGAGGCAACAGATACGCGGTTCGATCTCGATCCGCTCGATCTGCCGCCCGGCTCGCCCTTCTATTGCACCGGCGATCTCTGTATCGCTCGACACCCTTCCGGAGCCATTGTAGCCCTTGCGAAAGACCGCAAGACGGCGCGGCCGGCCTGTGCCTTCGCGAGCCTGATCGTCATCGATGACGCCACCGCCTACAATCCGTGCCGCGACCCGCTGGTCCTGGTCGTGACGAAGAAGCAGCTGGCCCGCGACGGCAGCGCCGCCGTCTTCTTCGATCCGCAATCGGCAGCGGCAGCGCCAACCATCCGGTTCGCCGTCGACAAGCCGTATCGCCCCTGGCACGAGCAACGCCGCTTCTCCCGCGACGCGCGCGGCCTGCCGCCTTACAACCAGCGTGAAAAGTACAAACCCAAGCCGGCTCAGTAGCGCCGGATCAATCCGACAAGCTTGCCCTGCACCTTCACCCTGTCCGGTCCAAAAATGCGGGTCTCGTAGGCCGGGTTGGCGGCTTCCAGGGCGATCGAGGCGCCCTTGCGGCGGAAGCGTTTCAGGGTCGCTTCCTCATCGTCGACCAACGCCACCACGATCTCGCCGGGGCTGGCTGTGTCGGCATTGCGGATGATGACCGTGTCGCCATCGAAAATGCCGGCCTCGATCATCGAATCGCCCTTGACCTCGAGCGCGTAGTGTTCGCCGCCCATGATCATATCGGGCGGCACCGAGATCGAATGGGTCTGATGCTGGATGGCGTCGATCGGCACGCCGGCGGCGATGCGTCCCATAACCGGGATTGAAATCGCGGAAACGGCATCGTCATTGCCGGCCGACATCGAACGCGACGGCGAGCCCGGCTTGATCTGGCGGCCGAGACCGCCTTGGCCCATCGCGCCTTGTCCTTGGCCGCCTTGCCCTTGGCCGGTTTGACCAAGACTGCCCTGAATGACGCTCGGCGAAAACTTCCTCGCCGCATTGAGGCCTGGTGCGATCGAGTCGGGCAGCCGCAGCACTTCCAGCGCGCGCGCCCGGTTCGGCAGCCGGCGAATGAAACCGCGCTCCTCAAGCGCCGTGATCAGGCGGTGGATGCCGGACTTGGAGGCGAGGTCAAGCGCTTCCTTCATCTCATCGAAGGACGGCGGGATTCCGCTCTCCTTCAGGCGTTCATGGATGAACATCAGAAGCTCATGTTGTTTGCGCGTCAGCATCGCGGCCCCCAAGGGTTCTGAAACCAGAATCGGAAAAAACAAACCCAGAACAAACACTATCTGTTCCAGTTGTGTTCCGCAACCTTTTAAAGTTTAATGAATGTGTTGACGTTTTGTTCAGCGTAACGTTCGGCGCTGCGAGCGCCGCCTGCCCAACTGCCGGCAACGGGGTGAAACGAAGACAAAGTGCCTGCGTCGTCGGCTACGATCGCCGCTTCCTTTTCGGACGGGGCTGCGCAGCATCCGCGCCGGGTTCGCTCTGGGCATAGACCTGCAGCGTGTAGCCGATGTGAGCGGTCATCAGAGTTTTCGCACGTTCGACGTCGCGACCGAGGGCCGCTTCCATCAGGGCGGTATGGTGTTCGATCGCCACGGCGTCGCGCAGGGCCGCCACGGCCTTCCGGTGTCCGTCCGTGCGGCCGGCGGCGGCGCGCAGCGTCGGGGCCAGACCCAGAAAGCGGTGATGGCGATGCAATTGGTCGGAAATCGTTGCATTGAAGCGCAGCAGCCAGCTGGATGTCGCGGCACTGAGCAGCGCCGCATGGAAGGCATCGTGTTTTTCGTACCACGCGTCGACCGCATCATCCGATCGTCGAGAACAGACCCGCACCGTGAGAGACGATAGTGGGCGGCAACGACCGCGTCTTCCCACTCACGGTCGCCCTTCTCGATCGATTCCACCAGCAGGGGCAGTTCGACCACCAGCCGCGCACGCGCCAAATCCTCGAGCTCCGCCCGAGAGACGGGAGCGACCGCAAACCCGCGGTTGCTGATGGCGGTCACAAGCCGTTCCGCCTCCAGCCGCGACAGCGCCTCGCGCAACGGCGTCCAGCCGATGCCGTAGGTGTTGCGCAGCGTGCTCAGCTTCAACGGCGCGGCAGGCGCCAGCCGGGTCGCAAGAATATCGCGCCTGAGCAGGCGATAGGCCACTTCCGTCTTCGAGGTCTGCTCGTCATCCAGCATCGTGATCCATCAGACATAAACGCTCGGGCGGATCATTATATATCAAAGCCTTTCAGTGGGTGAATTATATATAATGTTTGACAGTTCAAGGGCGACCACTCAAGATCGCCGGCATGTTTGGGCGGCAGGCTCCGCCGCGCGCGTTTGTCCATGGAGGGGCGCCGGATCATGAGCACGACACCCGATCTCGCTACAATCGAAGCAATGGATGCCGCCGATCCGCTGCGCTCCATGCGTGAACGCTTTGTCTTGCCGCAAGGCGTGATTTATCTCGACGGCAATTCCCTGGGCGCCGCGTCAGCGGTCGTCTTCAGCGAACTGCAGCAGGCCGCCACGCAGGAATGGGCGCACGACCTCATTCGCGCCTGGAACACCGCCGGCTGGTTCAACATGCCGGTGGAACTCGGAGATCAGCTCGGGCGACTGATCGGCGCGGCTGATGGGCAGACGGTGGTCTGCGACACAACCTCGATCAACATCTACAAGCTGCTGCACGCAGCGCTCGGCATGCGGCCGGATCGGTCGGTCATCGTTGCCGAGGGCGACAGTTTCCCGACCGACCTCTACATGGCCGAAGGCGTCGCCTCGACCCGGCCGGGAACGCGGCTGCGGCTGGAGGGCGTCGACGCGGCCGCAATCGAGGAGCTGATCGACGACAGCGTTGCCGTCATCCTGGTCAACCACGTCAACTACAAATCCGGCCAGTTGCGCGACATGGCGGCGCTGACGCGCAAGGCACATGACGCCGGCGCGCTGATCATCTGGGATCTCTGCCACACGGCCGGCGCCTTGCCGGTCGAACTTGACCGTGCCAATGCCGATTTCGCCGTCGGCTGCACCTACAAATACCTCAATGGCGGCCCGGGCTCGCCGGCCTTCATCTACGCGGCCGAGCGCCACCATGGTGATATCAGCCAGCCGCTCAGCGGCTGGTGGGGCCATGCGCGGCCCTTTGCCTTCGAGCAGGGCTTTGCCGTCGGCAGCGGCATCCGCCGCTTCCTGTGCGGAACGCAGCCGGTGCTGTCGATGCGGGCGCTCAAGGGCGCGCTCGATATCTGGAACGACGTCGACATGGCGGCGGTGCGCAGAAAAAGCATCGCGCTGACCAACCTGTTTATCCAGCTCGTCGAAGCCAGATGCGGCGCCTACCGGCTTGAACTGGAAAGTCCTCGCGACGGCAGCCAGCGCGGCAGCCAGGTGTCGTTCCTCCACCCGCATGGCTATCAGGTGATGCGGGCGCTGATCGAGCGCGGCGTGATCGGCGATTTCCGGGCGCCGTCGACCATCCGTTTCGGCTTCACGCCGCTCTATGTCGGATATGGCGATGTCTGGCAGGCGGTCGAAGTCCTGGAGGATATTCTGCGCACCGGCGCCTGGCAGGACGCCCGCTTCGCGGTGAAGACCGCGGTTACGTGAGAAACCAGAGCAATTTCAGGAAAAGTGTGAAGCGGTTTTCCGTCCGAAATTGCGTCAATCAAAGAGCTAGAGCATTTCGCCGTTTCCGTTAAACGGTGAAATGCTCTAGAGCCGGGTGCGGACCGTCCAGAGCTCCGGAAACAGCACGACCTCCAGCATCTTCTTCAGATAGGAGGCGCCTGAGGTGCCGCCGGTGCCGCGCTTCAAGCCGATGATGCGCTCGACCGTTGTGACGTGGTTGAAGCGCCAGCGGCGGAAGTAATCCTCGAAGTCGACCAGCTTCTCGGCCAGTTCGTAGAGCATCCAGTAGCGCTGCGGGTCGCGGTAGACGGTTTGCCAGGCAGCCAGCACGTCTTCGTTCTCACCGCGCGTCTCGCGCCAGTCCGTGCGCCCGGCATCGGCGCCGATGTCGAAGCCATTGCGCGCCAAAAGCAGAAGCGCCTCGTCGTACAGCGACGGCGTGGCCAGGATCGCTTCCAGCCTGTCCGTAAGATCGCGCCGGTGCTTGTGCGGCCCGAGCATGGCTAGGTTGCGGTTGCCGGCCATGAACTCGATGGCGCGGTACTGCCACGACTGGAAGCCCGAGGATTGGCCGAGCGCGTCGCGAAACTCGGTGTATTCGCTTGGCGTCATCGTGCGCAGCACGTCCCAGGCATTGTTGAGCTGCTCGAAGATGCGCGCGACGCGAGACAGCATCTTGAAGCTCGGTTCGAGGCGGTCGGCGCGGATAGAGCGGATCGCGGCGCCGATCTCGTGTAAAGCGAGCTTCATCCACAATTCCGATGTCTGATGCTGGATGATGAACAGCATCTCGTCATGGGCCGAAGACAGCGGCGCCTGCGCATCGAGCACCTTGTCCAGCTGCAGATAGTCGCTGTAGGACATCCGCTCCTTGAACGACATCTGCGCGCCATCGGACGCCGGATCGTGCGGCTTAATCAATTGCTCTTCTCCGCGCGCAACCGGAAGCGCTGGATCTTGCCGGTCTGGGTTTTGGGCAAGGCGTCGATGAACTTCACCGAACGCGGATATTTGTAGGGCGCGATCGTTGCCTTGACGTGGTCCTGCAGGCGTTTGACGGTCAATGCGTCCGGCGAAACACCTTGCACAAGCACGATATGCGCCTCGACGATCTGGCCGCGTTCACCGTCCTCGGCGCCGGTCACCGCGCATTCGGCGACGTCGGGATGCGAGAGCAGCGCCGCTTCGACCTCGGGGCCGGCGATGTTGTAGCCGGCGCTGACGATCATGTCGTCGGAACGCGCGGCGAAGTGGAAGAAGCCATCCTCGTCCTGCGTGAACGTATCGCCGGTGAGATTCCAGCCGTCGCGGACATAGTCCTTTTGCCTGGCATCGGCCATGTAGCGGCAGCCGGTCGGGCCGCGCACCGCCAGCCGGCCAGTAGAGCCGCGCGGCAACTCCCGCATCTCGTCATCGACGATGCGTGCCTGATAGCCGCCGACGGGTTTGCCGGTGGAGGCCGGCTTCATGTCGTCGAAGCGGTTGGAGATGAAGATATGCAGCATCTCGGTGGCGCCGATCCCATCGAGGATCGGCTTGCCGGTCTTCTCAGTCCATTCCTCGAAGACAGGCGCCGGCAGCGTCTCGCCCGCCGAAACCGCGACGCGCAGCGAGGACAAGTCAGCGCCTTGATCCATGGCCTTGAGCATGGCCCGATAGGCGGTTGGAGCGGTGAAGGAAATGGTCGCTTTGTAGGTCTCGATGATGTGGATCATGTTGGGTGGCGTCGCCTGTTCCAGCAGCGTCGCCGCGGCGCCGAAACGCAGCGGGAAGATGGCGAGCCCGCCAAGACCGAAGGTAAAGGCAAGGGGCGGGGAGCCGACGAAGATGTCGTCGGGCGTCACCTCCAGGATTTCGCGGGCATAGGCGTCGGCGACGATCAGCAGGTCGCGGTGGAAATGCATCGTCGCCTTCGGCACGCCGGTGGTGCCGGAGGTGAAGCCGAGCAGGGCGACATCGTCGCGGCCGGTGTTGACGGCAGTGAAGGTGACCGGCTTGTCGAGGGCGGCGCGGTCGAGTTCCGCGTCATGGTTGGCCGTGCCGTCGAAGCCAATGACCTGCTTGAGATACGCACTGCCCTTGGCGCAGGCGGTCATCTCGTCCATCAGCCTTGTATCGCAAAGCGCAACCGTGATTTCCGCCTTGTCGACGATCTTGGCGAGTTCGCCGGCGCGCAGCATCGGCATGGTGTTGACGACCACCGCGCCAACCTTGGTGGCGGCCAGCCAACAGGCGACCATGGCCGGGTTGTTGGCCGAGCGGATCAGCACCCGGTTGCCCGGCTTGACGCCATAATTCTCGACCAGGGCATGGGCGAGCCTGTTGGTCCAGTCGGACAGTTCCTTGTAGGTGCGGCGGCGGCCATTGCCGATCAGCGCGGTGTGGTCGCCGAACCCTTTTTCGACCAGCCTGTCGGTCAATTCGACGCCGGCATTTATGTGGTCGGGATAGTCGAAGCCGTCGAGCAAAAACTCCGGCCATTGCTCCGGCGGCGGCAGGTTGTCGCGCGTGAATGTGTCGATATGCGCTGATGGCCCAAGCATTTTCGGCTGCCCCTGTCTGCCTCGCGCCCATGGCTGAACAAGGCGCAGGATCGCACCAGTCGAAATTTGTTTCAAGCCTAAAATGTTTTTAGGTCGCAGGATTGACGCCGCCCTGTTCGGCGGCCATTCCTGTCGACTGAACTGAAGCCATCCGGGAGGGATGCAGATGCTCCAACATCGTGTTGCCGATTGGGACAATGCCTACGCCAACGGCGACAACATTGCCGGCAGCAATCGCTGGCCGGCCGCGTGGGACACACCGGCACAGGCTTTTCGCGACACAATGTCGGCGTCCGGTCGGGCCAAGCTCGACATCGCCTATGGCGACAGCCCGCGCAACAGGCTCGATCTGTTCCTTCCCGATGTCATGCCCAAAGGGCTCGTCGTCTTCATCCATGGCGGTTACTGGAAGGCGTTCGACAACAAGCCATGGTCGCATCTGGCCAACGGCGCGGTTGCCAATGGCTTTGCCGTGGCAATGCCGACTTACACGCTTTGTCCCGACATACGCATTTCCGGCATCGTCAGGGAAATCGCGGCGGCGATCGGCAAGGCGGCGACGATGGTCGGCGGGCCGGTGATGCTGACCGGGCATTCCGCCGGCGGCCATCTCGCCTCCAGGATGGTGACGACAACGACACCCCTGGCCGCCGATGTGGCGGGCCGCGTTCGCAATGTCGTCTCGATCTCCGGCGTCCATGACCTGCGGCCAATCATGCGCACCGGGATGAATGGGACACTGGCCATCGATGAAGCGGAAGCACTGGCCGAAAGCCCGGCGCTGCTGCGCCCGATGGATGGCGCACGCATCACCTGCTGGGCCGGCGGCGGTGAGCGGGCGGAGTTCCTGCGCCAGAATGCGCTGCTTGCCAACATCTGGATCGGCCTCGGCGCCACGACCAGCACAGTGGTCGAGCCGGACCGGCATCATTTCAGCATCGTCGACGGGCTTGCCGATCCGACACATCCGCTGACGCGGACATTGCTGGCGGAGTAACAACCAGTCTTGTCTCTTGGAATTAACGGTTTGGATCCGCGACCTCAGCGCAACATCAGAATGCTGCAAGCAGCGCCTGCTTCTGCCGCCGGAGCGAAGGGCTCGCGCACGATCAGGCCGTTGGCGTCGGCCAGCATTCTCAGCATCGAGGAATCCTGGATGCCAAACGGCGTCGCCACCAATGCGCCGGCTTCTTCCCGGACCACGGCGCGCACATAGTCTTGCCTTAGATCATTGGCCGGCATCGAGGCGCCAAGCTGAGCCTGGCGGATGTCCTGCCGGTGGGGACGGCCGCCGAGCTGCGCCAATAGCGGCTTCAGGAACAATTGCGAGCAGACCAGGCTCGCCACCGGATTGCCGGGCAGGCCGATGCACCTGATATCGCCCAGCCGCCCGAACATCAGCGGCTTGCCCGGGCGCATGGCGAGCTTCCAGAAGTCGAGGTTCATGCCTTCGCCGGTCAGCACGTCATGAACGAGATCATGGTCGCCGACCGAGGCGCCGCCGAGCGTGACGATGACGTCGGCTTTCGCATCGACCGCCTTTTTCACCAGCGCCGCGATCGCTTCCTTGCGATCGGCCGCTATACCGAGATCGAGCGCGCGAGCGCCGACCGACTGCGCCACAGCAGCGACGCCATAGGCGTTGGACGAGATGATCTGGGCGGGGCCAGGTTCGCTGCCCGGTGGCAGCAATTCGTCGCCGGTGGCGATGATGGCGACCAGCGGCCGTTGCACCACGTTCAACCGGGGATGATTGGCCGACGCCGCCAGCGACAATGCAGCCGGATCGAGCACGCGGCCTTTCTCCAGCAGCACGTCGCCTTGGGCAAAATCCAGTCCAAGGCGGCGGATGTTGCGGTTCTTCGCCGTCGGTTCGGTGACCTCGATCCGGCCACCGCCGAGATCGCGAACATTTTCCTGGATGACGATGGTGTCTGCGCCTTCAGGCAGCGGCGCGCCGGTGAAGATGCGCACGGCTTCCGCCTTGCCGACAGCGCCGTCAAAGCCGCGCCCTGCAGGCGCCGTGCCGATCACCGAAAGCCTCGCGGGGAGGGTCGCCACATCCTGCGCCCGTGCGGCATAGCCGTCCATGGCAGATGCATTGAAAGGCGGCTGGGTACGCAGCGCCACGACCGGCTCCGCCAGCACCCGGCCGGCCGCATCCGCCAGCGCGACGCTTTCACCGGGCAACGCCACAGCGCCGTCGAGGAGGCGTTGAAGCGCCTCGGCGACCGGAACCAGCGCCATTACGAACCCGCCCTGTAGTCGCCGGACTTGCCGCCGGTCTTTTCCACCAGCCTGATGCCGGAAATCACCATGGCACGGTCGACCGCCTTGGCCATGTCGTAGATGGTCAGGCACGCCACCGACGCCGCGGTCAGCGCCTCCATCTCGACCCCGGTCTTGCCGGTGACGCGGGCAAGCGCGGTGACCCTGAGGCCGGGCAGCGTGGTGTCCGGTTCGATGTCGACCGACACCTTGGTCAAAAGCAGCGGATGGCAGAGCGGGATCAGCTCATGCGTCTTCTTGGCCGCCATGATGCCGGCAATGCGCGCGGTACCCAGCACATCGCCCTTCTTGGCGTCGCCGTCGAGGATCATCTTCAGGGTTTCGGCCCGCATCGACACAAAGCCCTCGGCGACCGCCGTGCGCGTCGTCTCCGCCTTGTCGCCGACATCGACCATGTTGGCCTCGCCCTTGGCGCCGAGATGGGTGAGGGCGGCTGCCATTGTCAGGCTACCTCTGCCTTCGCCTTGCCTGTCAAAAGCAGCCGCGTTGCCGCAGCGACATCCTCTTGCCGCATCAGGCTCTCGCCGACGAGGAAGGTGCTGATGCCGGTCTTTTGCATCCTGAAGCAATCGTCGTGGGTGAAAATGCCGCTCTCGCTGACCAGCAATCGGCCGCCCGGCACCATCGACGCCAGCCGTTCCGAGGTTTCGAGGCTGGTCTCGAATGTTCTGAGATTGCGGTTGTTGATGCCGATCAGCTGCGACGACAGTTTTACCGCGCGCTGCGTCTCGGCCTCGTCATGCACCTCGATCAGCGCATCCATGCCGAGTTCGAATGCGGTCGCTTCCAATTCGCTGGCCAAGGCATCATCGACGCTGGCCATGATGATCAGGATGGCATCAGCGCCCCAGGCGCGAGCCTCGTAAACCTGGTAAGGGTCGAACAGGAAATCCTTGCGCAGCGCGGGCAGGGCGACGGCGTTGCGCGCATTGGTGAGAAATTCCGGCGCGCCCTGGAAGGATGGCGCATCGGTCAGCACCGAAAGACAGGCGGCACCGCCTTTCTCATAGGCCTGCGCCAGTGCGGGCGGGTCGAAATCGGCACGGATCAAGCCTTTGGAAGGGCTAGCCTTTTTGATCTCGGCGATCAGGCCGAAGCTGCCCGATCTGCGCTTCGCCTCAAGCGCCCTCAGAAAGCCACGCGGTGCGTCGGCATCCTTGGCTCGCGCCTTGATCTCGGCCAACGGTATCCGCGCCTTCGCCGCCGCGATCTCGTCGCGTTTGTAGGCCTCGATCTTGCGCAGAATGTCAGCCACGGCTCATCCGTTCGAAATCTCGACCAGCCTGTCGAGCACGCCCAGCGCCCGGCCGCTGTCGATGGCCTGTGTGGCCGCGGCCATGCCGTCGGCAAGCGTCGTCGCCTTGCCGGCTACCACCATGCCGGCGCCGGCATTCATCAGCACCGTATCGCGATAGGCGCCGGCAGCACCGCCCAGCATGTCGCGCAACGCCTTGGCGTTGTAGGCGGCGTCGCCGCCGCGCAACTCGTCCTTGGTGTGGCGCTGCAGGCCGACGGCTTCCGGGGTGAGCGTGAAATGGCGGATCTCGCCGCCGGCCAGTTCCGCCACCTGCGTTTCGCCGGTGGTGGTGATTTCGTCATAGCCGTCGCCATGGACGACCCAGGCATGCTCGGTGCCCAGCGCCTTCAATGTCTCGGCCACCGGCACGATCCATTCAGGCAGGAACACGCCGACCATCTGCCTGCTGACGCCGGCCGGATTGGACAGCGGTCCGAGCAGGTTGAAGATGGTGCGCGTGCCGAGCTCGACGCGGGTCGGGCCGACATGCTTCATCGCAGGGTGGTGCGCCGGCGCGAACATGAAGCCGACGCCGGCCTCCTGGATGCAGCGGCCGATCACCTCTGGCAGGATATCGATCTTGACGCCGAGCGCGACCAGCACATCGGCAGCGCCCGTCAGCGACGACAGGCCGCGATTGCCGTGCTTGGCGACCGGCACGCCGCAGCCGGCAATGACGAAGGCCGAAGCGGTCGAGATGTTGACTGAATGCGAATTGTCGCCGCCCGTGCCGACAATGTCGATGGCGCCCTCAGGAGCTTCGACGCGCAGCATCTTGGCACGCATGGTGGCGACGGCGCCGGAAATCTCGCTCACCGTCTCACCGCGCACACGCAAGGCCATCAGGAAGCCGCCGATCTGGCCCGGCGTCGCGTCGCCAGACATGATGATGTCGAAAGCTTCGCGCGCTTCGTCGAAGGTAAGCCCGGTTCCCGTGGCGACCTTGGCGATATGGGTCTTTAGGGCGCTCATTGGGCCAAGACGTTCATTGGGCTAGGGCCATTCATTGGGCGAGGGCTTGGGCAACGGCGGCCTGGTCGACGCTGACGGCGTACTGCGTCTGCAACTGCGCCACCAACTGGTCGAGCAGATCGTCGGACATGCCTTGCGTGAAGGATTTTTGCGCATCGTCGGGTACCGAGCTGGCGTCGGCTCCGGCCGGCTCGAACACTTCGGCGACCTTGAACAGGATCTGGCCGTCGCCGGTGGGCGAGGGGATCAGCCCGGTGCCGCCTTCGCCGACGCCGAACATCGCAGCAGCACCCTCCTTGCCGAAATCGACATCGTCGGCCTCGCGCTTCACGCCGCGCTTGGTCTGCTTTTCAAGCTTCAGTTCGCCGGCGATGACGTCGAGTGTGGTGCCAGCCTTGAGGCGCTTGTCGAGTTCGTCTGCTTTCGCGGTCAGCCGCTTGGTCGTTTCCTCTGTCGTCCAGTCCGCCACCACGCGCTGGCGGACTTCGTCCAGCGTGCGGTCGCGAGCCGGCGTGATCGATGTCAGTTCATAGAACACGAAGCCGTTGTTAGGCGTGGTCAGGGCTTGATTCTCGGTGTTGGGCTCGGCTTCGAACACCGCCTTGATCAGGTCCGCCGATGCCGGCAGGTCCTTGATGATGGTGCCGTCCGGCTTGAGGCCGGTGCGGTCTATGGCCTCGACGGTGACGTCCTTGAGCTTCAGTTTGGCGGCGGCTTCGGCCAGCGTGCTGCCGGCGGCGCGGGTGTCTTCGTAATTGTCGTGCACGTCGAGCAGGATGCGGCTTGCTTCGCCGAGCGCCAGATCCTTTCGGATCTGGTCTGACACTTCCGCCAGCGGCTTCACCGTTTCCGGTTTGATCTCGGTGACGCGCAAAAGCACCGGACCGAACGCGCCCTGGACGACCGGGCTGACTTCGTTGACGGCAAGCGCGAATGCGGCATCGGCGACCGCCTTGTCGGTGATCTTATCCTTGGAGAGCGTGCCGAGCAGCGTGTCGGCCGGGGTCTTGCCCTGCGCGGTGACGATCTTGTCGAAAGTGGCGCCCGTCTTCAGCGAATCGGATGCCGCCTTGGCGGCGTCCGCGGAAGGGAACACCAGCTGTTCGATGGTGCGCATTTCCGGCGTGGTGTAGCGGCCCTTGTTCTTGTTGTAGTCGTCGCTGACCTGCTGGTCGGTCACGGCGCTGACATCCATGATGTCTTCGGGCTCGAGCCGGACATAGGAGAATTTGCGGTATTCTGGCGCCGCGTAGGTTTTCTTGTTGGCCTCGAAATAAGCCTGAAGCACGCTGTCGGATGGCGCCTCGATCGGCTCCACCAACGCCTTTGGCAAGATCAGATAGTCGATGGTGCGGTCTTCGCCGCGATAGAGCGCAACTGCCTTGAAGAAGGTATCCGGAGCCTTGAGCCCGTCCGAAACCGCTTCGACGATCTGCTGGCGCACCGCCACCTGAGCCCGGTTCTTCAGATAATCCTCCGGCCGCATTCCCAGTTCGCGCAGCCGGGATTCGAACAGCCGGCGGTCGAACTGGCCATTCGGGCCCTGGAAGGCGGGTTCCTGCCGCGTCAGTTCGGCCAGCCTGTCCTTGGAGAAGCCAAGCCCGAGCTTGCGCGCCTGTTCGTCGAGGACGGCGCCGGACACCAACTGAGCCAGCACCTGGTTGTCGATGCCATAGGCCTTGGCCTGGTCGCGGCTGATGCGTTGGCCGATCTGCTGCTGCAGCATAGCGATCTGGCGATCATAGGCGAGGCGGTACTCGGTGATCGAGACGGTGGTACTGCCGGCGGTGATCACCGCATGATGGCCAGCCAGGAAGCCGCCCGTCATCCGCGTGGTGACGCCCCAGGCAAGGAAACTCAACACCAGCAGCGACAGCAGGGCTTTCGCGACCCAGGTCCCTGCCGCGCTTCTCAATATACCAAGCATTGTTACTTCCGATTTTTGCGCAGTTTTGCGTGCGCCCGAGTCTGAAACAAGCGCAATAGCGCCCTTCCGGCTCACTGTCGATTGCTTTGTGGCCTGATTTTGATAGGGAGGGCGAGACCCCAATGTCGCCCGGAGAACCAGATCCCCATGACGCCAGGAATTCGACCGCTCGTTGCCGGCAACTGGAAAATGAACGGCACCAGCGCTTCGCTGAACGAGCTCAGGATGATCGGCAACGGCTTCATGAGCGGGCTCGACGCAGAGACCGAAGCATTGGTCTGCGTGCCGGCGACCTTGCTGTCGCGCGCCGTCGAAATCCTGTCGCGCACGCCGGTGCGGGCCGGTGGCGAGGACTGCCACATCAAGGAAAGCGGCGCCTTCACCGGCTGTGTCTCAGCCGAGATGCTGAAGGATGCGGGCGCCAGCCACGTCATTGTCGGCCATTCCGAGTGCCGCGAACAGCGCAGCGAGGACGATGCCATCGTCCTCGCCAAGGCCTCGGCGGCGTGGCGGGCAGGGCTCGTCGCCATCATCTGCATCGGCGAGACCAAGGCCGAGCGCGAAGCGGGCACAGCACTCGACGTATTATCGCGGCAGGTCGCCGGCTCGGTGCCACCGAGCGCAACGCCCGCCAACACCGTTATCGCCTACGAGCCGGTATGGGCTATCGGCACCGGCCTGACGCCGACCGCCGAAGACGTGGCGGAGGCGCACGCACATATCCGCCAAAAACTGGCGGAAGCGCTCGGCGCAGCCGTGGCCGGCAAGATGCGCATCCTCTATGGCGGCTCGGTCAAGGCGTCCAACGCTGTCGAACTGCTGGGCGTCAAAAACGTCGATGGCGCGCTGGTTGGCGGCGCCAGCCTGAAGGCGTCCGACTTTCTCGCCATCGCCGAGGCATACCAGAATATCGCGTAGGCCCCGGAATTTCGGTCATCGACTTATGAACGCAGCAGTTCGGCGGAAATCGTTGCAAAGGGCGCATTGCTTCCCATATTCCGGCCACGGGCTTGGAAATGCCGTTAAAGCATTGTATGGAGCCGCCTCCAAATCACCGGCCCTGATCGCCAGGGAGCGGCAGGGCTTGCCAGGATAAAATATGGAAACCGTACTGATCGTCATCCACCTCATGGTCGTGCTCGCCCTTGTCGGCGTCGTGCTGCTGCAACGCTCCGAAGGCGGTGGTCTCGGCATTGGCGGCGGTTCCGGTTTCATGACCGCGCGTGGCGCCGCCAATGCGCTGACGCGGGCGACGGCGATCCTGGCCGCGGCCTTCTTCGTGACGTCGCTGACACTCTCGATCGTTGCCCGCTATGGCGAAAAACCGATCGACATTCTCGACCGCGTGCCGGCCGACAGCGGCAACGGCGTGCTCAATCAGTTGCCCGGCACGACGGCGCCGACGCCGCCTTCGGGCAACACCGCACCGGCCGCGCCCGCGGCCAACGGCGCCGCCACGACGCCGCCCGCGACGGCTCCCGCCACCACAGCCCCGGCGACGGCTCCATCTCCGGCGACGCCACCTGCAACCGACGATTCGGCTGCGCCGCCGGCTACCAATGGCGTTACCTTGCCGGTCACGCCGCAGGTTCCGAACCAGTAGTCGGTACGGTCAGATGCCGCGATCTGTTGTTGTTTCAACACAGTCGCGGCAAATGGCACACGATCACGAAGATTCGACCGCACCCCGTGCTTGAGGCCCGTACGCCACTTCGATTATAGATTGCCGGCGGCACTTTCTGCGCCCTTGGGGGGCGCCGGGCGACGCCGTGGGCAACAAGCATTGAACGATCGGATCTTCGCCATGCAGCTTCGCAGCTTCATTTTCATGGGGTTTTGTGCCGTATTCGGCATGAGCTCCGCGGCCTTCGCCGGCACTCCGGCAATGACCTCACCGCAGGCGGTTGGCAAAACCGCTGTCATCAACGTCGCCGCCAAGAGCGATGCGACGCAGCTGAAGCTTCTCAAGAAGAAGAAAAACCCGAGCCCGGATGATCTGGCTCAGATCAGCAAGCTCGAAGACAAGATCGCCGCCGACAGGGATCTCGCCCGCGTCAAGGCGCTCGAGGCCCGCAAGCTGGCGATGCGCGATGCGGCGAAAGCCAGGGCCGATGCCCAGCGCCAGGCGTTCCTGGCCAGCAAGGGCAAGCCGGTCGTGGTTGCCGACGCCAAGCCAGGCAAGAAGACCACCAAGATCATCGCTCCGGTTGACCCGATCGCGCCGATCGAGCCGATCGAATCGGCTGAACCGCTTCCGGCCGAAGCGATGAATATCGCGCTGACCGGCAACAATGGCGAATTGCGCAGCGAGGCCCCGGGCCAGAAGCCGACGAGTGGCGGACTGTTCGCCGGCCTGTTCGGCGGCACGTCCTCTGCCTCGTCGGTTGCCTATCTCCCCGAAACGCGCGCGCTCGACCAGGCTCTCGCCAAGCGGCAAGCCAAGAAGCAGTTCAAGGTGAAGCCGGAATTCGTGCCGCAGGACGTCGAATTCAGCGGCTATGAGCCGGGTACGATCGTCATCGATACCAGCGCGCGCCGCCTCTACCTCGTCGAATCGGCTTTCACCGCCCGCCGCTATGCGATCGCGGTCGGCCGCGAAGGCCTGCAGTTCAAGGGCAAGGTTGCCGTTGGCGACAAGCAGGAATGGCCGCGCTGGATCCCGACGCTCGACATGCAGAAGCGAGAACCCAAGCATTATGGCCAGTACAAGGACGGCATGCCCGGCGGCGGCCAGAACCCGCTAGGCGCCCGCGCCATCTATCTCTACGACGGCAAGAAGGACACGCATCTGCGCATCCACGGCACCATCGCGCCGCAGTCGATCGGAACCAGCGCCTCCAATGGCTGCTTCCGCATGATCAACGAGCACGTCATGGACCTCTACAGCCGCGTCAAGGTCGGCACCAAGGTCGTCATCATCTGACGCTTTCACAAACCTGCCGAAAGGGCCGGCTTTTGCCGGCCCTTTTGTTTTGACCAAAACACCAGTCTCGAACCTCGGGACTATCGCGCCTTCTCTGGAAAAAGCCTCAGCGGCGGTTTTTTCTCTGGCGGAATCAATTCGGCCGCGTTAAGCGATGACTCCCATGGCGCGATATGTATTCATCACAGGCGGCGTGGTTTCCTCACTTGGAAAAGGCATCGCTGCAGCGGCCCTTGGGGCTCTCTTGCAGGCGCGAGGCTATCGCGCACGCATCAAAAAGCTCGATCCCTATCTCAATGTCGATCCCGGAACGATGTCGCCTTACCAGCATGGCGAGGTTTTCGTCACCGATGACGGCGCCGAGACCGATCTCGATCTTGGCCATTACGAGCGCTTCACCGGCCGCTCGGCCAACCAGCAGGACAACATCACCACCGGCCGCATCTACAAGAACATCATCGAGCGCGAACGGCGCGGCGACTATCTCGGCGCCACCGTGCAGGTCATTCCGCATGTCACCGATGAGATCAAGAATTTCGTGCTCGACGGCAATGACGACTATGATTTCGTGCTGTGCGAGATCGGCGGTACGGTTGGCGATATCGAGGCGATGCCGTTTCTCGAGGCTATCCGCCAGCTCGGCAACGATCTGCCGCGCAACAACGCCGTCTATGTCCACCTGACCTTGATGCCTTACATCCCCACGGCCGGCGAGTTGAAGACCAAGCCGACCCAGCATTCGGTCAAGGAACTGCGCGGCATCGGCATCGCGCCCGATATCCTGCTGGTCCGCGCCGACCGCGCCATCCCCAAGGAAGAGCGCAGAAAACTGTCGCTGTTCTGCAATGTGCGCGAAAGTGCCGTCATCCAGGCGCTCGACGTGCCCCACATCTATGACGTGCCGATGGCTTACCACAAGGAAGGGCTCGATTCGGAAGTGCTGGCCGCCTTCGGTATCGATCCGGCGCCGAAGCCACGTATGGAGCCCTGGCAGGCCGTGTCCAACCGCATCCACAATCCGGAAGGCGAGGTGACGATTGCCATTGTCGGCAAATACACCGGCCTCAAGGATGCCTACAAATCGCTGATCGAGGCTTTGTCGCATGGCGGCATGGCCAACCGCGTCAAGGTCAAGCTCGACTGGATCGAGAGCGAGATTTTCGAGAAGGAAGACCCCACGCCGTGGCTGGAAAAGGTGCACGGCATCCTGGTGCCCGGCGGCTTCGGCGAGCGCGGCTCGGAAGGCAAGATCCTGGCGGCGAAATTCGCCCGCGAGCGCAAGGTGCCGTATTTCGGCATCTGCTTCGGCATGCAGATGGCCTGCATCGAGGCGGCGCGCTCGCTGGCCGGCGTCGAACACGCCTCGTCGACCGAATTCGGTCCGACCGACGAGCCGGTCGTCGGCCTGATGACCGAATGGCTGAAAGGCAACATGCTGGAGAAGCGCCGCGAAACGGGCGATCTCGGCGGCACCATGCGGCTTGGCGCCTATCAGGCTGAACTCGCCAAGGGTTCGAAGATCGCCGACATCTATGGCGACACCCAGATTTCCGAGCGCCATCGCCACCGCTACGAGGTCAATATCGACTACAAGGAGCGGCTGGAAGATTGCGGCCTGGTGTTTGCCGGCATGTCGCCCGACGGCGTGCTGCCGGAAACGGTCGAATACCCCGACCATCCCTGGTTCATCGGCGTCCAGTACCATCCGGAGCTGAAGAGCCGGCCGCTTGAGCCGCATCCCCTGTTCGCCAGCTTCATCTCGGCCGCGGTGGACCAGTCGCGACTGGTCTAGGGCCACGGTGAGGTTTCGCAGCTGATGCAGACCTATGTTGCGCTGCTCTACAGCATTATCCTCGGCGAAGGCCGCCGGGTCGTCATGGCCGACCTCAAGGCGATGGCTGAACAGCTTGGGCTGAAGAACCCGCGCACCCTGGTGGCGACCGGCAATCTGGTCTTCGAGACACGGGCGACCGGCATCGCCAAGCTGGAACAGCGGCTGGAAACGGCCTTCGAAAAAACCTTCGGCCGCAACGTCGTCATCATCGTGCGCACTGCCGAGGATTGGCTGAAACTTGCCGCCGGCAACCCATTCCCGGCCGACTCTGCCGAGGCAGGCGATCAGGTGGCTGTGCGGGTGATGCGCAAGCCAGCGCCAGCGGATGGTGTGGCCGCGCTCCAGGCCTATGCCGCCGAGGACGAGAAGGTGGCTTCGGTCGATGGCGACATCTGGGTCGTCTTTTCGCGCGAGCGGCCAAGCTCGCGGCTGCTCGCTGCCATGAACCACAAGCGCATGGGCATCGGCACCGCACGCAACTGGAACACGGTGCGGAGGTTGGCTGAGATAGTAGGGAGTAGGGAGTAGGGAGTAGGGAGTAGGGAGTAGGGAGTAGGGGTTATACTATTCCCTACTGACTACTGACTACTGACTACTGACTACTGACTACTGACTACTCCCTATCTCTCATTTCACGCCTTCGCCGTCCTGGCCCCTGCGCCAAGGGCGGCGGTGCGAAGGACGTAGTAGATGACCCCTGCAATGCCGACGCCGAAGAACCAGCCATAAACGCCCCACCATGCCGGTAGCAGGTTCGTGAAGTTCGGCAGGATTGAGGAGAAGATGGCGCCGATGCCGGCTGCTATGAAGGCGTTGACGTGCCAGCCGCCCTGGAAGCGGAACTCGCCATCTTCGCGGTACAGTGCCTCGACGTCGACCTCGCCCTTCCGGATCAGATAGTAGTCGACCATCATCACCCCGAAGATCGGCCCCATCGTCGCGCCGATGACGTTGACGAAAGATGCGGCACTGCCTTCCCACGGCGCGAAGGGATAGAGCACCAGCGCGATCACAGCTGCGATATAGCCGCCCTTCTTGAAGTCGATCTGCCGGGGAAAGACATTGGAGAAGTCGAAGGCCGGCGAGACGAAGTTTGCCACCACATTGATGCCGAGCGTCGCCACGGCAAAAGTCAGGGCTGCAAGCGCTGCCAGGAACCAGCTGTCGAATTTCGCCGAGATCTGGTCGGGATGCAGAAGCACTTCGCCATACACGTCGAAGGCAGCGATGGTGGTCACGCCGGCGACCAGCGAGAACAGGATGAGATTGATCGGCAGGCCCCAGATGTTGCCCTTCCGCAGCGATGCCTTGTCTGGGGCATAGCGGGCGAAATCGCAGAAATTGAGATAGAGCGCCGAGAAATAGGTGACCCAGATCGCCGCCACCGCAAACAGCGACGTCCAGGAGCCAGGGGTTCCGGGTACGCCGGCATCCTTTGTCTTGTCGAGCAGCACATCCATCGGGATGTCGCTGGTGAAGGCAAATCTCCCGGATTTTACACAGAGATAGATCGCCAGGATCAACATCATCACCCACACCGCCGGTCCGGCCCAATCCTGGAAGCGGCGCACCGTTTCCATGCCGTTCTGGATGATCAGCAATTGCAGTGCCCAGATGACCACAAAACAGATCACTTCCAGACCCGTGTGGCCGAGGAAATGCGTGTTGGCGTTGAAATCGGCGAACCATTGCGAGCGGATCAGCAACGCCACGATCGCGCCCGATGCCGCCGCCGTCTGCGCGCCGTACCAGAAGCAGGCGACGATGGCGCGCACCAGGGCCGGAATGTTGGCGCCCCAGATGCCGAAGGAGGCGCGCGCCAGCACGGGGTAGGGCACGCCGGTCTTCACGCCGGCATAGCCGACCATGTTCATCAGCGCGTAGATGATCAGCGAACCGATGCCGATGGCGATGATGAAATTGACGAAGCCGCCGCAAAACAGGAACAGGCTTGCGGCGAGATAATAGCCCCAGAGGCTGTGGACGTCCGACGTCCAGACGTTGAAGATCGAGAACGGCCCCCAGTTTCGGACTTTGGCCGGAGCCAGATCCTCATTGTATAGATCAGGTGATGCGCCTTGTATGGTCACTGCGATGTCCTCCCCTTGATGCCGCGCGCGCCCTCACGCGTCGACTGCGCAGGTTATGCCTGACGCAGGGGAACCGGCAAGCAATCCATTTGCCGGCTTTGGCCTTAAAGATATTCAATGAGAACAGCGCTTATCGATCGGCTTTTGGCGAAGGTCGGCGCAAACGCGGCGTATCTTGATTCGATCCGCAGGCGGCAGCGATCAGGACGCTTTGCGGTTGAGGGCCGGTGATGCGTCGAAATTGGCGGCAAGCCAAGCTATCGCGCAGGTGACATCATCGAGCCTGTATTGGGCCACGGTCGGCCCACGCGGCTTGACCCGGATCGAGATGCCGCCGGCCTCGTTGATCGCCTCGAAACCGTTTTCGTCGGCGGTGTCGTCGCCGAGAAAGACCGGCCGCCGTCCGGCAAAGGGCGGGATTGCCATGAAACGCCGCACGGCAGCGCCCTTGGCCGCTTCGAGCGGCATGAGTTCGACGCCGGCGTTGCCCGGGATAACCCGATAGCCCTTGGGAAGCTCGGTCAATGCCTGTTCGGCAAGATGCGTTGCCCTGGCCAGCAGATGCGGCGCCGCACGCGTATGGATGGCGAGGATCGGACCCTTGCGCTCGATATGAACAAGGCCGTCATCGAGTTCGGCCTCGATGGCGTCGGCAAGGGCAGCGATATCGGCGGGAGCATCCGCGGTAACGACCGGGCCGTCCGGCGTCAGCCGGTGTTCCAGCCCATAGAGACCGGCAACACGCAGCTTCAACGGATGAAACAGGCGGTCGGCGCCCTCGACCGAGCGGCCGGTGATAAAGGCGACGGCGCCGTCCAGCCGTTTGTCGACGGCGCCGAGGAGGTTGCGCAGTTCGTCGCTCACGGACACGGCGTCGGGGTGCGCGGCGTGCTCCAGCAACGTGCCGTCGATGTCGAGGAAAAGCGCCCATTGTCCTTCCGGCAGGTCGGGTGCGGTTGGCAGGCCCGGTGCTTTCGACAGGCTATTCATGACGCCACCTTCCGCATGCGGTCGAACAGTGAGACGATGTTGCTGCCGGTGTTTGCGGGCCGCTCGGCGACACTTGTCGCTCTTTCGAGGTCGCCGCGTTTGCGCAGGCGCGCCGCATCGAGCAGCATGCTGCCGGCCCAGCGAAAGACATTGTTGTCGCGCACTATTTCGCGCATCGGGCGCATGCGCTCGCGTTGTTCGTCCGGTGACATGGTCAGCGCCTGCAGCAGCACCTGGCTCATCATCGCCGCGTCGTAAGGATTGACGATCAGTGCTTCCAGCAGTTCGCGCGACGCGCCGGCAAACGTGCTGAGCAACAGCACGCCCTGTTCGTCGTCACGCGCGGCGACGAATTCCTTGGCTACGAGGTTCATACCGTCATGCAGGCTGGTGACCATGCAGATGTCGGCGGCGCGATAGATCTCATAGACCTGTTGCTGCGAATGGTGCTCAGCCACCATGACCACGGGCTTGTAGCCGTCATGACCGTAGCGCCGGTTGAGCTCGTTGGCATAACGCAGGCATTCATCGTGCAATTGCTGGTAGGCCGGCAGCGTGCCGCGGCTTGGGGCAGCAATCTGCAGGAACACTACCTTGCCGATCCACTCGGGGTGGCGCGTAAACAATTCGTCCAGCGCATGGAAGCGATCGAGGATGCCCTTGGTGTAGTCCAGGCGCTCGACGCCGACGCACAGCTTGACGTCCGCCGACAGGCCGAACCGCTCACGCAGGCGGGCGCGGCTTTCCTCGACCGGTGGCAGTTTGGCCAGGAGTTCGGCCGGCCATTCGATGGAGATGGGATAGGCGTGCACCAGGGTCGTCCGCCCGCCATACGAGATCGCGGCGTCGGCGCGCTCGATGCGGCTTTCCAGGAACCTGTCTACGCTTTCAGTGAAATTATTGGCATGAAACTGGGTGTGAAAGCCGATGATCGAGCTCCCGAGCAGTCCATCAAGAACGCGTTCGCGCCATGGGCAGATGCTGAACACTTCGGAGTTCGGCCACGGGATGTGCCAGAAGGTGATGATGATCGCCTCCGGCAGGCGCTCGCGGATCATGCGCGGCAGGAGCGCGAAATGGTAATCCTGAACCAGCACGATCGGCCGCTCATTGCGCGCCTCGGCAACCACCATATCGGCGAATTTGCGGTTGACGGCCTCATAGGCCTCCCAGTCCGAGGCACGGAAGACCGGCCGGGTGAAGGCGATATGGCAGAGCGGCCAAAGCCCTTCATTGGCAAAGCCGAGATAGTAGCCCTGATATTCGTCGTCGCTCAGCCACACGCGGCGCAGCGTATACGACGGATTGTCCGGCGGCACCTGAACCCGATCGTTGCTATCGACCGTCAGACGATCCGCCGTTCCGCCGCCATAGGCGATCCAGGTGCCGCTGCAGGCGCGGGTGATAGGCTCAAGCGCCGACACCAGGCCGCTGGCCGGCACCAGAAGCTCGACGCCGTCGTCCTTGATGTTGTGGATATAGGGTTCTCGGTTCGAGACGACGATGACCTGCGCGTCCGGCAGGTCGTCGGCAAGTATCTTGCGCAAGGTGTCGGGCGACCAGTTCACCAGCGCCGCGTCGGGAGATTGTCCATTCTTCTCGAACTCCCGCAAAACCTTGCGCGTCGCTTCCGATGCGACGTCCTCGCCGGCAGTCGGTGCAACCGTCAAGCTATGGCTACGACGTTGCCTGGAGATCGATAACAGAACGGCTAGAATCGAAAGGCCAAGGCTTGCAAGGATCAAGACCCAGAGCAGGGCCATGCCATAATCAGTCATTCCAATTCCAACTCAATTTTGGCCGTCAGGGCCTTTTTCTTCATGGTTCCATTTGAGTGTTCGCAGCCGACGATCGCCCGTGAGAACCTGTGTTTTTCGCAACGCACAAACCCTGGGTTCGGTTCCCGTTGAAGGCCGTTCAGATCATGTCCGCACGATCAGCGGAACCAGCCCTTCATGGCGGTCGGCGAGAAAGGCGACGACGCGGTCGCCGACGCGCTGGAAGGTAAGATCGACCCTCTTTTCGCCGACACCCAGATGCCTGAGCGTCAGCGTATCGATGCCGATCGGCAAACGGGGTCGAGTGACGTGGATTTCGCCGTTCCAGCCGTCGATTTCCAGACCGAGGCACGCCTGCATCAGCATGAAGGCCGAGCCTGCCGACCACGCTTGCGGCAGGCAGGCGACGGGGTAGGCGATCGGCGCTTCGCCCGGCGAGCGGGTGAAACCGCAGAACAGTTCCGGCAGTCGCATGTTGAAATGCACTGCCGATTCGAACGTACCGCTCATCAGCCGCACCACGCTGTCACGCTCGCCGAACCGCGCCAGGCCGGCGCCGCACATCGCCGTGTCATGCGGCCAGATGGAACCATTGTGGTACGACATCGGGTTGAACAGCACAGCATCGTCGGAAAGCGTTCGCACCCCCCAGCCGGAGTGGAAGGAAGCCGAAAGCAACTGGTCGGCGACCATCTTAGCCCGCGCCGGTTCGGGCAGGCCGACATAGAGCAGGTGTCCGGCATTCGAGGTGCGCACCTTGCACGGCTCTCCGGCGCCGTCGATCGCCAGCGCATAGAAGCCGAGATCGTCCAGCCAGAAATCACGCTCGACGGCGATCCGCATCTCTTCGGCGCGATTTTCCCAGTGCTCGGCCTGCGCGAACTCGCCCCGGCGGCGGGCGAGAGCGGCAAGGCCCCTGAAGGCGGCGAAGACATAACCCTGCACTTCGACCAGCGCGATCGGCCCCTTGGGAATGCGCCCGTCGGCGTGGAAGACGGAGTCGAAGCTGTCCTTCCAGCCCTGGTTCGCAAGGCCGGATTCGGCAGCGCGCTGATAGGTGACGAAGCCGGTTGCGCGGCTCGCCTCTTCCGTCCACTTGGCGGCGGCGCAGAGAGACGGCCACAGGCTGGCGATGAAGTCCATGTCGCCGGTGCGTTCGGCATAGGCGCAGGCGAGATGGATGTAGAGCGGCGTGGTATCGACGCCGCCATAGTAGCGGCCGAAAGGCAGTTCCTGCAGCGCCACCATCTCGCCCTTGCGCGTCTCGTGCATGATCTTGCCGGGCTGCGAGTCGCTGAAAGGCGATGTCTCGGTCGCCTGGTGCTGGGCGAGGAAGGCAAGCACGCCGCGCGCCAGGCCGGGGTTGAGCCATAGCATCTGCAGCGCCGAGATGACGCCGTCACGGCCGAAGGCCGTCGAAAACCAGGGGATGCCGGCATAGGGGTAGGGGCCGGTCGACAACTCGGTGGTCAGCAAGGCGACATCCGCGCGGGCGCGTTCGACCCAATCGTTGAAGACGCGACCCGAACTGTGCACCGTCGCGCCATGGCGGCGCTTGGCCCGCATGCCGAAACGGGCGCGCGCCGCGGCCGCCCGGAAGCGGTCGCGGTCGGGCGTTTCGGTCAGTTCCGCGCCGACCTCGACGTAAAGCATCTTGCTGCTGCGCTTGGTCACTGCGATGAGGAAATCCGCGCGCTCGGCGCTCAACTGGTCTGGCGGCTGCGAGAACGAGATCGCCGACACCCGCGCCAGCCCGTCCAGTCCGTCATAGCGCAGCAGCACCGAGGCAGGCTCGATCTCCGCTGCATGCGCCATTCCGCGCTTCGGCCGGGTCGAACCGCGGACCTCGAACATGTCCCGGAAATCGGCGGCAAAATGCAGCGAGACGCGGATTGCCGAATGCTCCTGGCTGTAGTTGGAAAGGGTGATGCGCTCGAACAGCCGGTCCTGCCACAACAGCCTGACGCGCTCGATATGGATGGCGCCCTGCGGGATGTCGCGGCCACCGACGCTTTGCATCGGCAAATTGGTCATATTGCTGGTGAACAGCACATTGTCCTGGCTGAGGGAGGCGCCGAGCAGCGATGTCTGCCGGCCGCCGACGGTGAGCCTGAACTCCGACAGCACCCGGGTGTCGTCACGGAAGAAACCGTCGCCCGCACCCCTGATATCGCCGTAGGCATCGGCCACGGCAAAACAGTCGCCTTGCTTTAGGGCAAACAGCCGGTGCGGCTCGCGCGGCGCGGTTTCGTCCAGGGAGGCAAGGGCCACGGCAGGGTCGAGCTTGCGCTCGTCAAGTTCGGTCATCAGTCACAAATCTCTGTTTCGGGCTCGGAACGTCCGCCGTCGTTCACGACGCTTTCGATTCAGCCGGGGCGCCGATGAGACGCGCATAGGCAGTGAGATAGTCGCGCGCCATCCTGTTGGCGGAGAACCGACTTTCGAAGACGGCGCGCACCTTTCGCCGGTCGAGTTGCAGCAAGGCCGGCACCGCGGCGACCGCGGCGTCGAGAGAATCGACGACAAATCCGGTAACGCCATGGTCGATGACTTCCGGCAACGCACCGCAGTTCCAGCCGATGGTTGGCGTACCGCACGCCATCGCCTCGATCGCGGCAAGGCCGAACGGCTCGGGCCAGTCTATCGGAAACAGCAGACCAGCGGCATTGCCGAGGAATTCAGTCTTCTCACTCTCGGCGATCTCGCCGACATAGTCGATGCGGTCGCCATCGATCAACGGCTCGATCGTCTCATGGAAATAGGCGCGATCATCGTCGCCGATCTTGGCCGCCAGCTTGAGTTTCATGCCCGAGCGCAAGGCGATGTCGATGGCCCGGTCCGGCCGCTTGTCGCGCGAAAGCCGGCCGAGAAAGGCGAGGTATGGTTCGCCTGCCGCCGTCTCGAAGGTCGGCTGATAGAGACCCGTCGGCAGCCCGTGATGGATGGTGGCCAGCCAATTGGCATTCGCAAGCCCGGTCTTCTGGCTATGCGAGATCGAGATCAGCGGAAAGCGCGGAAAACGCTCATAGGCTGGCGCCAGATCGACATAATCGAGCCGGCCATGAGGCGTCGTCACCGTCTTGTCCGGCATGGTCTCGAAGAACGAGAAATGCAGGAGATGGCTGAGGTGAAAATGAATGATATCAAAGTCGTGGGCTCGGTTCCTCACATCGGCAAGCATCGCAAGATGCGCCGCCGTGTCCGATTTCAGCGGGCGCGGATCGAGGCGTAGCGCGCGTTCGCGACCTGGTATCAGTCTGGCCGACGTCCGGCTGTCGCCGCTGGCGAACAGCGTCACCTCATGGCCGAGTTCGACCAGCCCTTCGGTCAGATAGGAAACGATGCGCTCGGTGCCGCCATAGAGAAGGGGTGGCACCGATTCGTGCAAAGGGGCGACATGGGCTATGCGCATGGTTTGAACGTGTCCCTCAAGGCAATCACGAGAGCGAAATGCATCAGCCGGCCTAACGTTCCGGACAAAAGCGGGCGTCGGCAACCCAAGCCCACCAGCGCAGATTTTTTTGCAATAAGCGGAACAAACGCGCCATCCGCGAATTTAGTAGGGTTGGTTCGCGCTGCGGCCGACCAGGGAGAGAACAAAATGGACCGCTTGCATTTCTTTACGCCCGTGCGCATTGCGCGCGGGCAGGGACACCCCGTCGAGGAAGTCGATAGCGTTGCCGAAGCGATGGTCTTTTTGCAGAAATGGCCATTGGGACGGCGTGGGCCTGTGTATCAGTGCGCCGTGAATTGCTGCTCCGCGGCCCTGTCGGGCAGAATGTCGGCCGAAGCAGCCAGGAAGGCGTTTACGGGCTTTGCCCGCATCACCCGGCTGCTCGATGATGACATGGCCCTGCCGATGGGCGGCGAAAGCATGGCGGAAGTCCACGCGCTGAGGCGCTAGGCGCCGGTCCAGCCATTTGGCTATTGAACACCCGGGCTTTGGCGGCGCGGGCATCATCTTTTCCGCACCGGAGTATTCCGGCGCGGACCTTCACCTCATGGGCCACACTGTGCTTTCATGCGGCGTTTCGCATGACCGGTGGGTGACGACCATCCACAGGCGGCCCGAACGTGGAGGGGTAGACAATGCCGAGACTGATCCTGGGAACACTCGGCGCTATCGTCATCGCCCTCATCTGGGCGGTCTTTGCCAGTTTGATGGGCGCGCCATCGATCGTGATCACGGTCGGCGCGGTCGCCATTGGGGCCGGCGTCTACACCTACGTCGACCGACGCTCGACTTGACGCGTCCCCGGTCTGCCGCGCGCTCGACCAATTGCACGCCGGTGTTTGACGCGCGCGGCAGCCGCGGCGGGCATTCTTCAAGGATGAGCTTGCTGGCCGCATAGAGAGCCAAGGCGCAGACAGGGCGCCACACGTCGGACCGGGCTCCGCGAGAACTTGGGAGAGATCGTCAAAGATCTTTCAATCCGGCCAATGTAGATCGAAACGGCGAATCTGTGGATTTCCGGTGGAACATCGTCGCCTCGAAACACTTCGGGCGTTGCACTGCCCCATCAGTGCACGTTCCCTTGTTCTGTTGGAACTGGCCGGCTGCCGAAAGGTGGCCGGCTTTTTTGTATATAAGCGGAACCTGAAATTACGGGGCTTGTTCTGCATGCGGCAGCGAGCCCCTCGCTGCTGGTCGAGGGCCGTAACCCTTGGCCGGGCCCGCATCGCTCCGCCAGTGGTGCGGGCCCACGGCCTCCGGTTTTTCCGGGCGTCTCGACTCGCTGATCCTCACCCTGGTCCGGCTAATGCATGTCACTCAAAAAAAGGCTCGGTTGTGAGACAATGACATGCACACGCGGCGCGCTTTAGCACAATCATTCACAAAGCCGTGGGTTCAACTGTTGCTACCCTTCTTGGCTGGATTGTGCGAATGATGACTGTCCTTTTCACCGCCACCCCCTGAAACTCGGTTTTTGGATCGACGGTCTTCATCCGCCGGGGGCTTGTTGATCTGTAAGGGTTTTCTGGCGTTCTCGTGCGATGCGCCTGGCCCGCCCTGCCGGATCGTGTTCGGGTGTTTCTTCGATGTGGACATGATCACCGATCCTGCTGACGGCCCTGATGAGTGGTGTTGACCTTGGTGTTGGCTTGCTGCCCTTGGCGCTCCGGATCCGGCGCTCCGTGAGTGCCGTGCTGGGCATCATCGTGGCTAATCTGTCGCCCTTCTCCTCGACCCTTCTGGCTCTGGTTCTCAGGCGGCACGGGCGGCATTTTGCTCGACATCTGCATCTCCTTGGTTGGTCTCGTGACTCCAAACCGTGATCGTGGGGGGAAGTTCCGTCTGCTTCGTCAGCACCTGTGATTTCGGTGCCGACGGAATCTGACTCCCAACGCGGATTTCAACGAACGGCAGGGCCTGCGTTGCTTGTCGAGGACAGGCAATCTCTGGGCAGGCCCGCGTCGCCCCGCCAGTGATGCGGGCCTGCAATATAAACCTCAAGACTGGGCTGCTATCGCAGTTTATTGCGAGCTTCCGGCGACTTGCGTAGCGGGCTTCAGTGGCTTTCAGGAGAGCAGCGTGTTGTATCCGGTCGATTTCGAGCGACCGAAATACAGTGCTTGACCACGTTGCTGACATGATCGGTGATGGTGTCGCGCCTGGATCGCGGCAGCAGCCTCAGGTCCGCTCTCCCTGCAGCTGATGGCAGCTAAAACGACGTCAAAAGACCTAAGTCTCTTTGATCGCCCTCGCTGCTCGCACGAGCGATGACCAGTCAGCTCCCATGGCTGCGACAAGGTCTCGAGCATCTTCGTCTGATATTCCGGTACGGTCTACGAGCTTCCGTGCCAGCAATTCGAATGCCAATTCTATGATCGTCATAGCTCAGCCCTTACGAGAGTACCCGTGACGATAGCTTGCAAATGGGTCTTCCGCATTTGCACATGTTAAGCGACCATCACGAATGTCTCAGGTACCGCAGAATGTCTGCAGGACGCGCTCATCCGGGCGTGGCGGCTCAGCATAGCGTTCCATTCCCGGCTGCTCATCGAAGGGACGGCTGACGACCGTCAAGATCTCCTCGAACGGTGTGAAGTCGCCGCCCAACGCCGCCTGGATCATCGCCTCGATGCGATGATTGCGGGGGATGAATTTGGGATTGACGGATTGCATGGCTGCCCGGCGCGTGGCCGTGTCGGCTGCTTCGCTTGCAATGCGCTGGCGCCACCGCGCCGACCAGGCATCGAATGAGCCTGGATCCTTAAACAACTGCCGCGCCGTGCCTTGGCCGTCCGCAGCGTCGAGGTCATCGCCCAGGCGCCGGAAGCCGAGCGTAAAATCCGCTTCGCCGCGAGCCAGCACATCCAGAAAGTCGGCAGCGAGCTGCAAGTCGCCTTCCGCTTCGGTCAGCAGTCCGAGTTTTCTGCGGAAGCCGCGCTGCAACACAGCCTCATAGGAGGCCTGGAACGACCTCAGCACCTCTTCCGCTTCAGACACTGCTTCATTCTCGTCCGTGCTCATGAGCGGCAGCAGGGTCTCGGCAAAGCGCGCAAGGTTCCATGTGGCGACACGAGGCTGGTTGGCATAGGCATAGCGACCGGCGCGGTCTATCGAACTGAACACCGCGCTGGGGTCGTAAGCGTCCATGAAGGCGCATGGGCCATAGTCGATCGTCTCGCCCGAGATCGACATGTTGTCGGTGTTCATGACGCCATGGATGAAGCCGTCCAGCATCCAGCGCGCCACCAGGTCCGCCTGTGCGGCGACAACGGCCTCCAGCAAAGCCCGGTACGGCCGTGCTTCCCCCGCCAGCTGTGGGAAGTGACGCTGAATGGCATAGTCGGCCAGTATCTTGAGCGCCTCGGTGTCGTGGCGCGCGGCGAAATATTGGAACGTGCCGATCCTGATATGGCTTGCCGCCACCCGTGTCAGGACGGCGCCGGGCAGCCGGACCTCGCGATAGACCGGGTCGCCGGTGAGCACCGCCGCAAGGCTTCGCGTCGTCGGAATGCCGAGCGCCCCCATCGCTTCGCTGACGACATATTCGCGCAGGACAGGGCCGAGTGCGGCGCGGCCGTCGCCGTTGCGCGAGAACCGCGTTGGTCCCGATCCTTTCAGCTGGATGTCACGGCGAACGCCGTTGACGTCCACCACTTCGCCAAGCAGCAGGGCGCGCCCGTCGCCAAGCTGAGGCACGAAGTTTCCGAACTGGTGGCCCGCATAGGCCAGGGCGATTGCTTGCAACCCTTCCGGAAATCTGTTGCCGGCAAGCATCGCCACTCCATCCGGGCTGGTAAGCTGGTCGGCATCGAGCCCGAGTTCCTCCGCGAGGTGCCGGTTGAACCGGATCAGCCGCGGTTCGGACACCGGCTTCGGATCTGTTTGCGCGAAGAAGCGCTCCGGCAATTGCGCATAGCTGTTGCTCAGGGCGGGAAGCCCCGTCTGAATGACCGGGGGTTGTTCAGCAGTCGCAGGTGACGTCATGACGAGCTGTCTCTGAAGAGGAGGGGTTCAACAGATCCCGTTTCGAGGAGCCTGTGTTCATTTGTTCATATAGGGACGCAACGTCGTTGGTGCCATCCGGATCCATCAGGCCGGCACCGGATACAAGCTGGGAACCACCCGCCTCAACTATCGAGGTTCGGGCTGCCGTGGGACGACGGGCCGTGGCGGAATCCAGAGCTGACGCCCGCATCGCCACTGTCTCCGAACTGAGCACCCGGCAATCTAGTCAGTGCGGGCGTGCAATGCCGGGGCGGCGTCTGCCTTGGTTGGCAGCGGCTCTCTCGGGGCCGCTCCCGGCGATGATTTCGAACCCGGTTCGACTCGCTCCTCGGCGATGAGCCGGGCGCCACGCTCATAGGTCAGGTAGCGCCAGAGCCACTGGATCGAGACCTGAACGCGGTGCTGAAAACCGACGAGCAGGTAGACATGGATGAGCGCCCAGGCAGACCAGGCGAACCAGCCTTTCAGTTTCAGCCTACCCGATTCGAACACGGCAGCGTGGCGGCCGACAATGGCCGTGTTGCCTCGATTGCTGAAGACAAAAGCGGGCAGCGTATCGCCAGCATCTATCCGGCGTGCCAGTGCCTTGCCGAGGTGCTCGCCCTGCTGCTTGGCGACCTGGGCAAGACCCGGCAATGGCTGGCCGTTCCCATCGAGGACCAGTGCGACGTCGCCAAGCGCGAAGACATCGGGATGGCCGACGACCTGCAGGTCGGATTCGACCTTCACCCGACCGCCGCGGTCGAGCCCGACACCAAGCTGGGCGACCAGCGGAGAAGCCGCCACCCCGGCGGCCCAGAGCGTCAAGGCCACCGGGATCACCTGGCCGCCGACGGTGATCTGATGCGCTTCGATCGCCTCGACCCGGTTGCCGAGCGCGACCTCGACGCCCAGGCTTTCAAGGCGCAGACGTGCATATCTGGAAAGCTCCGGGGCGAATCCGGCGAGCAGACGCTCGCCGGCTTCTACCAGTATGATCCTTGTCTTCTCGGGCCGGATGTTGCGGAAGTCGCGCGCCAGTGTGTGCCGGCTGAGTTCGGCGATCGAGCCCGCCAGTTCGACACCGGTCGGGCCGCCGCCGATAATGGCGATCGTCATCAGCCGGGATTGCTCGACTGGATCGGTGGTCCGTTCCGCGTGCTCGAACGATAGCAGCAGCCGTGACCGGATCGTGCGCGCGTCCTCGATGGTCTTCAAGCCGGGACAAACCCGAGCCCAGCTCTCCTGGCCGAAATAGAATGGCTGCGAACCGGTGGCCAAGACCAGGATGTCGTAGGGGACCGTGGTCCCATCGGCCAGCACCAGTATCCTGGCTTCGGTGACGATCTCGGTGACATCGCCGAAGAGAACCTGAACCGAGGGATAGCGGCCCAGGATCTTGCGGATTGGCTCGGCGATGTCAGGCGCCGACAAGGCGGCGGTTGCAACCTGATAGAGCAAGGGCTGGAACAAGTGGTGATTGTGGCGGTCGATGATCGTCACCCCGATTTCCGCCTTGCCGAGCGCCTTGGCAACCTCCAGACCGGCAAAGCCTCCGCCGGCCACGACGATGCGCGGTGTCAGGCTCCGGCCGTGGCTGCTCTCGGTGGCGAACTGCATGCTTGATACTCCCCTATCCCTGTCCGGAAGTCATAGCCTGGCAGGAGTGCCTCGCTGCTGGCTGGAGCTACTGCTCATTCCGGCGGCATCGGTCCAGGCGAGGCATCCGGCAATGACAGGCGTCGTGCTGACCACAAGGGCGCCGCGCGCGTGAAGGGATACCAACCCGCGCCATGAGACGCGGTCGACCGCCCAGATGGTGCCGCTGGCGTCGACCCATTTGAGATGGGCGTCGGCGACTTCAACGGCCCGCATCATCGCCGCCGGTTCCATCCCGGCCCGAAAGACGATGATGGAATTGGCGGCACCGTTGAAGAACGGGCCGGCGCCGGCTGCCAATCCCGCGAGCAGGACGATGCTGGTCAGCGCTGCCGAAGCACCGCGTGCCGGTCCGCCGCGGTTGGGCAGCACCAGCACCAACACAAGCGGCACGATGCCGAAGATGACCAGCCACGCGATATCCCAGGCGAGCGGCAAGTCGCTATTCATCTTGATCCGGTGCAGACCCAGCAGCCAGTGAAACACGACAGCATCGACGACATGCCAGACGCCGAACCCTGCGAAGGCGAGCCGCAGGATCTCCGTGGTGGTCCCGGGCCGCGCGCCGGCCGCCCTCGCGGCCACCAGCAGCACCGTGCCGGCGACGGCGAGCACATACATGAAAAGATGGAAGAGGCCGTCGGCCATGATCTGGAAGCGCAGGTCGGAACCCGCCGGATCGGCGACGCCCGAGAGAAGATGATGCCATTGCAGGATCTGATGCAGGACGATGCCGTCGAAGAAACCGCCGAGCGCGAAGCCGAGCAGCAGCCAGCCGGCTCGCGTCCTCGGGTCGAGTGTTGCGGTGATCGCGTCCATGTCAGGACCACCGGCTCCAGGCCGGGGCGTTCAGTTGCCTGGGCACCGACATGTCCGGCGGCGTGGGGTCATGGAGACCATGACGCGCCTCGAGCCAGAAGGCGGATATCAGCCCACCAACCACCGTCGTCAGAACCAGGGTCGCAGCAATTATCGCCAGCATGGACGTCGATCCTCAGCCGCGCAGGGTCGGCCGCGCGGAACCTAACAGCGGCTTCCGTGGAATGTTCCTGGCTGTCGGTTCGGTGGAGGGAACAATCAAGTTCCAGCACGGTTCGATGCTGGCGACGGACGGCTCAAGCGGAGAAGGTCATGAACGAATATACGGCGGCAGATCCGGACGGTCTCGACAGCCACCAGCCGACCGGCATCACCCGATGGCTGTTTTCGACCAACCACAAGGACATCGGCACACTCTATCTGGTCTTCGCTTTCATCGCGGGGGTGATCGGCATGCTCTTGTCGGTGAGCATGCGAATCGAGCTGCAGCAACCCGGGATCCAGTTTTTCCCCGGACTGGCGTCGATGATCTACGGTTACCAGGGCGACGCGGCGATCGACGCCGGCAAGCAGCTTTACAACGTCTTCACCACGGCCCACGCGCTGATCATGATCTTCTACACTGTGATGCCCGCCCTGATCGGCGGCTTCGCCAACTGGATGGTTCCGATCATGATCGGCGCCCCCGACATGGCCTTCCCGCGCATGAACAACATCTCGTTCTGGCTGCTGCCGCCGGCATTGATGTTGCTTTTGTTGTCGATCTTCATGCCCAGCGTCCCCGGCGGCTATGGCCCTGGGACCGGCTGGTTCCTGTACCCGCCCCTGTCGACCTCCGGCCACCCCGGTCCCGCCGTGGATCTGGTCATCCTGTCTCTGCACATCGCGGGCGCCTCCTCGATCCTGGGTGCCATCAATTTCATTACCACCATCTTCAACATGCGCGCGCCGGGGATGACCCTGCACAAGATGCCCCTGTTTGTGTGGTCGATCCTCATCACCGCCTTCCTGCTGCTGCTGGCTCTGCCGGTGCTGGCCGGCGCCATCACCATGCTCCTGACCGATCGCAATTTCGGAACCACGTTCTTCGCGCCGGACGGCGGAGGCGACCCGCTGCTGTACCAGCATCTCTTCTGGTTCTTCGGCCACCCGGAAGTCTACATCATGATCCTGCCGGCGTTCGGCATCGTCAGCCAGGTGATCTCGACCTTCTCGCGAAAGCCGATCTTCGGGTATCTCGGGATGGTCTACGCAATCGTGGCGATCGGGGTGATCGGCTTCGTCGTCTGGGCCCACCATATGTACACCAGCGGGATAGGCCTCGACACGCAGCGCTACTTCACCTTCGCCACGATGGTGATCGCAGTGCCGACCGGGATAAAAGTGTTCTCCTGGATTGCAACCATGTGGGGCGGTTCGGTCAGCCTGCGGACGCCGATGCTCTGGGCCCTCGGCTTCATATTCCTGTTCACCGTAGGCGGGGTGACGGGCGTTCAACTCGCAAATGCCGGCCTCGACCGTGAACTGCACGACACATACTTCGTCGTCGCGCATTTCCACTACATACTTTCACTGGGAGCGATCTTCGGCATCTTCGCGGGCTGGTATTACTGGTTTCCGAAAATGACGGGATATCTCTACAATCCGCTTCTGGCTGGGGTCCATTTCTGGACGACCTTCGTCGGCGTGAACCTCGTCTTCTTCCCCCATCACTTCCTTGGATTGGCGGGCATGCCGCGTCGCTATGTCGACTATCCCGACGCATTCGCCGGCTGGAACATGGTGTCCTCGTATGGATCGTACCTGTCGGCCGCGAGTGTCGTGATTTTCCTCTTCGGCATCTTGGAAGCTTTCTACCGGCAAAGAGCCGCCGGCATGAACCCATGGGGGCCAGGAGCTACCACATTGGAGTGGGAGTTGACCTCTCCACCCCCTTTCCATCAATGGGACAGGCTGCCGCAAATCAGATGAGGCCGGGTTGTCGAACTCCTTTGCGCAAGCCAGCCCGGTTCGCCGCTGAGGCGAACTTCAGCCTGCCGGTGGCAGACGTTGGCTGCAGCTGAGAACCGGATCGCTATCTGAAGCTGATTAACAGCACAGCGAACAAGCTTGCGAGCGCGACTGCCCAGCAGAATAACCAATTGGCGATCAGAAGAAGCGATTTGAGCACGGTGGCATGGCAGTAATCTTCGATGATCGATTGCATTCCAAGCCGCATGTGAACGCAGCTTACGAGAATGAAGCCAATAAGGGCTGGCGCGACATAGATCGATCCTACGACGCTGAGGACGGCGTCTCGAGGCTCACCGACCAGCATTATAACGACCGCGACGATGTAAATGACAAGGATCAACAGGGCAGCAGATGTCAGCCGCTCCAGCATGAACGTTTCGGTTCCGTGTTTCGCCGATCCAAGGCCCCGCACTCGAGCTAGCGGAGTTCTGATTGAGGGTCTGTCAGCCATGGCGTTTCCCCAAAATTACTTGGTTGCCTTGCGCGCAACTCAAGCTGTTGCTGTTTCGATGCCCGGGCCGCCGGTGCCGACGGATAGTGGGCAAGCACGGTCTCCAGTCGAGCAAGGCGGGCTTTGTGGGCGTTCAGTTCGTATCCTGAACGCCATCCAATTTGCCTGGGTCTGCCATCTCTGCATAACTCGCTTTCAAGCGCCGAGATACGAAGGCGGACCGCGTCGATCTCCTTGACAAGCGCGGCCTTCACCGATTTTCGACTCTGCATGGCTGTAGTTCCGGTGCAAGGATGGTTCCAAACCTGACGCGTCTGGAAATGTTCCCGGGTGCCGAAGGCGTGCTGAAGATTAATGCCTCAGTGCTGGACCCGCACAATGGGTCGCCATGAGATAAAGCGCACTAGCTGGACGGCCGCGGCGTGCCCGGCAAATGCATGTGAAGAGGAGCGAATGCCTGGCCCGCCTCGTCCCGAGGAGATAAGTAGCCCTTAGACCAGTGACCGCACGTGGCCGAGATAACCATAGGGTGTGCTTGGGACAACATATGTTAACGGCCACTTTTGTTTCTCTCTCCTGCAAAAATATTTGGGCTTAAAGGCCGGGAACTAACCGATCCTCCGGATGTTGCGGAGTTAGTCAGGAGAAACGGACTATGTCGGACAAAGAAATTCATCGGGGCGCCTCGCGTTTTCGCCCTATCCGCGTCGTGGACGCCCGCGTGTTTCGCGGGCCGCACCTCTATAGTATGACGCCAATGGTCCAGATTCGGATCGACCTCGGAGCCCTTGAGGCGTTCCCGACAGACAAACTGCCCGGGTTTTCCGAACAAATCGTCCGACTGTTGCCCGGCCTTGCGGGCCATGGCTGCAGCTATGGCGCCGCCGGCGGCTTCGTCCGCCGCATGCAGGAAGGAACCTGGCTCGGCCACGTCGTCGAGCATGTCGCCCTGGAACTGCAGAGCATGCTCGGTCACCGGGTGACACGAGGAAAGACACGGTCGGTCAAAGGCAGTCCCGGCACTTATAACGTCATGTTCGCCTACAAGGATGAGCTTGTCGGGCTGCTCGCCGGACGCGTCGCGCTCGAACTGGTGGACAGCCTGCTGCCGGCCAATCTGCATGGTGTCGAGGGGCTCGGCGACATTGCGGAAACGCAGGGGCCATTCGAGTTCGCAGCCAGGCTGCAGCAGCTCAAGCGTCTGGCCGCCGAGCGTGCCTTGGGGCCTACGACTGCTTCCTTGGTGCGCGAGGCCGAGAGGCGGGGCATACCCGCCGCGCGGATCGACGACAGCAGCCTCGTGCTGTTTGGTCACGGAAAGCATCAGAAGCGGATCCGCGCCAGTTGCAGCGACCTCACTTCCGAGATTGCGACCGAGATCGCCTCGGACAAGGACCTGACCAAATTCCTGCTGCAACAGGCCGGCCTGCCGGTGCCACGCGGGGAGCTGGTGCGATCGGCGCAGGACGCAGTCGCGGCGGCAGCACGGCTGGGCTACCCCGTGGTCACCAAACCACTCGATGGCAATCATGGAAGCGGCGTCAACATCGGTCTGGCAACAGAAGACGAGGTCCGCTGGGGCTTCGAACAGGCGCGAGAACACAGCCGTAGCGTTATAGTCGAGCAGCATTTCGTCGGCTCGGACCACAGGATCCTGGTGATCGGCGGAAAGGTGGTGGCGCTCGCCGAGAGGGTTCCGGCCCATGTGGTCGGCGATGGCCGGAGTTCTGTCGCCGAGCTCGTCGAGGAGACGAACCGCGACCCACGAAGGGGAGAGGGCCATTCCTCGGTATTGACCCGCATCGAGATCGACGAATGTGTCGAGCATTTCCTGTCAAAATCGCAGCTCACCCTGGCGAGCGTTCCAGCGCCGGGTCAAATGGTGCTCTTGCGGCCCACCGCCAATCTCTCCACCGGTGGGACCGCGATCGACCGAACGGAAGAAATCCATCCCGAAAACGCGCTGATCGCCAGGCGGGCGGCACAGATCGTCGGCCTCGACATTGCCGGGATCGACTTCGTCTGTCCCGACATCTCACGGCCGGTGAGCGAAACCGGCGGCGGCATCATAGAGGTGAATGCCGGTCCTGGCTTTCGCATGCATCTCGAACCCTCGTCGGGGCGCGCCCGCAACGTCGCACGGCCCGTGCTCGATCTTCTCTTCAAAGGCGGCAAGGACGGCCGGATTCCGATCTTCGCGATCACGGGAACCAACGGCAAGTCGACCACTGCCCGGATGCTGGCGCACATCCTGCAGGCGAATGGGGCAACCGTCGGGCTCACCTCCACCACCGGCGTCTACTTGAACGGCGAGCGGATCATGACAGGGGACTGCTCCGGTCCGCAGAGCGCCAGGATCGTGCTGCGCGAGCCGGGTGTCGATGTCGCGGTGCTGGAATGTGCGCGCGGCGGCATCCTGCGCGAAGGGCTTGCCTTCGATGCATGCGATGTTGGCGCGGTTCTGAACGTCCACGGCGATCATCTCGGGCTGAGGGGCATCGACACGATCGAGGACCTGGCGGAGGTGAAATCGGTCGTGGTCGAGTCCGTCCGCCGCGGGGGATGGAGCATTCTCAATGCCGACGACGTCCATACGTCCGCAATGTCGCGAGATGCCGGCGGCAGGATCTGCTACTTCTCGCTGGCGAGCAGGAGCGAGTGGCCCGATTTCTTGCGCAGCCACCTGGCGGAAGGCGGCCGCGCCGTGACGCGGGAGCCCAGCAGCGACGGCTGGGACATTTTCATCCACGAGGATGGGGAATCGATGTTCCTGATGAGCGTCGACGAAATTCCCGCGACCTTCGAGGGTTCTGCCGAATTCAACGTTGCCAACAGCCTGGCAGCCGTCGCCATGGCGCATTGCCACGACGTTCCGGCGGCAACGATCCGGGCGGCGCTGGCCGAGTTTGGCACCTCGTTCGAGCAATCTCCCGGTCGCCTCAACGTCTTCGACGGGCATGGTTTCCGCACCATCGTCGACTATGCGCACAATCCGGAGGGGCTGAAGGCGCTCGGAAAGCTCGTTTCCCACATGAGGCGCGGCTATCAGCGCACGATCGGCCTGGTCGCCATACCGGGCGACCGCCGCGATTGCGACATCCGCGAGATGGGCGCGATCGCTTCGCGGATATTCGACGTCATCGTCTTCAAGGAGGATGAGCAGGAGCTGCGCGGCCGAGCCCCCGGAGCGATCGCCGGCTTGCTGCGGGAAGGTGCCTTGAACGCCGGCTGCGCCCCAGGCCGCATACACGCCGTCTGTCCCGAGAAGGAGGCCGTCGACGTGTGTCTCCGGCTTGCTCGGGAGAACGACCTTGTCGTGCTCACCGTCGACGACGTTGAAGTCGTGTGGCGGCAGGTAACCGGCTTCGGAGGCGCGACGCCTTCGAGGGGAGGGCCCGATCAGACCCATATTCGCCATCTGAGGGCTGGCTGATGTGGTCGCTGATCCTGCACGGCGGCGCCAAGGAGATCGATCCGCAAGAGGAGGAGGCGCATCGCAACGGATGCATCGAGGCACTCGAGGCAGGTCGGGCCGTCCTGGCCGGCGGCGGAACGGCGGTCGATGCCGTGGAAGCGGCCGGTCGCATCCTCGAGGCGGACCCGACGTTCAATGCGGGATATGGAAGTGCCCTCAATTCGGACGGCGAGGTCGAGATGTGCGCTGGCCTGATGGAGGGCAGGGACTTCAATGTAGGTGCCGTCGCAGTGATCAAGGGCGTGCGCCATCCAATCAGTGTCGCGAAGGCCATGCTGCATGAGGAGCCGATCCTGCTGGCGTCGGAGGGGGCCCGGCGTTTCGCCGCCGACAAGCAGCTGGAGCTTTGCGATCCGGCGGATTTGATCACGCCGCAGCAGCGCGACGCCTCCAGCAAGTCGGAGGCGAAGGATACGATCGGTGTGGTTGCCCTGGATCAGTACGGGGACATCGCCGTCGGCACTTCGACCGGCGGACTGGACGGCAGTGCTCCGGGTCGTGTGGGGGATTCTCCGCAACCCGGTTGCGGCTACTATGCCGACAACCAATTGGGAGCCGTCGCCTTCTCGGGAGACGGTGAGCATATTGCGCGAAAGGCTCTCGCGGCCCGTGTCATGCAGGCACTCTCGGCGCGGCAGGCATTGTCCTCGGGGCAGGCTGAAGGCGGCCTGGAGCAGGTGCTGTATCCCGCGCTCAAGGAAGTCGAGGCGATCGGCGGCGAAGCCGGAGCCATCGTGCTTACCGCGACCGGCGTGTCTGGATGGGCGCATAACAGCAGGGAGTTCGCAGTCGCATTCATGACCAGCGAGGACAACCACCCACACGTTTTCCTGCGCAAGAAAGACGTGGACAAATGACCGACAAGAAGAAAAAACGATCCTCGAACGGTAAAGCCGGAACGCTCGTCATCATCGGCGGCCACGAGGACCATGATGGCGATCGTGTCATCTTGAAGGAGGTGGCGAGCCTGGTTCCGAACGGCCGCCTGGTGCTTGCCACCATCGCGTCTCATGAGCCGGATGGCTATCTCGAGAAGTATCAGAGGTCCTTCGGTGAGCTGGGCATCAAGGATGTCATCGAGCTCTACGTCAACGACCGCCTCGAGGCAGCTCATGAAAAGAAAATAAGTGCGCTCGCAGACGTGAGTGCGGTGTTCTTCTCCGGGGGCGACCAGCTCCGGATCACCAGCCAGATCGGCGACACGCCCATCGACGAGCGGGTGCACGAAATCTATGAAGCCGGAGGCGTCATTGCCGGCACCTCCGCGGGCGCGTCGGTCATGAGCGACACAATGATGGTGAAGGGGCCGAACGCAGCGTCCTTTCGGATCGGCCACATTCGCATGGCGCCGGGACTGGGCCTGCTGCCGAACGTCATTATCGACCAGCACTTTGCGGAACGTGGCCGCATTGGGCGGCTCATCGGGGCGGTGTCGCAGAACCCGCGCGTCCTCGGCATCGGCATTGATGAAGACACCGCGATCGTGGTGAAGGGCGAGATGTTCAAGGTCATTGGCAGCGGCGCTGTCTATCTGGTCGACGCAGCCGGCGTGACCCATTCCAACATCGCGGAAGGTGAGCCTGATGCCGCCCTTTCGATTCATGATCTGAGGGTTCACGTGCTGAGCTCAGGCGATGCGTTCGATCTCGCGCTGCGACGGCCGGTGGGGCTTCCGTAAGACTTCGCCGCACTCAAGTTGATGGTGTGGCGCGGTCCGCGTGCCGGGCCCTCGAGCAGTGCCGATCCACGCGCGAAAACCGCTATCCGTGAGGCTGTTCTCCCATTTGAAGCCGCCACCAGGATGGTCGCATTGTTGCGAACACGGCAGGATTACAGACGGCCTCTCGTCGGCTCGAATCCCGCAAAGCTGAAGACCTTCGCTCACCCGGCGTTCTGCCGAGCTAGCCCCGGCGGCGACTTGCCTGAATGGCAGCAAAGGTTACCGGACGAAACCCCCATGCGTCGACGCCGACATCATGCTGGCGCGTCATCGGCTTCAGACGACCGTGCGAATGACCGTGCAGGTTTACCGATCTCTTGCCGATCTGGTTCCAGGTGCGAAAAGGATAGTGACACAGAACCAGCAAGCGGCCCTCGACAAGAAGCTCCATGTAGTGGTGCACGCTCGCCCAGGCCGGGTCGCCAATGGTGGCAGCGCCATCATTGTTGCCAATTATCAGGTGCTTGGACCCGTTAAGAGACGACAGCAGTGAAGAGACGGTCTCGGCTGGACCCTTGGCGAAATCGCCGAGGTGCCAGACCTCGTCGTTCGGGCCAACCGTTTCGTTCCAAAACGCAACCAGCGCCTGGTCATGCTCGACCAACGAGGCGAAGGGACGCCGGTCGAGGCGCAGAATGCGCGGATCGTTGAAATGCGTATCGGAAGTGAAGAAGATCATGCGCCGCGGCCGGCTGCGATGCGCGATTGGCGGTCACCTCTAACGGCCGGAGCGCTCTTCGGCTTCATCGTCGATCCCGATCGGGGCTTCCCTGAGCATCTTGAGTGCCTCTTCCTTCGTAAGGCCGCACTTGCGCGCGAAGTAGAGCGCCTCGATCGCCTTTTCGCGATCCGCCGTAGATTTTGCGTGCTGTTTGGGCTTTTTGCCCATCGTTCTCTGCCACCTTCCGAGGCCACCAAACCATCACAGTGCCGCGTTGTTCCCGTGCATGGGCTGACCTGCCGGACTGCGCGAATGCCGATGTCGCCGACACCGCGCGAGCCCCCGGACAGCGCGTATATCAGCCGGCTCGCGACAACGGTGGAGCGACTCCAACCCCGACAGCGTGAATTCAAACGAAAGCCCGCGCCGTGGGAGGGGCCGGCGCGGGCGATCGGGCTACCGATCTTGCAGCGCGGGGGTCGACCGCTGCATGGCTCGAACTGTCCAAGCGGGCATTTGTTCCGGGGCGCATGCAAAGCATCGGCGTTCTCATTGCATCCTGGGGGACACAACCAGCATTTCGCTTCAGTCCGCCGCCGATGTGGGAGGATGAATACCGCCTTGCGCTAATTCGTCCGCCCTGGACACGAAACCAACCGCGCATTGAGCGCGTAGCTTCGGCGATTTAAAACACCTCCACTGGAATATTTTCCGGGCGCATGGAACATCTCCGGTCGCTGATGTTTAGGCCGGAATGACGATGATCTCTGTTCTTACAATGATTTACTCTGTCGCCATCTTTATCGGCGCGAAGCGGCGCAACCTCTTGGTGAATGCGAAACTCGATAGAGTTTTGCGAAATATGGCTGGCGCAGAACTGAATCAACGTGGCCAGTAAACCGCAACAGCGCCGGTTCCAGTTCACAGCCAGTGTCCTCGCGGCCGCTACCTCGGTTCGGGTGGCAAGCGGCTCGGCAGGACTGCAAGGGCCGCCCCCTCTGGGCTGGCTGGTGCGTGGTCGATCCGATTTAGTCGATGAGGGCGGAGCACGCCGGCTCGAATTGGGGAGCCACGTCCACGATCCCCGCACCGGGGCACGCACCTTTAGGTCCGGCCCACGCGAGTGGCTTCGGAGGACCTATCCATGAACGATGATGATCCTATAAATTCGCTCGCCAATGCAATTCGTCATCGCAGCGCAATTTTGTTTGTGGGGGCGGGGGTATCGATCAGCGTCGGACTTCCGTCTTGGGAGAAGCTCATCGAGCGAATGGCAAAGGAGCTCGGCGTCGACGATGAATTTTCCACGCGACGCGATCGTTTTCAGACCTTGGCCGAATACTATCGGATCAAGCATGGCAGCATCGGACCACTTCGCAGTTGGATGGACAGAAACTGGTCTGTCGCCAAGGAACGGATCGAGAAATCGGAATTGCACCGTCTCATCGTGACGCTCGATTTTCCCGTCATCTATACGACGAACTATGACCGGAACCTGGAACTCGCTTTTGAAATCCACGGTCGAGAGTACGTGAAAGTGGCCAACGCACGGCACGTTGCGCAGGCCCGTCGAGGCATAACGCACATCGTGAAATTTCACGGCGACTTTGACGAGGACTCTTCCCTTGTCCTCACCGAAACCGACTATCTTGACCGCCTGTCCTTCAATTCTCCCCTTGATGTCCGCTTTCGCTCCGACGCTCTCGGCAGCACGATCCTGTTCATTGGCTATAGCCTCTCCGATCCAAACATCCGGCTGCTGTTGCACCGGCTTTGGCAAACCTGGCACCGGTCTGGATATGAGAAAGATCGTCCCCCTTCGTTCATCTTCATGCCCAGCCGCAACCCTGTGGAGGAGGCCGTGCTTGGGCGCTGGGGTATTTCGGTGCTCGTTGGCGCAGGTGATGATCCTGAAGCCGGTCTGACGGATTTCCTCAGGCGTTTGGTGGAAGCGGTCGCGGTGACCTGAGGCGCGCTCCCCAGTGGACCGTGGTTGGGTTTTCGCAGGTGCGCGGTGACCGACGAACCGGGCGGTAGCCGACGAACCGGGCGGTGACCGACGAACCGGGCGGTAGCCGACAGGCGCCAGATCGGCGACTGTTGGAGCCACGACTTCCACAATCAATCCCGCCGCCTCATCTTGGCGTGAAGTCGATCTCCGGCGTGAATTGCCGGCAATATGCACAAACCAGGTCAATCGTCGTTTGCACATCATCCAGGCAAACAACTTCGGACGGGGTATGCATGTAACGCAAAGGCACGGAGAGCACCCCACTTGCCACGCCGCCTCGGTTCTGCTGCATGACACGCGCGTCGGTAGGGCTTGAGCTGCCCACCGCCTGAAGCTGAAAAGGTAGGCCCTCTTTCTCGGCCACCGACTTCAGCAGTTTGAACACCACCGGGTTGGTGTTCGCGCCTTGAGTGATTGCCGGCCCTTTCCCAAGGTCCAGTTTGCCCTGATCCTCGGCGCGAGCGCGCGGATAGTCCATTGCCACGCCCATATCAATTGCGAGGCCGGTTCGAGGCGCGATATTGAACGCTGAGGTCATCGCGCCTCGGGAACCAATTTCCTCTTGAACCGTACCCAGGATATAGAGGCCCACGCCGGGGTGAACGCCTCCCTCCTCGGAGAGGCAGCGCAGGACCTCGGCGCCGATGAGGAGGCCAACCTTGTTGTCGAACGCTCGTCCGACAGCAAGGTTGCCTTGTAGCTCCGCAAACTCGCCGTGGATAGTGACCGCGCTGCCGACCTCTACGACCTTCAACGCTTCCTCTCGCGAACTCGCGCCGATATCGATCCATAGTTCCATCAGCGAGGGAGTTTGAGACGTGTCAGAGGCTTTGAAGGTCTGGATTGCCTTGCGACCCACGACGCCCAGGATCGGCTCCTTGCCGTGCACCCAGACACGCTGGCCGATTTCAGTGGCAACGTCCGTTCCACCTATGGTGCTGAAGAACAGAAAACCGTCATCGTCGATGTAGTGGACGATGAAGCCGAGCTCATCCATGTGCCCGGCATACATGAAGCGCATAGACGCCTCAGGATTGATGATCGCTGTGACATTGCCCATGACGTCCGTCGTCACCCTGTGGGCATAGGGACGAACATACTCGCGGAAAAGCTCCGCTACAGGTTGCTCAAAGCCGCTCGGCGACGGGGTCGCCACAATTTTCTTCAAGAACTTGAGTGATTCATCGCGCATGAAGCTGACTTTCACAGTTCATGGGTGGAGGGCCATTCGAGCATGGTCATACTCGTCGGGCTTCGCGCCAATTTTGGCCTTCTTCGGTGCGATCGCCCGCGAATTGGTCAGCCCAAGGCAGGTTGTGGAGCCAGGCTTCGCGCCGGGGGGTCCAAAGCTCGTATGTCGGGAGAAGGTCGTTTGGCGCATCGTCGAGAGTGCCGATCATGATCTCGGCTTCGTCGTCGCGAAGGTTCACCACGCGCGACCCGCATGCCGGACAAAAACCTCTGCCGTTGAACGCCGCAAGCTCGCCCTTGCACTGGTAAGCCGACCGCGGCCACACGGCAAAGGCACTGTAGGTGCTGCCGCTGGTTCGCTTGCAATCCTGGCAATGACACAAGCCAACGCGCAACGGCGCGCCGGTGACAACATACCTCACAGACCCGCAAAGACAGCCGCCGGTCCGCTCTATCTTTTCAACCTTGCCGTTCATGGTCGCCGGAGCCATGAGTGAGGGAAGCGTGTTGGACTCGGCTCTGCCGTTTGCATCCGAGGCGTCAAGTTAATCGGCAATGTCTTCAACAAGGCCCAACTCCAAAGCTCTGGCTGCCATCAGGTAGCAGTTGGTCAAGGCATGGTCGCGCAGCTCTTCCAGCGATGTTCGAGAACCTTGGACGAGATCGGCGAACCCTTCATTCTCGAGTCGCTCTGCCGTTTCCAACAGCGCAAGTTGTTCGCGAACGATCTGAAGACAGCTTCGAATTGGTCCATTCAGAACCAAGTCTTTCTCAAGCCTTCTTTCATGAATCAGCAGGACTGCTTGCGGGCAAAGGAACCTGCAGGCTTTCGGGAAAGCGGCAAGGACCGTTACCCCGGCAGAGTAAACCGTATTCTTGCCAATGATGTAGCCGTTGCGGCCCGAGTGTTTCAGAAAAAGTTTGAACTCTAGAGCTAGACGTCGCGCGCCGTCGGCGTCGCCTCCAGGCGTGTCGATTTCAACGTAGAGATCGTCTTCCCCGGAACGCACGGCTTTCAAATCGTCCAAGGCTTTGGTGACGACAGTGTCATCAATCAAGCCGTGTATACGCAAGTTTGGATCGAACAAAAGCCGGTGAAGGTCTGGAGCGGGCGGCGAGGAGACGGTGTGTTCGGCTGACTGGGGCAACAGATCCATATAGGCATCCTCATTATGGGGGCCGAACTTAGTTGGTACCCTTTTGTTCCCTTGAGGGAGTTCGAGCGGTGGTGATCACGCCGCGTCTCTCGGCGGCTGTGGAGCTCCCTCTTTCATTGCAGATCCTTTTCGCACCAGGCCCGGTAGAGGCACCTCAGCCGCTAGGTTGGCTCCATGGGCATATCGGGCATTTGCCGGAGCTGACGCAGTCGCTTTGCTGATTTCTGCCACGTCCGGGACCAGTCCTGTGGACGGTTCAACTCGACGGCCTCAATGGTTCCCGGCTGCTGCCTTCCGGACCCCCACGGTCGGGCTATTTTTCCTGGCCGTGCCATTTTTCCGGGGGGCTGAAACAAACAGCTTTGTTGGCAGTTCTAGCGTCCGGAGCACCGGCTCCGCGCGGCGCGGCCGAGCGGCCGGGGCTGTCCGGCAGGAGGTCCAGCAATGTCTCACGATATGCAAAGACGATTTGCAACGCGCTTGATCGCGGTTGCGCTGATGCTCTCGGCCAGTGGCGTGGCGCCTGTCCTGGCCCAGGATACCCCGACCGACTTCACAGCGATCATCCAGCAGAAATTGCCGGCCGTGGTCGCGATCACGACCCGGGAGGTTGTCCAGGACCAGACGACGGCGGGCGACTTTACAAGTCCGTTCGACGGCCAGGGCCTCGGACCCGTTCAGCCGCAGGTGAGGGAGGCGCTTGGCTCCGGATTTGTGATCAGTGCCGACGGCTACATCGTCACCAACAACCATGTCGTTGCCGATGCGACAGAGATCCATGTCGTATTTTCCGACAAGGAAACGGCGCCGGCGCAATTGGTCGGCCGTGACCCCGCCACCGATATAGCGGTGCTGAAGGTCGACCCGCGGCCCAACATGACCACGACCAAATGGGGTGACTCGGATGCAATGCAGCCGGGCGCATGGACAATCGCGATCGGCAGTCCCTTCGGGCTCGGAGGGACTGTCACTGTCGGCGTTCTTTCGGCCCGCTCGCGAGACATTCAAGCCGGGCCGTACGACGATTTTCTCCAGACGGACGCGTCGATCAATCGAGGCAACTCGGGCGGTCCGCTGTTCAACGCACGTGGCGAGGTGATCGGCGTCAACACCGCCATCGTCTCGCCGTCCGGCGGCAGCATCGGGATCGGGTTTGCGGTGCCATCGCGCACCGCCCAAAGCATCGCCGACCAGTTGATCAGAACCGGCCGGATCGAGCGTGGCTTCATCGGGGTCCGCCTGCAGGACATCACGCCGTCGCTGGCTGAGGCCCTCGGGATGAAAGATGACAAGGGCGCGCTGGTTGCTTCGGTCGAGCCCGGCAGCCCGGCGGAGAAAGCCGGCTTGAAGCCGGGTGACGTGATCACCCGGTTCAACGGCAAGGGCATTGAGGGTGTCCATGACCTCACGCTTGCGACGGCTAGCCAGAAGCCTGGCAGCAAGGCCACTCTGACACGGAGTAACGGCGGAAAGGACCAGGAGATCGCGCTTGTCATCGGTGAGCGCAAGGATGCGGAGGTGAAGACCGGCGCTGTTCCCGACAAGAAGTCGGCGGCCGAAGGCCTCGGCCTATCCCTCAGCCCGATTCCGGATCAGGCGCGTCAGCAGCTAGGCATCAAATCAGGAACAACCGGCGTCTTCGTCGTGGAAGTGGTTCCCGATGGCCTTGCCGCCCGGAGCGGATTGCAGCCCGGCGATGTCATCATATCGGCCAACAATCGCCGCGTGACGGAGCCTTCGGATATCGTCGAGGAATGGGCGAACTCTCGCCGGCAGAGCAAGCCCATCCTGTTTCGGCTGGAAAGGCAGGGGCAGTCCGTGTTCGTGGCGGTCGCCGGGAAATGACCGTCTCCAGGACGACCATGTGACTGCACCACGATCCGCTTGCGGATCCCGCTCCAAGGGTGTCGGACCCCAGGTGCACCGGGGAAGCATCGCCGCAGAAAGTCTGCGGGATGCGCTCATCGGCCGGGTGCGCAACGCGCACTGATTCTGCAGCGCCATCGTGCTCGAGTGTGCTCGCCATCCTCAGGCAGTTTCGCGCCTTGCCGTAAGCCGTGCCTGGAGAAGGACGACGACGAGCAAAAACAGCCCGCGGATCACCGACTGCCAGTAGGCTGACAGCGAAATCCAACCCATGCCGTTTTCGAAGTTCAGGACGTTGAAAAGGATCCCGAGCAACAGCACGCCGGCCAGCGTGGTCAACACCGAGCCCGAGCCGCCGGTCAGCAGCGTCCCGCCCACGACCACGGCTGCGATGGCAAACAGCTCCCAGCCGACGCCCTCGATCGGCTGGCCTGCGCCGAACTGAGAAGCGAGGACGACGCCGGCGAGCCCGGCCAGGCACCCGCTTGCGACATAGACGAGAAATTTGACGCGGTCAGTGCGCAGCCCCATCAGCCGCGAGGCATCCTCGCCGCCGCCGATGGCCAGCACCGTCCGTCCCGTGCTGGTGTAGTTCAGGACCACTGAGCCGACGGCATAGGCAACCAGGGCGATGACTGCCGGTATCGGGAAAATCCAGAAATTCCCTTGGCCGATGGCGGTGAAACCCGAATCGTAAGACACCGAAACGGTCTGGTTGCCGGCCAGAAGCAGCGCCGAGCCGCTTGCGGCCAGCATGGTGGCAAGCGTGGCGATGAATGGCATCAGGTTGCCGCGCGTAACCAGGAGCGCGTTGATCAGCCCGGCTGCCAGGCCGGCGCCAACGCCCGCTGCAAGGCCTGCCGCGATGCCGTGCGGGCTCGCCAGGGCCGACGCGACGCTGCCCAAGGCGGCGACGGAGCCGACGGACAGGTCTATGCCGCCGGTCATGATCACGAAGCACATGCCGAGCGCGACGAGCGCGAACATCGAGTTGTAGCGCAGAACGCTCATCACGTTGAAGAGGCCGAGGAAGCGGTCGTAGCGCAGGAATCCGAACAGGACGAGGGCTGCAAGCGCGATGACGACACCGTAAGTGCCGATGATGCGAACCAGTCTGGCGCTGTTCATGGATTACACCCGGTGTTGCTGCTGCAGCCAGACGGCGAATGCGATGATGCCGGCCTTGACGACGAGTGCAGCGGCGTCGGGCACGCCATTGGCGAGCAGCGTGTAGCGCACCAACTGGATGGTCAGTGCACCCAGCAGGGTGCCGATGATTGTGGCCTTTCCGCCACTCAACAGCGTGCCGCCCACCGCGACCGCCGCGATGGCGTCGAGTTCCATGCCCAGCCCCACGAGATTGGCGTCGCTGGAGGAGTTGATCGCAATGACGACGAGACCGGCTAGCCCCGCGCACAGGCCGCTGATCGCATAGACAGCGAGCTTGATCCTCGACACGGCGATGCCGGCGAGTTCAGAGGCCTTTTCATTGCCGCCGACCGCCAGGATGCTTCGCCCGAACACTGTGCGGTGAAGGGCCCAAGCGGCCGCCGCAACCAGCACGGCCATGATGATGACCTGCGCGGGAATGCCGAGCGGGCGGGCAAGTCCGATCCACTGGAATTGCGGCACGCGGAAGGTCTGCAGATTGCCGTTGGTCATGACCTGCGCGATCCCGCGCCCGGCGATGAACAGCACGAGCGTTGCGACGATCGGTTGGATACGGAAGCGCGAGACCAACCAGCCGTTGAACAACCCGAACAGGCCGGCGACGAAGATCGAGGCAACCATCGCGACGGCTACCGCCAGATAGATGTTTCCGACCGGGAAGATCGTGCCCATGAAGATCATCGGCGCCAATGCGCCGGAGATCGCCATCAGCGAACCAACCGACAGGTCGATGCCGCCGGTGGCGATCACCAGGGTCATCCCCACCGCGACGATCACAATCGTGCAGACCTGGGTTAGGTTGACGTTGAGTGTCTGCAGCGTCGCGAAATTGCGCGTATAGGCAAGGTTGAAGACCACCAGCAGCACAAGCGCGATCACCGTGCCGTAGCGCGCCAGGAAACCGAACACATCAAAGCGGCGGTTTCCAGCGTCGTTGGCTGCGGATGGTGTGGCCAGATCGCTCACGCTGCCTCCTTCGCCGCGCCGCCATGCGCCATCGCCGCGAGCACGTCCTCCTCGTCGGCTGCCTGGCCTTCCAGTTCGGCCACCCTCACTCCTTCGCGCAGCACGAATATGCGGTCGGCTCCTTCCATCACTTCCTCGAGTTCCGAGGAGATCATCAGCACGCCGAGCCCGTCATCGGCAAGCTTGCGGATGAGGCGCTGGATCTCGGCCTTGGCCCCGACATCGATGCCGCGCGTCGGCTCATCGAGAATGAGCAGCTTCGGGTTCATTGCCAGCCAGCGGGCAAGCAGCACCTTTTGCTGGTTGCCGCCCGACAACTCGCGGACCTTCTGGTTAGGCCCCGAGCATTTGATGTCGAGTTCACGAATGAAGCGCTCGACGATCTCCTTCTGCCGGGCCTCGTTCAGGATGCCATTGCGGCTGATTTTCGGCAGCAGTGCCAGTGTTATGTTCTCCGCGACGGTCATTTCCGGCACGATGCCCTCGGCCTTGCGGTCCTCAGTGCAGAAGCCCATCCCTGCGGCGATGGCATCAGCGGCACGTGCGGGATGGTAGGACGCGCCCTCCATCGTCATCTCGCCTGCGCTCCGGCGGTCGGCGCCGAATACGAGGCGGGCTGTTTCGGTGCGGCCGGCGCCGAGCAAGCCGGCAAAGCCGGCGATCTCGCCGCGGCGCAGGTCGAAGCTCACGTCACGCACCAACTGGCCGGCCGCCAGCCCTTGCGCGGTAAACAGCACATCACCGATCCTCGACCGATCGCGTTCGCCGAACGCGGTCGCATGGCCTTCGACGGCTGCGACGTCGCGGCCGAGCATGGCCGCGACCAGCTCCAGCTTGCCGATGTCGCTCATCGCCGCGCTTCGCACCGTGCGGCCGTCACGCATGATCGTGACCCGGTCGCAGACCTCGTACAACTCGTCGAGCTTGTGGCTGACGAACAGAACGGAGACGCCGTCGGCCTTGAGCTGACGGATAACGCTGAACAAGACCGAGACTTCACGCTCGTCTAGCGAGGAGGTCGGCTCATCCATGATTACGAGGCGGGCGGAAAAGCCGATGGCGCGGGCGATCGCCACCATCTGCTGCGTGGCGGTGTTGAAATCGCTGAGCGGGCGGCGCACGTCGATGCCGATCGAGAAGCGGCTGAGCAGGCGCTCGGCTTCCGCATGCATCGCGCTCCAGTCGAGCAGGCCGCGGCGGCGCTTCTCGCGTCCAAGGCAGATGTTCTCGGTCACCGAGCGCAGCGGTACGAGATTGATCTCCTGGTAGATGGTGCTGATGCCGCTGACCTGCGCCTGATGCGGAGACCCAACCTCGAACGGCTTCTGTTCGAAAAGCACCTGGCCCGCATCCCGGCGGTAATAGCCGGTGAGCACCTTGATAAGTGTCGATTTGCCCGCACCGTTCTGGCCGATGAGTGCGTGGATCTCGCCCGGAAGAACCTGGAGCGAGGCATCGGCCAGGGCAGGGATGCCGGCAAAACGCTTCTGGATGTCACGCATGTCCAGGAGCAGCGCGGCTTGGTCCGGCTGAGCGGTCATCGTCAAACTCCCAAACCCTACCCGCCGAAGCGGGTAGGGCAACTGGAAAGAAAGTGGATATCAGAACGCAATATCGAAGTCTTTCTTCGCGTTCGTGGCGTCGAAGAAGGCATCCTCGTTCTTGATGAACGGCGGGATCTTCTTGCCGGCCGCATAGTCGGCCATCGTAGCGAAGGCCTTCGGCCCGAACAGCGGGCTGCAAGCGCAGATAGCGCCGATCTTGCCGTCAATGATCGCCTGGACGCCTTCCTTCTCGCCGTCGATCGACAAGATCAGCACATCCTTGCCCGGGGTCTTGCCGGCTGCTTCCAAAGCGGCGATGGCGCCCAGCGCCATCTCATCATTATGCGCGTAGATGATATCCGCATCAGGGTGCGCCTGAAGCAGCGTCTCGGCGACCTGCCGGCCCTTGTCACGGGCGAAGTCGCCGGACTGCGACGCCAGGATGGTGAACTGCGAGTGCTTGGCGATGAAATCGTCGAAGCCTTTCTTGCGGTCGGTAGCGGCCGAGGCTCCGGTCGTGCCTTCCAGCTCGATGATCTTCGACTTGCCATTGGCGTTCTTGACCAGCCATTCGCCGACGCGGGTCGCCTCCTCGATGAAATCCGAACCGATGAAGCAGACATAATCCTCGCCCGGCTTGGCCATGGTGTGATCAACGTCGCGGTCGACCAGAAACACCGGTATACCGGCATCGCGCGCGGCAAGAATGACCGGCACCAGGGGCTTGTCTTCGCGGGGCGGCAGGAAGATTGCGTCGACGCCCTGCGCGATCATCGAGTTCACGTCGGAGGCCTGCTTGGCCGACGAACCGGCGGCATCCGTGTAGACCAGCTGATGGCCAAGCTTGGCGGCTTCGTCCTGCATGCTCTTGGTCTCGGCAAGACGCCACGGATTGTTGCTTTCCGTCTGGGCGAAACCGACCTTGTACTTGTCCTTCTTGGCGAGTGGCGGGAGCGCCGCGAAGGCGCGTGAGCCGAGTGTCAGCGCAACCGCGCCGGCAGCGGAGCCAACCAGTAGTTTTCGACGGGTAATGATCATGCTCTTTCCTCCTTTATTGTCGCTTTCTGCGACTGTGTAATTTCCTCACGATAATCGGCCCAGACGGCTTCGGCGATGACGCCGTCGGCAAGCTGGATCAGGCGCTATGCCGCCTCCAAAATAAAGTCGGCGCAGCGGTCGCCCAGCATCATGGCGGGCGCCGCCGTATTGCCGGCATTGATGTTGGGGCAGGCCGACATGTCGGCAACCCGCAGATTGTCTATTCCGCGCACGCGCAGCGCCGCGTCCAGCACCGCCATCCGGTCGCTGTCCGAGCCCATCCGGCATGTCCCGGCCGGATGGTAGTTGGTCTTCACAAAGCGCTTGCAATGCTTTGTCATCGCCTCGTCGCTGAGATCATCCTGGCTTGGCACGGCAATGGCCTTGACCCGATCGGCGAGCGGCTTGGTCTGAAAAGCCTGCAGGAAATAACGCTGGCCGGAGATCATTTCCCTCATGTCGTCGGGATGTTTAAGGAGGTTCGGCGAAACGATCGGCATGTCCTTCGGATCCGCCGAACGCAGCCTCACGAAACCGCGCGACTTTGGTTTCACCACCACTGTCGTCACGGTAAGCCCATAGGTGTTCTCGACCAAGGTCAGGATATCGCGGTCCAGATAGACGTGCGGCACGCAGAAGGCCTGGATCGTCGGTTCGCCCTCGGGATCGGCCGGATTGACGAAGGCTCCGGCCTCCACCCCCGCTGACAGGATCGTGCCGGTGCCGAAGAGCTTGAAATGCAGGCCGTTCCTGATCATCCGCCAGCCTTGGCCCTGCCTGAAATAGCCGTATGGGCCGTTTGCGGTGGCGATGATCGGCACCTCCGGATGGTCGATCAGGTTTTCGCCGACCCCGGGCAGGTCGGCGACGCAGGAAATGCCGTGCCCGGCAAGCGCCTCGGCGGGGCCGATGCCGGACAGCATGAGCAGTTTCGGCGAGACGAGGGCACCGGACGAGACGATCACGTCGGCATCTGCATGGACGGTATGCTCGGCGCCCGACGCATCCGAATAGACGACGCCGGTGACCCGACCGTTTTCGATCAGCAGCCGGCTGACTGTGCAATTGAGTTTCAGCGTCAGCTTGGGATCATTCGTCAGCGGCTCGATGAAGGCATAGGCGGCGCTGCTTCGCTTTCCCCGCCGGTTCATGAACTGGTAGAAGCCGACCCCGCGCTGCGACGGTCCGTTGAAGTCATGGTTGTACGGCAATCCAAGGCCTTGGACGGCCTGGACGAACCAACGGGAAACATCATCGATGTGGCCTGGATCCGAGACCAGCAGCGGACCTTCGCTTCCATGCAGTTCGCCGCCGAGGCGGTTGTTTCCCTCCATGCCGGTGAAATGCGGCAGCACCGCCTGCCAGTTCCAGCGTACGCCGGCATTGTTGCCGCGCAGCAGCTCGTCCCACTCCTCATAATCGGCCGAGCGGCCTCGCATGTAGACCTGGGCGTTGACCGAGGTGCCGCCGCCCAGCACGTTGCCCTGCGAGATTTCATGGACGCGGCCGTCGAGATGGGCCTGCGGCTCGGTGCGGTGATAGCGCATGAATTTCGAGCCGTTGATCATCTTGAAGATGCCGGGCGGCATGTCGAGCAAGGGGTGATGATGGGAATGGCCGGCCTCCAGCAGCAGGGTTCGCCGTCCCGCTTTGACAAGCCTCGCCGCCGCGACGCAGCCGGCTGCTCCGCCGCCCACCACGATATGGTCGTAGGACTGCGTCATGCTTCCGGCGCCTCACGGCTTTCGAATGTACCGCGGACGTACTCCCAGGCCGCCGAGAGGTGGTTGAGCAGCGCCCGCTCGGCGCCGTCAGGATCTCGCTCAAGGATGGCCGTGCAGATTTCACGATGGCTGAGGAAATTCACGCGGTTGCGCTCGGGCGACCGTGGCATGCGCATCCAATGCGGCGACAGCCAGGCGGTAAATGCCTTGTGCAGGACAGGCAGCACCGGGTTGCGCGCGATATCATAGAGCGCTGCGTGGAACGCCACGTCCGTCGCATAGAATTTCTCGGAATCCGGGATCGCCGCCTCGTTCATCGCCAGCGCCGCCCTCAGGGCTGCGATGTCATCCTTGCGGGCATGGATGGCGGCGTTGCGCGCCAGCGACGCCTCGAGGAAGACGCGCATGTCGTAGAGGTTCTTCACGCCCGCCTGGTCGCTCAGCAGATGTCCTACGATGCCGTCGAGGGCGCCGAGCGCGGCATCCAGGCCAGGCCGGCGCGCCACGGGCCGGAACCGCGGACGCGCTTCCACCAGGCCGCGGCTGGCCAGGCGCGCAATCGCCTCACGCACAACGCCCCGGCCGACACCATACTCGATCATCAGTTCGCGCTCGGCCGGCAGGTAGCTGCCGTCGCCAAGCCTTCCGGACGTGATGTCGGCCTCTATGCCGGCCACCATCGCGTCGGCCGCGCGGGCGGCGAGAATAGCCGCGGGCATCTCAGGACGCTCTTCCGTATCCAGCAAGCCTTTTTCTCCCAGATGGTCCTGTTATTAGAAGGTAAATCGGACCAAAGCACAAGCGGATTGATGCTTTTGTAGGACCAAAAATGACGGATTGGCTTCAGAACCGCTGAAAGATCAGCCACATTGTTGCCAGTCAGCGCTGCCGGTGCAATTATGGTCCGATGAAAAAACGTGAATGGAGCGCAGCATGAGCCGCACCGAAATCAAGGAAGTCGAGACCCGGCTGTTTCGGGTCCCACTGCGTGAGGTGATGACCGATGCCAAGCACGGCGCGCACACGCATTTCGAGCTGGTCACCGTCACGCTGAGGCTTGCCGACGGCACCGAGGGCACAGGCTACACCTACACCGGCGGCAGGGGCGGCTATGCAATCAAGGCAATGATCGATCACGACCTCGCGCCGTTCCTCAAGGCACGCGACGCAACGCAAATCGACACGATCTACGACGGCATGCTCTGGCACATCCACTATGTCGGGCGCGGCGGCATCGCTTCTTTCGCGATCTCGGCGATCGACATCGCATTATGGGACCTCAAGGGCCGGCGTAGCGGCCTGCCGCTTTGGCAGATGGCGGGCGGGGCCGGGAAGAGCGCCAAGGCCTATCGCGGCGGCATCGACCTAAACTTTACCCTCGATCAGCTTTTGGCCAGCATCGATTCCTATCTCAATGCCGGCTTCACCGGGGTGAAGATCAAGGTCGGCAAGGACGACCTTGCCGAGGATGTGGCCCGGGTGAAGGCAGTTCGCGAGCGCATCGGCCCTCATGTCACCTTTATGGTTGACGCCAACTACGCGCTGGACGTCCCGCGAGCGATCGAGGCAGCGAGAGCATTCGCCGCCTACGATCTGCTGTGGTTCGAGGAGCCCATCATACCCGACGACTATGAGGGTTACGCCAGCATTGCCAAGGCGACCGGAATGCCCCTGGCAATGGGAGAAAACCTGCATGTCATCGAGGAGTTCGAGCATGCCTTCGCTTGGTCGGATCTCGCCTACATCCAACCCGACGCCTCCAACTGCGGCGGGGTCACGGGCTGGCTGCGCGTGGCAGCGCTCTCACGCAAGGCTGGCATTCCGGTCTGCAGTCACGGGATGCAGGAACTTCATGTCAGTCTCGTTGCAGGTCAGACAAATGCCGGCTGGGTGGAGGCGCATAGTTTCGATATTGACCTTTACACCACCGAGCCGCTCAGGCTTCAGGATGGTTTGGCGATAGCACCCGACGAGCCTGGAGTGGGCGTTGTCTTCGACTGGCACAAATTGGCGGAATTTCGCCAATAGCGCCTTGCATGGAACATGGTGCCTGTCGCTGCCGTTTAGAAATCTTGGAAGCGGCCGCATGCATTTTGTCCAGATCCTGCTTCCTCGTTCCGGCAACGCGGAGAGCGCTTCGCCGAGGAAGACTTCGACCGTCTGAAGAACGAACTCGCCGCCGCCGCAGCCAGCGGGCATACCACTTATCGGATGCCACACTTACATTTGTAATTGCAGCGACGCTTCACCGGCTTTAACTCACGCGATCATAGCAGCGACACGACAAATGCAGGCGGCCGCCCGAAAACGGGCAGAAGCTGCAAGCATTGGGTGCGCCTGCAGGGAGGCGGCGATGGTTGCAACGCGTACGGACACTGCGCATGCGGTTATGGAGGACTTCATTCTATCACGGCACCGCTCAGCGGTCCGCGAAGTTGGATTTTACGAGGCTATGAGTCAAACCCGACAAGCGATCGCCACATCGCGCGAGGTGCTGAGGCGCTTTCGCGAACGTCAGGGCGACGACACTCCTCGAGCAAAGAATACAGACCGTGGTCCTGTCGCCGTGTCAGCCTTCGATGCCGACATCATACGCGCTGCATGCCGAGATCTGATCGCGGAGATGAACGTGCCCGAGTGTCAATGGCGCGAGCTGGCGCGAAGTCTGGTGCGCGAATTCGTGGCCTGCGAGCAGACCGAAGCCGGTTTGGTGGATTGGATCGTCCGCCGGCCAGCGATGTCGGAGACGGACGAGGCCGGCTGACCGGAGCCAACTGGCGGGGCGGCGAATGAGCCAGGAGTCAGTCGACCGCCATTAACGCGAGCAAACAGGTCTCCCGGCGACTTGTTGCGCGGGAACTGCGGTGATCCGAGGATCGGAAACTTTGGCGAGCGGCTTGGACACATCTGATCCTCCTCGTCTGTAGCGTCGGGCTCGTGTTCGCATTTGAAGCATGTAGCGAGGACTGGCCGATGGCGTGACCTTTGGTTGAGTGGAGACGAATGCGTCCAGCCCACTGTCCAAGGCACGGCGATGGCCATGTCGCGTTGCTCCCGGCCTTCGCACACAAGGAGCCCAAGCCGGATGCTAACCAGGCTCCATAGGCCAATGGGAACAATTTGCGCGGGCCGAGCTTGGGCTAGCGTCGTACAGAGGTGCAAGTATGCAAGATAATTTTGACCGAGCTTCATCCGTCGCCGAGGTTGCGGAATCATTCGTGAGATCCCGGAGGCCGTTCTCTGTCGTATCGACCCGGGATGCGGTCACGATTGTCAGGAAACAGGCAGCTTTTTGCGAGCATACGGATGGCGAGCTTGCGGAGTTGGTGGCGGCAATTGCGGTCAGGCATGGTCGATTGGTCGCGTTCGATCTTGATCTCGACGACACAGGCTTGGAGATCGGTCGCGCAGCATAGCCAACGCCTCACGCAATGAGATAGCCACCGTCAACCGGCAAAATTGCCCCAGTGATGAACCCCGCGAGCGGCGAACACAAGAACAAGGCGGGGCCGGTCAGGTCGCCCGGCGTACCCCAGCGACCCATCGGAGTGCGTTTCATCAATTCCGCGTTGCGAGCTGGATCGGCCCGTGGCGCGGCGGTCATGGCGGTCTCGATCCAGCCAGGCGCCAATGCGTTTACGCGGATGCCATCCCCGGCATAGGCGATGGCGAGCGACTTGGTAAGTTGCACGATGGCGCCCTTGGATGCGGCGTAAGCCGGCGCATGAGCCGCGCCGAAAAACGCGAACATCGAGGCGATGTTGACGATGGCGCCCCCGTTCGAGAGTGCCCCTCGGAACGCGCTCGCACTCCGCATGGAGCCGGTGAGATTGATATCGACCACCGTTTCGAAACCCTGGACAGTGAATTCGGCGGCGCGCAGGTTTACCCCTGCGCAATTTACGAGCGCTGCAACGGATGTGAACTGACTGGAATATCCGTCGACCGCAGTCATGTCCCGGACGTCGAGTACTGAATACGAGACGGCGGTGCCGTATGCACGAGCGGCCGCCACCTCGGCGGCCGTGGCCCCCGTCGCATGGACGATTGCGCCGGCCTCGGCGAACGCCATGGCGATGCCGTTTCCGATGCCTGTCGTGCCTCCGGTAATGACGACGGTCTTGCCCGCGAAGAAGGGCATCGCCCATATGGAATCGGTCACCAAGATCTCCTCGTTTCGCCTCTGTGGCGGAGCGCGAACTTACCGCAGCGGAAGACAAACGGGCGGATGTCTACCGCACGAATTGATCGACGAAATCGTCCCCGAGACCCACGCTCGCATAGTGGCTTCTGCACATGTCGATCTTGGTGAAAACGTCCTCGAAACCAATCTGCTTGTTATCCTTGTCCAGGTAAACCATGCAGCCGGAGATGTTGAAGAAGGTGATCATCTCGGGCACGTCGCTTGGGACCGTGAGCGTGTGGATTTCACCGGGCGGCTCGAAAACGTAAGATCCGGTCTCTGCCACCCAGTCGTGTTCAAGGTAGTGCCAACGCCCCTTGATCACATAGCCATGCACGGGGGCCGGATGCAGATGACGGCTTAATATCCCGGCCCGGCGTACGCGGAGCAGATTGCACCACTGGCCTTGCATTGTGTTGAGCATAAGTGGTCGGAACCACACGCCCTTAGCCTGTGGGACCCAGACACGCTCGTCTTCGGGGACGGCAGCGATCGCGATCTCTTTCAGTGCCAGGGGATGGGCGGAGCCGTTGAAGGATTGATACATAGGAACCTCTGTCGCCAATTCATTGGAGTCCATATCAGCGCGATCCTAACAACTTGGCCGAGTTCTGCCGAGGCGCAATCGGGCGCCCACGCATTGGGAAAGTTGTCGGCGCGCGCCCGCCCGCTGCCGCGACCGCAAGCGGGAAGGGTTTCGGGATGGTCCGTTGGGCGTCGAAGACGATCAGTGGGTTCCTTCTTGCCTTATCATGCGGCTATCCGGGAGTGCACCGGGCTGGTCCTGGTCTGGAAGCCCCGGTTTCGGACTTCCAAGGCCAGCAAGCGAGTTCGACCTCGTCCAATCGCGACGGGCGTGCATTTTCCGGCATGCCTTCGGCGGTGGCCAGGTCGATCAGATACTCGTTCCAGGCCCAGTTCTTGAGCACGGCGCGTTTCTCGTCGGGTGCGAGCACCGGGTCGTCCACGACCTCCATCGGAGAGGCGTAGAATGTCTCGGGCTCCGAAAGCGCCGTCTGTATGTGCGCTGCCTGTGCACCGGCGCCATAGCCGTGACTTGCCTGGAGCCAAGCCAACTGCAGCCGTTGCCAAACCAGGTCGGAAAAGGCCTGTTTCTCCTCCGATACATGTTGTCTCCTGATCTTGGCCGGGGAAGCAGGAGGTGCCGCCTGCACCACGTAATTGAGGCCTTGACGCTCGGCATAACGGATCGCCGCTTCCAGCGTCGGAAAGTTCAGTTCGACCTGGGTCAGGGTGTCCCCGCCACCCGTATAGCCCATCAGCGGCTCGATGAACGGGGCTGTGCGGCGTTCGAAGACCAATCGCCAGTCCCTGTGGGGCTTTGCCGAGGTCATGGCCGAGCGGCAGGGCTGGTAGATCCGCGCCACTGCGCCCTCCGGAAACACTGACCGTCCCATTGACAAAGCCGGCCCGTCTAGACGAGGCCGATTGTCATTGTCCGGCCGGACGGACGTCTTGGTTAGGTTTCTGTTGTCGCTGCTTTGAACTGTCTCCATTGCCTGTCCCTCCCGTTATGAAGGGTCGCACGGGCAGCGGCCGTAAGGGCCGCCACCCATACTGCATGCGTCAGTTCTTCCCGTTGATTGCGATCCGCTTGGCCTTCGCCTGTGCCCGCTCGGTCTTGGGCAACGTCACGGTCAGCACCCCGTTCTTGAAGGCGGCGTTGACCTTGTCTTCTTCAACCTCGTAGCCGAGCGGAATGAGGCGCTCGAAGCGACCGTAGAAGCGCTCGGAGAACTGCCGGTCCTTGTCCTCGGTCTCGGAACGCTTCTCGCCTTTAAGCTTGAGCGCCCCATTTTCCAGCAGGACTTCTATGTCGCTCTCGTCCAGGCCAGGTATTTCCGCCGTGACGCGGACTTCTTTGTCCGTGTCGGAGATTTCGACACTCGGCCAACTGGCGGCGAAAGAGGGACCAAAGGCCGGCAGTCTGGCGCCAAAGCTGCGGAAGGCGTCATCGAACAGCCGGTTTACCTCCCGGTGGAGGGAGACGAAGGGGTCTCGATCTCCATCAGGGAAGAGACTGGGCGCCGAGTTTCCGTTGCCCCGGCCCCATGGGATCAAGTCACGTACGCTCATTGTCTTTCTCCTTTCGTAGGTCTCTGAGCCGGGCGGGCCGCCCGGCTCAAGCGAAAGCCTCATGGTGGATTGCTCAGGCGGCCAGCTTGTCGGTCTCGACCTTGGGCGCCTCGATCTTCGGCATGGGAGCCCCGCTGGAGATTTCGATCTTGCGCGGTTTCATCTCCTCGGGAACCTCGCGCTTGAGATCGATGCTCAGCAGCCCGTTCTCAAGGCTGGCGCCCCCGACTTTGACATGATCGGCCAGTTCGAATCGACGCTCGAAAGCGCGGCCGTTGATGCCGCCGTAGAGATACTGGCCGTTCTCATCGCCGGATTGCGACCCGCTCACAACCAGCATGTTGGGCTGGTGGGTGACGGTCAGCTGGTCCTGCGGGAAACCGGCGACCGCCATCGTGATGCGATACTGATCATCATCAACCTTGGCGATATCGTAGGGCGGCCAGTTGTCGAACGAGGCCACACGGCTCGCACTTTCAAGCATGTCGACCATGCGGTCGAAGCCGATGCTGGACCGGTATAGAGGGGTAAAATCGAGGTTTGTCTTCATAGCCACATCCTCCTTTGAGCAACATGGACAACAGAAGGCGCCCAAGAGCCTTGCCGCCTCCTGGTGTTGCCGGCCCCATTAGGCTGCCGGCGACCATCAATTTAGAATCGCGACTTACACCTTCAAGAGCAAGAATAGGAAAATTTTCATCGGCAATCTGGGCGAACGCACCAATGCCACCCCTTCCGCCGGCGGGGTCACTCGCCGACGGGTCCATGGTGCAAGAACAACGACGTCGCCCTTAAATCCGATCGACGAATGGTACGAACGCGGCCACTGCCGCGCTGTCACTGCAGTCAGGACCGGCACGCTCATCCGATTGATCCAACTGTTGCAACGCATCCATGATCGTGTCGAAGGTGACCGGTTCACCCGCTCGCGGCAGCATGCGAAGCGCTGGCACGGATTCTACGGCGCAGGCATCCGATGCCCATGACGAAAGAATGGCGCGCTTCTCCTGAGCGTCCAGGGCAACATCGGCCAAAACGTCGTGGGGATGTTTGAAATGCCGCGCCGGATGCAGCAAGCGGTCCAGAAAAACGTCAGGGGCCCACGGGTTCAATCGATGCAAAATAGCTCGAAATGGGTCCTTCCATGGATGGTCCTCCGCTTCAGACAATCTCATGCGTGTTTGGCGGCTCTCGCCAGCGGCTGTCGATCACGACCAGGCAGATCATCCAGGAACGACGCTCAACGACTTTCCCTAGGTGATGTCGATACCGAGAGTCATCGTCCGGCACCCTGGGCGGCTCGACCACGACCGGAGCGAACGAGCCGTTCGCGATCGAGGGTGGCGGAGCATAGCGAGGGCTGCGGCCTTGGAGCGGCGAGGGGACTTGCCTACATCGCACATGTCGTCGATATGAAGGTCGATGAGTTCGCCGAAGGCTTCAGGCGCGCTAACAGGGCTTCGGCGTCTCACTGCGATCGACTTGGTGTCGGTGCCCTGGCGCCGCGCAACGTCGCGTTGCAGGAAGGTCTCGCTGACGCAGCGTGTGCGGTAGGTTCTAAGGTTCTGATGTTAAACAGATGCTGAAAAATCAAGAGCATAGAGTGGCCGTGGCCCCGATGATGATGGGGAAGATAGATTAATAAAATGAGATATTTATGAGGGTTCGTGTGCAAGTACCGCACACGCAAGTTCCGCTTCTCTTCTTTTTTCGTTCCTACGAGGGAGCTGCCGAAAGGCGTTTTCGGACCCTCTTTTGCCGACGATACTATCCGCTCCAATGCGAATGCTCAGCAGGATGTCCGTCAACCTGATTGTTGTCTGCGGCGTCCAGTTTGCGTCGTTTGCGTCGTCCAGTTTGCCTGGGGTTCCTGGAAGCTTTTCGAACTTTCTGCGTCGCGGGTCAGCCCGAATTGCGCTTGCTTATGGACTCGTTAAGCCTGTGGTCGGGAGGCTCGGACCGCACCGGCCCATGATATCGCGTCGGCGGCGCCGCACCTATTAGATCGCTTATGGCTGGCTGCTGCTCAACAGGGCGAACGTCTACGACGTCCGCCTTCCGCATGAGCCAGGCAGGACACAGTTCCTTCAGTACCGATTGAGATAGTCGACCATGCAAAGGCAACGCGCGTTGCCGCCTGCCGGTTCCGCCGCCGACTTCGCGCTCACATACCGAGCGTTTGAGTGCTTCCGACAGGTCGAGCCGCCTCAGCGAACAACTCAGCCGCTGCTTGCACCTTATCGGCAGCCTCTTCGACCCGATCGAAGCGCGTCAACACACGACATTGGAGCATCGACAACCGCGCCGCATGGTAAAGCTCGCTGCGCTTGTGACCGTCCAAGTCCAATGGTTGAAACAGCATCGTCATGGCGAATCCCTCCGGTGCCCGGCTCTCGTCGAAGGCCGGGCCGTTAGGCTGCGATCAATAGTCGGTGTCATAATCGCCGTTGTCGTCCTGCTGAATGACGACGTGACGGCGGTGATGCATCGGACGGTTGATCGATCCGGTGACCACAAAGTCGCTGGACCGGTGATGATGCCGGCGCCAGGCGCGCTCGCCATTGTCGTAAAATGCCTGCTCGCCATGATGGCGGCGATGGAGACGGTGTCCGTTCCGATAGATGACCACACGGTCGTTATTGTTGTCGTCCCAATAATGGCGGTGGTGATGTCGCTGGGTCTGGACGACGATGCCTTCTTCTGCGGACGCGACCGCAGGCGCAGCCAAGCAAAGCGCCAATGCGCCAAGGATGATGGTCTTCATTTCGAGTTCTCCAAAAACCTAAAACGCCCTTCGGTAAGGAAACTTTGCTCAACGACTTTGGTTCCGGCATCGATCGAGACGTGCCCATGAGCACCGTGCGCAAACTCGCTGCGATCAGACGCCAACTCGAGCAAATAGCGGCGCTCGTCGCTGAGATCGAAACGGAGTTCGAGGATCGGAGTTCTGGAGATTGGGTCGAGACGGCGGTTGCCGCCGAGGCTCTCGGCCAGAAGATCGGAAAGGTTTCGGCCGGTCCGTCGGCGGCAAATGGAAAGCCGACGTAGCGGCTATGCGGGAATGTTTTCGGCACACGTGACAAACGCGACGGGACGCATCGCATTTCCGATGGACATAATGGCAATGAACATCGCTGCCAAGATATCTCGCCCTCGAAAACGGCCAGCGCCGCTTACTTCAGATCAGCACTGAAGCTCCCGAGACCGACCTCGGAATTCGTCGCCACGAAGGCGGGAACCTCTATGTCTCCGTCAATGGCGGCGGCACCGAGGCGTCCGTGGCGTCGGGTAATACCATCAACGATTTGACGACGCGCAAGATGTGCCTCGGCAAATCGGTTGGCGGCTATCTCGACGGCAACATTTTTTGAGGTTGCAACGTTCTCGACGGTGCCGAGCGCACCCGATAGGGCCACCGTCATTGCCGATTTCATGGCCCACATCGGTGCAGTCTATGGCTGCGGCAACCTTCTGGCCTTGATGTGCAACCAATCGCGCTGCGCGAGTTTATGAGTTTGAAGCCTGCGACTAGACCCACGCTGCGTTCAATCTAGGCAGTGTACAGCCCTTGTGTGCCACGTTGTCCCAGATGTAGAACACGGCGACAGCGGCAAGGATCAACAGAACCAATCGCATGATCTGCGCCTCGGTAACGTGGTTTGCCCACGGCGCCTTAAGCTAGTTGAAGGTTTCGGCCCGAGTCCGCGCGCATCCTCAACACCAGCAGGCGCGTCGCTGCGAATGGCGTCAAAACAATAAGCGCCATGGTGGTATTGACTAAGAGCGACAGCAAACAGATCGAGCTTTCGGCGTAGCAAACGGATTCCATGACGTTCCCCTTTTCCATCGTTACTGGTGGCCTCCGTGCGGCAAGAATGATCCTGGTTCACGAGAAATACAAGCAGTTGCTAATACGTTGCTATTTCCCCTAGGGTTGGGGCAACGATGCGAAATCGACGCCGGTCAGTTGTCTGGATAGCGATTGCCCTTGTCCTGGCGGCGTTGGCGATCACGGCGGCGATCATTGGCTGTCAGAATTTACGGCGCTCGTCACCGATCATGGTCTCGGCTGTCTCGGCCTTCAATACTGGGGGGCTCGTCCCTGGCCCGACGGTTAAGGCGCCCTCGAAAAACCTTGGTGCTGTTGCTGCCGGTCGGGATATCTGGCTCGAAGTCTCATGGAAATTTTTCGGGGAGTTGCGGACGCTGGATACCGTCACTGTCGGCGACCTTCCGGCAAGGCGCCTGGTGCGCAGTCATGATGTGCCCTCAAGCGCCAATTCCGAGATCTGGTTCATATCAGCCGGCAGCGGCGACATATTGGAAAACACAACGTCGACCAACATTGGGTTCACTCTTGATGGCGGCAACCCGTCTGTCACGGCGCAGATTTACAGAGTGGTTGGAGCTTCTGAGATACCTGCCGCCACAGCTGCAAAAAGCGGCGACAGGCTACCATCACCATTCCAGCCGATGGCATCGCTTTTATCTCGCTCATCGCTTCCGGCACCACCTCCGGCTCCCTGAGCAATGTCACCGAAGATTTTAGTGCCCTTTGTGAAAGGATTTCCTTGGCATCCATGCATCAACAAGTTCGACCTCCGCTGAATCAGAGACTGCTACGTTTTCCGGAAACTCAACGGCAGATTTTGCTGCTGTCGCACTTCAGCCGGCCGCAGCGAGATAGCTAACCAGCCGCGCCATTCCAAAGCCAACGCCTAGGCCCACAGCGAGGCCAAGGAACAGCTTGGCGGGAAGATCGAGGGCAAAGCGCGGACTGGGCGCCACACGTCTGAGCGGGGCTCTCTGAGGGCGTTGGCGATATCATCAAACACCGTTTCCATGGAATGATTCTAGATCGGAACTCCGGAAATGTGAATCCCCTGTTTGTTCCACTGTCGCCCCATTGGGCAACCTGCACGGTTCGCCCGAAACGTGCAGGCAGCAAAGGTGGCTTAACGCACCACTCTGAAGCCACTCGACTTCAGCGACGCTAGTGCCGTCTCTGCAAAGGTCGCGCAATTGTCCGAAGGATCATTGTTTTCATAGAGCGTGGCTTGATAGGCTGCTGCTATGCCTTCAAAAATGGCGGTTAGAACTTGGTCGGGGCCTCTGGCGGCGTCAGCGGCCGGTTCAACAGTCATCTTTGGTGTTTCTGGGTGTTTGCCTTCCATGAGGAACTCGAGGAGCGCCGACACCAGCCACTCGGCGCTGTCCCTGTCCAGGGTCCCGCGAGACTCGGCCGGGCTCGCATCACCTCGCCGGTCGGTGCGAGCCCACAATCGCGGCCATCTGGTCCGCTGCTTGAGCTTGGGCTTCATCAGAATGAAGGGCGACATGGTTCATCCGAATGTGGAAATTTGCGTTGGGGGGAGGTGAGAATGAGGCTACCAGGAAATGTGTTGGCTGGGAGAACGTCGAGGTGCAGTGCGGTCCGCGAAAGGGATCAATGAGGTTGAATGCACAGAACGTGCCGCCAAGACAGCCAGGTTGAAATCGCTCCGCTTGGCTCAGATCTTGCCAGAGGCCGACCCGCACTTTTCATTCAACGAGGAACTCGACTGCTCGGTACTTGTCGCCGTGCTGGCTCGGGAACCGCATAATTATCCAGAGCGGCCCGAATCCCATTCTTTCCGGCGGCTGCCCCTGCGACGAGGCCTTTGATCTCCTGAAGCAGTCGCCGTTAGGCTTTGTCAACAATCGGCTTTTTTCGCAGTGGCGACCTCCACATGGCTCTCAACAACGCGCACGTGCTCGGCGTCGACAGTCACCAGTGGCCGGAGGCTGACGGTTACCTTGTCGCCGTCGATGCGCGTGACCGGGCCGACTAATTCCATATGCTGGCCGATCACGGCCTTCGAAGTCGAATCGACAACCGAATGCCGAAGTCATAGGAGGGAATCGTCACGCTTATGCGATCGGGTGTCACTCGGCCGCGGGCGGGTGCGGAGAGTTGCTAACAAATGAGCGTCCGTGGCCTGAAGTTTCTCGATAAGTGGGTAGCCGAACAACTGCCCATTGTGGAGACCCCATCTCGGTTGGCGACTTGAAAGACCAGTTGATGACAGCTGCCGAGAAGGCCGGCATTCCTGCCGACGAGATCAACGGCGAGCTTGAAAGCGTCTTCGAATTGATTATCGAAGTGAATCGTCGTGGCGCCGAAAGGGTGGACTTAGCCTGAAGGCTTCCCCGACGTGCCAGTCATGTCCTACATGCCGGACTGCCTGACAAGGGGGCTCGCTTACCTAACCGGCCAGCGCCAGGCCAATGCCATCTCAGAGCAAATGTAGATCGAAACCGCGAATCCGTGAATCCCCGGTTTGTTCTGGTCATGGCTTCTGCGCCGGTCCGGTCACACAGCGCTGGTGCGTTCACCCCTCCGGCTGGGTAGGGTCCGGTTCTTGGTCCCGCTCTCGTTGTTTTTCGAGGAACAGCTTGGCGAGTTCGCCCCACTCAGGATGATCCGTGGTTTTATGCTCTTCTACGAACTCGAGGAAAGCCTTGCGCAAAGCGTCAAGGTCGAAAACCCCAAGATGCTCGCCCATACCGTCGTCCATGCCCGCGCCTCTCAACGGTATTAGCTTGTCCTCTCGTTTGAGCCTTCAAGAGGGATTCCCTGAGTTTCGGCTTGGGAGCGCCTACACGGTTAATTGCGTGATCGCTAATATGATTATATCTTAGGCAGCGCGGGGGCTGTATCTTCCCGCGCGGTGGCCGGTGCGGCCCCCACACCAAAGACTGCAGCGGCCATTTCTATGGATGGGTAGCGCTAACCGATGCGACATCATGCTGCAGCGATATTTTAGAATCAGCTAATTGCGCAATCGCTAAATTAATGAAATGCGTGAGGAATGTATTTTCCACAGTTTCTGGTCGGCATGTCTGCCACTGCGATCATTGTGGCGATCTGGACCTACATCGAAGCCGGTTCAATTTGGACCGCGCTCGGCTGTGCGGTCCTTGCGCTGATCGTTCTGCAAGTCGGGTACGCCGGGCTGGTCGTTTGCTTGATATACTGGCGATCATCGGAAGCGGCTGACTCGACTAGTCGAATTTCGGTCGCGGCTCAAGAGAACCTCGACGGCATCTGATAGCCCGCGACCGTCTCGGCACGGTCACGTGGCCCTGGGGCAGCAGTTTTGCCTCGCAGTGCCGCCAGCAAGTGGGCCTACAACGTGTTTGCGGTGACAGACACCTACCCCGAGCTTCGGGCTGAAAGCCTTATCATTGATCCAGACGCGGAACTGGAGGACGGGTGCGTTGTGCTCGCTATGTTTGGAGGCGGTCATCCGCAAACCATTAGCTGGCGCTTCCCGCGCTGCAGAACCTGGAACGATCCAAGTTTAATTCTCGAATAATGTGGCTCGCAGCCTCACGGTGGCGGGCTTTTTGTTGCTCAGCCCCAACGTCTTGACGCCGGGCTGCGGAACGCAAACGTCGTGATCTCGTCACGGGAAATCCCGATGTCGCCGAGCATGTCGTCTGGTGACGCGCTCAACTCGTCCGTTGCCTTCAACAGCGCGTTCTGCTCGGCTCGATGACGGACCCAATCGGCAAGGGGACCAACTGCGACAAGAGGAAGATTCACAAGCATAGGAAGGTTCACAAGCATCGGACCACTCCCTTTACCCCTGCAGGAAACTGCACGTAGCCTACGCCGATACGTCGGTGCGTCTGTGACAAACCTCACAGATCGATCCGAACGGGCAAAAACTGCCCGGATGCCTGACGGTGGCGGGCTTTTTATATATTAGCAATGCATAAAATTCGAGAAGGTTCATGTCATGGTTGTTAGCAAACTCGCTGCTATCGTGCGACGCAGGGCTCGGTGGATGGTGTGCTGGAATGCGCGGGGCTGGATGGATCAGGGGTCTGATGGAAGCTGACGCTCGCGATCTGCGGAGCGAGATCAGTCGGCTACAAATAGACTTGATCGCTGCCGCCAACTCTCAGGGTAAATCCAGGCTGCATGACGTCGCGCACACACTGCGATGCCAGAAGGCGCGGCTGGAACGTCTGGAAGAGTGCCTCGCTTCAATGACGTCGAATGTCCGGCCAGAGGCATCCGCAACCCCGCCCCATGAAGGCCGGCCGTAAAAGGCAGCTCATCGTTTCCGAAAGAGAACCCGCTGCCTCACGGTGGCGGGCTTTTTATTGCTCAGCCCCTACGTCTCGACGCCGGGCTGCGGAACGCAAACGTCGTGATGTCGTCACGGGAAATCCCGATGTCGCCGAGCACGTCGTCTGGTGACTCGCTCAACTCGTCCGTTGCCTTCAACAGCGCCTTCTGCTCGGCTCGATGACCCACCCAATCGGCAAGGGAGCAACGGCGACAAGAGGAAGATTCACAAGCATAGGAAGGTCCCGACGCATCATCAATTCCGTCATTGTGGATGATAGCCAGCAGGTCAATCTCGAGGTCCGCGTGCTGGAAGCCAAGCGCAATGCTGGCCGCGACCTCGGTGTGTCGATCGAGAGCACAAATCGCAGCGGCACGACCCGTACAGGCACGCGCGTTGCTGCCGTCGACGAAGATGATGTGGTGCTGGGGCCCGGCAGCCTGATCACCGGCCTGCTGTCGAACACCAATCCCTTCGCGGCGCTGATCACCCGGGTTATCGACAGCAACATCAAGGTCGACCTGATCATCGAAGCGCTTGAGGCCAAGGGGGCTGTGCGCACGCTGGCTGAGCCCAATCTCACCACGCTGTCCGGTGAGCCGGCCAGCTTCAACGCCGGCGGCGAAGTGCCTATCCGTGTCGTCGGCGCCGATGGCGAGGTAACCATCACGTACAAGCAATTCGGCGTTAATCTGCTGTTCACGCCCGTCGTACTCGACGACGGCAAGATCCATATGAAGCTGGCGCCGGAGGTGAGCGACCTGACCGGCTTCACCACCGCCGGCGATCCGATCTTCACCAACCGCAAGCTGGCAACCGTTGTCGAATTGCGCGACGGCCAGAGCTTCGCGGTCGGCGGGCTGCTGTCGAGCAAGACCACCAAGCTGCAGAACCAGGTGCCGTGGCTCGGCCAGGTGCCGGTGATCGGGACGCTGTTCCGCAATTCGAGCAACCAGAAGGAAGAGACCGAACTGGTCGTCATCGTCACGCCGCACATCGTGCGGCCGGTGAAGCCCGGCGAGCAGCTGGCGACGCCGTTCGACAAGACGCGCCCCGCCAACGATCCGGAGTTCTTCGTGCTCGGTCAGCTCGAGGTGAACAAGGACATGATCCGCAAATACGAACATGGTGAAGGCGTCACCGGCCCCTATGGCCACATGCTCGACTTCAAATCGAAGGACAAGATGCTCTATGTCAAGAAATAGCGCCTTCATCCTCATTCTGTGCGCCGGTGCGCTTTCGGGCTGCGCCGCCGACTATCTGAACCACTACGATTCAGTGACGCTCGCCGCCGGCGACACACAAAAATTCAATTCGCTGGCGCAGACGGTCGATCCGTTCAATCCGAACGCGAAGAACACGCATATCGAAGGCGACGGCACGCGGGCTGCCGCTGTTGCCCAGGGCTACAAATTTCCACCGCCACCACCGCCAACGCCTGCGATAACGGTCAATGTCGGCGGGTCGGGTGTGACCAACGGAGCAAATTGAACAGAAGGATGCGGTCGCGATGCGCCGGGCGGGACGAGGGGCCAGGGTGCAAGGAAGCTAGAGAGTAAGGTCATGTGGGGACCATTAGGGCGTTCTGGAACGATCAACGCGGCGTAGCGATGATCCTTGTCGCAATCATGCTGCCTGTGCTGATTGGCTTAGCATTGCTGGCGATCGACATGAGCCGGGCCAATAGTCTTCACAACGATATGCAGAAAGGCGCCGATGCATTTGCGCTGGCGGCAGCGGCCGAGCTGGATGGCAATACGGACGCTATTACCAGGGCCAACCGGGCTCGCGACAATCTTCTGAAGACAAATGCCACGAAATTTTCTACCGCTGACTATCACAAGCTGGTTCCCGCCGACCTGACCGTCACCTACCTGTCCGGCATTCCCGCCAGTGACAGCATCGGGCTCAACGCCGCCGGCGTGGACGAAAACGGCGTTAACTGGAGCACCACAGATCCGAAGGCGGCGAGATTCGCTGAGGTAACCGTCAACTCCATCGCGTTTGCTACAATCTTCCCGGCGAGTTTTGTCGGAAGCAATGACACCATGAACCGGCAGACGCAGGCGGTGGCACGGTTTAACAACGCCCTGTGTCAATTGACACCGATGTTCATTTGCAATCCCTATACGTCTATCGGCGCTCTCCAGACAGCCGTGTCGGGAACCACTAAGCCGATGATTTGACTGAAGGAGCAGACCGGCGGCTCCAGCGCACAATATGGTCCCGGCAACTATGGGTTCTTGTCATCGCCGCAGGGCGACAAATCGACGGCCACGCTTACTGAAATGTTCGCGGTGACCAGCCCGCCTTGCCTGCTATAGTCAGAACGGCGTAAAAACCCGCCCGGGCAACATTCCTCCAGTAAATGCCGGAATCAACACCCGTTTCGACATTTACGACAATGGCGGGCCATATAAGACCGATCCCACACCTAACCCGCCGGCGCCCAATGTCCGCAAAGGCATGGTTGTGAAGAATGCCGGCAAGTCAAACTGCAGCTATGATGCGCCCAACAGCGGGCAGGCGAACAATTATAAGGCGCTTCCCCGGGACAATTGCTTTACGTCGGGCAGTTGTTCGCAGGCAGGCGTGCTGGGCGATGGCAGCTGGGACTTCGCAGGTTACTGGACCGTCAACCATGGGAGCGCCAGCACTGCCGGGGTGATTACCTCGTGCGGCGCAAATCCCAGCGGATACTGTGTCTACAAGTTTGAAATTGCCAATCCCGCCCTGAAGAGCGGGCAGGAGGCGACTGCCCCTCAGTGCAACACGACGACGCAGGGTGCCGACAGAAGACTGCTTTACGTGGCAATCATCGACTGCGTGGCCAACACAGTCCAAGGTGGTGGGCAGACTTTGCCAGTGCAGGCTTTTGCCAACGTGTTCGTAACCGAGCCGGCGGGCGGTGTGCCCAACGCCGACATTTACGGCGAGACCGAGGACATCAGCACGGTCGTCGGTCAGAATACGCTGAAGAAGCTTCAGCGCAATGAAGCCCAGCTCTACCGGTAGAGCAGATGATCAGGCTTAGGCAAATCACCCGGCGTTTCAGAGGCGACGAGAACGGCGCTGCACTGGTCGAGGTGGCGCTCATCGTACCCTTAATGCTGCTTTTGTCGGCGGGTGTGTTCGAATTGTCCAACATCCTGAACACGCGCCTTCTGCTCGAGGCTGGTGTAGAGGACGGCGCGCGTTACGTGGCCCGCTGTAACGACAGCAACTGGGCCAATGCGTTACCCTGGGAACGAACCTGGCTGTAAATGGCACTGTGACCGGCAGCATCGCGAGGGTAAAAGGCTGGACCAATGGACAGGTCACGGTCACCAAGAGTTTCGCTGACGCGGTCGATGTCTCCACTGGCACCGAACTATACCTCAGCAGCACAAGCACATTGGATGTCGTAGAGGTCAGCACTTCATTCCCATACAGCGATCTAGGGCTTTGGAGCTATCTGGGCTTCCGGGCTCTCACAATAATCGTGTCGCATCAGGAGCGAGTCTTCGGATGGTGACGGCTAAGACAAAATTCGGCGCGGATCAGTCCGCGCGCTACAATGGTTGAAATGGCCGTTGCCATGCCGTTGCTGCTGACGCTGCTGCTCGGCTTTGTCGACTTTGGCTATCTCTTGTACCAATGGAACGCGGGCAACAAGGCCGTACAGATGGGCGCCATACTGGCGCAGGTTTCGACGCCGGTCGCGAGTGGGATAGGGTGCGAAAATCGTGAAGTCCCCCTTCATTGGTACCTAGTCAAGCTCTCGACCAGCACCGTCTTTAGCTCTTCCCCGATGCCTGTCCGGCGGCGATGCGGATCGCATTGGCCGGGCGATCGAAGAGCGATCCATGTGGACTTCCGCGAGCTGGGCGCTTTGCTCAGATGTGTCATCGCCAGCCAGCCGAACAGCGGATACGGCTGCCTTCTCACAATGATGCCGGGCAATCTGCTGGTCGAGATGTACCGGCTACATGGCCCCAGGCTGCTCGAGCGGAACGTCCGCAGTTTCCTTCAGCTCAAGGGCAAGGTGAATCAAGTCATCCGGAAAACGATCCATCGATGAGCCTCAGATGTTCCTCGCGTTCGACAATGGCCTGGCTGTCACGGCGACCGGTCTTCGCATTCTGGATCATGGCGATGGCACGGCAGATCTCCTGGCAGCCGACGACTTCCGGATCGTCAACGGCGGCCAGACGACCGGTTCGATCTTCCGCGCGTGGCGCAAGGACGATGTGGACGCGAGCCGCCTCCAAGTGCCTGTCAAGATTGTCGAGATTCTGGACGATGGTGACATCGAGGAGATCGCGCCGCGCATCTCCCAGTCGGCCAACAATCAGAACAAGGTCGACATGGCCGACTTCTCGTCCAATCATCCCTTCCACCGACGGATGCAGGAGCTTTCGGGTCGATCTGGGCGCCCCCGGCGGGCGGTATGCAACGTCAGTTACGCTGGTTCTAGGAACGTGCGCGCGGTAGCGACGAAAGCTTCCTGCGCAGGCGTTTGACTGCGGCGTCGGCGCTGGCGCACCGGAGAAGTCTGCTGTTCGGGCTTCGTGCCGGCCGCTGCTCGCGCTAACTCTGGCTAAGTTCGCCGTCCCATCCGCTCGTCACGCCGTTCAGCATCGAACGCCTGGCTACCCTTCTCAGTCCATAATCGTTGTGCTTGCTCGCCTTCTGGGCTCTGGACCTTCGCGGTCATCCAGAGCATCGCGCCGTAGTTGGCAGCGCGATCGTAGTTGGTCAGATTAACGATGCCTGCCTTGACGAGGAGGCCGATCGGTAATGCGATGGATTTTTGCACGAACATACACGAACAAACATATTAATTTGTGTTGCAGCCATGTTGCAGGGACAGCAAGGAATGGGCCGAGACATGCCCGGAAAGAAAGGATTTAAGCGACAGAGAGCCGGAAAGTTCGTGCAACATGGAACTACCCCAACCGTAATCGCCAGAAATCGAAATAAGCTCCCGGATGGGTTGGGCCGCCTTGGAGATGGCGCAGACCATCGAATAAGATGGGTCTCGCCACCTACCTTGGACCGCGTCCGCAAATTGAATAAACGCGAATATGTTGGGCGCGAAGCTCGCTACTTCTGGCGAAACGCGGAGTGGAACGACACAGCCAGCGGGCCTAAAATGTAGTCCAGTGCGGTGCGTTCCTCGGTGACGATCATGACTGACGCCGGCATGCCCGGATAAAGCGCAATCTGTGGGGCCGCGGCCAATTCCGCGGGATCGACCGCTACGTCGGCAAGATAGTAGGGAAGCCCGGTCTTGCTGTCGGTGACGCGATCCGCCGAAATGCGGGTGACCCGTCCATGAATGACCGGTATCGAACGCTGCTTGTAGGACGTGAAGCGGACCTCGGCCGTCATGTCGGCGCGCAGGCTGGATATGTCCTCGACCTTCACCTGCGCCTGAACGATCAACGAATTCCTAGTCGGCACGATGTCCAGGATGGTCTGGCCGGGGGCGACGATCGCGCCGGTCGAGAAAACGGTGAGATTCATCACCTGGCCGTCATAGGGCGCCCGCACTTCGGCGCGGTCGACCGTGGCTTGCGCGGCGAACATTTTCGGTACCAGGTCGGCGAGGTTGGACTGGGCGTCGATCAGCATGGTTGAGAGTTTTGCGCGGCGCTCGTTGGTGAGCTGCGCAATCTGGCTTTCAAGCTCGGCCTTACTCTGGCGGTTTCCGGCTATATCGCCGAGAGTCTGGTCGATCAGGCCCTGCAGGTCGGAGGCGGAGCGGTCGAGCTCCAGGACACGCGTGCGCGTTGTCAGGCCGGCCTTCAGCAACTTGTTGAGGCCTGCCTTTTCGTCAATCGTCGACTTGAGCTGCGCACGAAAAGATTCGACGCGCGCCTGCTTTCCATCGATCTGCTCGTCGAGTTCGGCTATCCGTTTCTGCAGGATCTGCTTGGCACCGGCCATCGAGGCGCGCTGGCTCCCGAGGTCGGCAATTTGGTTGGCCATCGCGTCCTGCAGATAGGCCTGGTGCTCAGCGGTGATGTCCTTCGGAAAGGCGACTGCCTCATGGCCGTCGAGCTCCGCACGAATGCGGGCATCGGTAGCGCGCAACAACGCATATTGCTGCGAATAGAGGTTGAATTCGGAACGGGCGTGCGTGTCGTCGAGCACCACCAGCACATCGCCTGCCTTGACGATGTCGCCATCCTTGACGCGGATCTCCTTCACCGTGCCGCCGTCGAAGTGCTGTACGCTTTTGCGATTACCTTCCACCTTGACGACAGCGTCGGCGAGCACGGCGCCGTTCAGCGGAGCAAAAGCCGCCCAGCCGCCGAAGATGGCGAAGAAGGCAATGATGATCAGCAGGCCGACACAGGCCGGCACCCGGATCGAATCCGGGGCCAGGATACCGGTTTCGCCGGACAGGTTCCGGTAGGTGAGGGCGCCGTCGCTCATCGATCTCTCCGGCCACAGCTCATTGGGTTGCCACCGCCATTGGAGCCGCGCGCTGGTTGAGCAGCGCCACGATCTCGTTTCTCATGCCGAAGGCCTCGACGGCGCCATCGCGCAACAGAAGGATTTTGTCGACATTGGCCAAGGTCGAAGGCCGGTGCGAGACGATGATAACTGTGCTGCCGCGGCGCTTGAGCTCGATCGCGCACTCGCTCAGCGCGCGGTCGCCATCGGCGTCGAGATTGGAGCTCGGCTCGTCGAGAATGATCAGGTTCGGCGTCCCGAATACCGCACGAGCAAGAGCAATCCGCTGCCGATATCCTCCCGACAGCACTGCGCCGCCTTCGCCGATCTGGGTCTCGTAGCCCTGCGGCAGCCGAATGATCATCTCGTGAACGCCGGCGAGCAGCGCGGCGGCTATCACCTCCTGGTCGACATTGGTCTTGAAGCGGCCGATGTTGGCGGCGACCGTATCGGCGAAGAGTTCGATATCCTGCGGCAGGTAGCCGATGTGGTCGCCGAGCGCGTCGTGCCCCCACTGCGACAGGTCGGCCCCGTCCAGCCTGACGGTGCCGCGGCTGGGTTGCATGACGCCCGCGAGATGACGCGCCAGCGTCGACTTGCCGGCGCCGGAAGGGCCGACGATTCCCAGCGCCTCGCCTGCGTCCAGCCGGAATGATACGTCTCGGAGAAGCACTTTCTGCTGGCTGGCAATTGCAAAGCTGACCTGCTCGACCGAAATCTTGCCGGTGGGCTTCGGCAGGTTGAAAGATCTTTCGTTGAGCGCCCCCCCGTCGACCAGCTTCTCGACCCTTGCCAACGCCGCCCGGGCCAGGATCAGGCTGCGCCAAAGGCCGACGATCTGCTCGACCGGCTGTAGCCCCCGGCCCAGCAGGAGGCTCGCCGCAAACATGGTGCCGCCGGTGATCTGCCGCTCGATCACCAGATAGGCGCCGAGGCCGAGGATCAGCGACTGCATGGTGAGCCGCAGGAACCGGATCAGGCCGGACATCAGGGCGGCGCGATCGCTTGCCTCCGCTTGGCGCCGCAGCGCCAAGTTGCGGTCGCGCCCCCAGCGGCGGATGAGACCGTCGATCATCCCCATGGCGCGAACGACTTCCGAGTTTCTGAGGCTCATTTCGGTAAAGTTGTAGTTGGTCGTCGCCAGGTCGTTGGCCTGCTTCAGCGGCGAACGCACGAGATACTCGTTGAGCACGGCCATGGCGATCAAGAGCAGCGAGCAGCCCAGCGCGAAGAAACCGAGCCACGGATGCAGCAGGAAGATGATGCCGATGTAGATGGGTGACCATGGCAGGTCGAACAGGGCATGGATGCCGCTGCCGGTGATCACCTGCCTGAACGTATCGAAATCGCGGATCGGCTGGCTTTGCGAGGAGCCCGGCGATGGGGTTTCGACCGACGCGGCGAGGACTTTTGCCGAGAGCAACCGGTCGAGCCGCGCGCTGGCACGCGTCAGGATGGAGGCGCGCACCAGATCGAGGCCGGCCAGCGAAAGGAAGGCCGCCAGCAACACAAGGGTCAGCATCACCAGCGTGGTTTCGCTGCCGCTGGTGACGACCCGGTCGTAGATCTGCAGCATGTAAAGTGGGGACGCGAGATAGAGCAGATTGATCGCCAGGCTGAATGCCGCCGCAACGAGAAAATAGCGGCGGCATGCGCGAAGCGCGTCCTTCACAATCTTGGATTTGTTGTCGAGACTCAAATACCCAGCGGAAAACCGCCCCCCTGTCCACGCCCGGAACCGATACTACTCCTGATCGTCCAACCGGCCACGTGATCCCTTCCTCTTCCTGCCGTAAACCTTAATTCGTAAGCTGAATCAGGAACCGGCAGCATGAGGAGAGCCGCGCCTATCCGCGCGGCTCTCCTTTTGGTTCACATCACAAAGTCGCTCACTTGCACCACCGTGCTGCCGGTGCCGTCGTCGGCAAGTGTGAAGCTGTGGGCATCGTAGACGCCGAGCAGGTGGAGCGTGGCGTTGTGCGTGCCGTCCGTGACGGTCAACGTTCCTCCGGTGCCGTCGAGGTCCGCCTGATAGGCAGCGGACGTTCCGGTGCCGAACAGGATGTCTTCGAGGTTCACCTTGTCGTCATTGGTGATGCCGGCGATGCTTCCGCTGAAATCGAAGGAATCGTCCAGCTGCAATGTGCCGGCGGCATTCGCCGCGAACGTGACGTCGGTTGAAGAGGCCGCGCCGAACTCCAGCTTCGACAGGTTGCCGATCGTGGCATCGCCGTCACCGGTGACCTGGCCGTTGATGTCAATGTTACCGCCATTGGCCCAGATCATGCCGGAATTCGCCAGCCCGCCGGTGATCGTAAGGCCGCCGGAGCCGGTTGCCTCCAGCGTTCCCGAATTGACGACGACGCTGCCTCCGGTGTCGATGACCAGCGCATTCGAGCCGGTGGCGATGATGGTGCCGCTGTTGTCGAGGCTGAGCATCCCGCCGCCCAGCTGGCCGGCCCCCGAGATCGTGTTGTCGACATTGACCAGGGTGACGCCCGGCCCCGTGCCGGAGATGACGTTGGCGGTGCTGTCGGACAGCAGGATCTGCCCGCCACCCTGCAGGGTCACGCCATGCTGGATGACCTGCAGCAGCGTATCGCCGCCCATCGAGTCGAGCGTGATGAGGCCGCTGTTGTTGATAATGCCGCTCAGCGGCAGCAGAGCGCCGTCGCCGATCGTCATGGTGCCTGAATTGTTGACCACCGGCGTCTGGTCGAAGACGAAATTACTTCCGGTGAGTGCGCTTGAGTGCACGCCATCAAGCGTGATCGACTGCCCGTCGCCGAGCGCTATCACCGCGTTGCCGTTGGCGTCGTCGACCATATGCGCCTGGACGTCGGCGAAGCTTGCCAATCCGTTGTACCCGATGAGGTCGATCTGGTCGGCCGCAGCGTCGAAGCTGTGCACCGTGTCGTTGCCGATCGGCTGCGAGAAGACGAAGAGATCGTTTCCGCTGGAGCCGGTCAGCACGTCGTCGCCGGACCAGGCAAAGATCGGCGAGCCCGGAGCGTAGGCCTCGACATTGTCGGCAACCGACGCGGTGCCCACGGTGCCGTCGACGTTGATCCAGGTCATCTGGACGTCGAGCACGGCTGCCCCGGTGAAACTGGCCGGCGTGGTGACGGTCAGGCCGTGCAGGTCGCTGGTCACAACCGTCCAGCTGCCGTCGGCGTTGTCGGTTGCGCCATCGATGCTCCAGCCCGAAGGCACGTCCTTCACTGTGACGGTGATGAGCGCGCCTTGCTGTGACGGATCGGTCAGGGCGAGATTGATGGGCTCGCCGGAGACGCCGGCGGGAAAGCTTTGGTTTCCGGGATTATTTATGGGAATTGCATTTGAGCCTAGGCCTGGGTTTCCGGCAACGTCGGTATAGCCGTTTGCGAGTACCGTAATCGAGTGAGTTCCCGAGCCGGAGTTGCCCACGCCTGTCACAACTACTGTAAATTGGGTTTGGGTGGCGTTCGCAGTCACTGAGAAAATCGTTCCACCTACGACCTGCAAATCTGCGGCGGTAAATGTACCTGCTGTCAAAGCTTCACTGAACGTGAGAACAACAGTTCTATCGTTATTTGTGGGTGCCTTAGTGACGGTGGCTGGTGATACGACGAACGGTTTTGTGGTATCGCCGCCGGTATCGATGGTGACCGTGTCGGAGCCGGCAGCGCCGGTGTTGCCGGCAGGGTCGGTGTAGCTGCCAGCCGCCACCGATACTGACCCCGTCGCAGAAACCCCGTCGGTCGCCGTGAAGGTGGCGTGGTAAGTGGTCGCGGTATCCTGTGTGAAGCCGGTGATCGTGCCATTCGTCGGCGTGATGTCGCCTACCGTGAAGCTGGCGCCTGGCGCCTCCGAGAAGGTGAAGGTGACGTTCGAGTTGTTGTCGGTGTCGCTGAGCGCGCCGTCGACGATGTTGACGATGACGCTCGGGTTG
>NZ_JAMYPU010000026.1:0-86458 GCF_040320535.1 Mesorhizobium sp. M0676
TTCCGAGGCCTCGGTGAGGGGGCAATGTACGGTGCGGGTGGCCAGAAGCGTGTGCCCGACGACTTCGTGCGGGACTTCCGATTGGCCCTCCCCCCGCCCCCTGAGCAAAATGCCATCGCCGCCTTCCTCGACCGCGAGACGGGGAAGATCGATGCGCTGATGGAGGAGCAGAAGCGGTTAATCGAACTGCTCAAGGAGAAGCGTCAGGCCGTCATTTCCCATGCGGTCACCAAGGGTCTCGAACCGGATGCGCCGATGAAGCACTCCGGCGTGGAGTGGCTGGGCGACGTGCCAGAGCATTGGACCATCAAGCCCCTCAAACACATGGTCAGTCACGTAGTCGACTGCCTGCACACTACACCGACCTACGACGGTGAATTGTTGTACCCAGCAATCCGAACTGCTGATGTTGAGCGAGGGGTACTTTTGCTGCAACAGGCGAAACTGGTCTCGGAGGATGTATATCGCGAGCGCATACAACGCCTGAAGCCTGAGGAGGGAGACGTCCTATACTCACGAGAGGGAGAGAGGTTCGGCATGGCAGCGCTGGTTCCGTCCGGCGTAAATCTCTGCCTTGGTCAACGAATGATGATGTTCAGGGTCCAGCCCTCCGGCGCTCCCGGTTTCCTGATGTGGGCACTAAACAGTGAACCGATCTATCAGGAGGTACTGGCACGGACGGCTGGCGCTACGGCCCCGCACGCTAACATAAGCGACTTGATCAACTTCAGAGTTCCCTGCCCCCCAGACGCAGAACAGCAAGCCATTGCCCGCTGGTTAGATAGAGCGACCGGCCAGATTGACAGGTTAAGTGAGAAGGCGAACGGGGCCATCCTCCTTCTGCAAGAGAGGCGCTCCGCACTTATCTCTGCCGCCGTCACTGGCAAGATCGACGTGCGGCAACGCGCGGAAGTTGAGACGGCTGCATGAAGAGAACTCCCTCGGGAAGAGTTATTGCACGATTTACTCCGCCCGGGTGGATGGTAGAGCGGATCAGGTCCCTGTCGGAAGAGCTGATGCATTGCAAAGATGCTGCGGAGCGCCGAAGCCTCAGCGCAGAGCTTGCCCGGTTGCAGAAGACAATGGGCGGCCTAACCGTCGAGAAGCCCGACAGGAGCCGTGAAGCGTCCCGGGTGCCCCTGCCAAGGTCCTACATCGAAGAGCGGCAGGCCAAGATCAAGGACGGCGAGCGCATTTCCGGTCGCAAATCGGCCAAAGTTCACTTCGTCCAAGGCGGTGCCCCCGGAAGCGGAAAGGGGGGCAAGGGAAAATGAGCCTGCACAAGGAGATCAGCTTCGAGGCCGAAGTCTGCGAGCATCTTGCCGCGAGCGGTTGGCTCTACACCGAAGGCGAGCCCGCCTCCGCAGCCGTCACCGGCAGTATCGATGTGCGCCCGATGAACAGAGGAAACGATGGGTTGATGCAGATCAACAATGCAAGGGAGACTGTCAGCGTATGAGCGTCGAAACCATCTTGGCCGCTATTCCCACCATGGACGCGCAGAAACGCGCGACCGTTCGCGCCAATGCCGAGGTCAAGCTCAGCCACCCCAGTGCTGGAGGAGATGCTCGCCGCGTTATCGATGCGCTGGACGCCCAGATTGAACTCGAGGCCAGTGTCCTCTCCGTGCATGTCGCGGGGTTGCCAGTCGCGCGGCGTGTGGTCGAGGCCTTCACGCATCAGCCAATGTCCGAGACGGAACGCAGGATCACACAGGTCCTTCTGGACAACCCTGGCCTGTCGTCAGAAGGTCTGAGCCAGAAGCTCGGCTGGGGCGCCCAAAGCTGGCACATGCACTTTGGTGAGATGTGCAAGAAACGCGAGGCCCGGCTCTGGCCAGCCGACAACGCAGTAGTACGCAACGCGGCTTTCTTCAGCGGCATCCTTGCGGAGTGGTCCGAGGTCAGCGGTTGGAAGATGAAGTCCGAGGTCGCCGATGCATTTTCGGCGCTGGGGCTCAAAGCAAAACTCACGGGCGCGAGATGAGCCTGCACAAGGAGATCAGCTTCGAGGCTGAAATCTGCGATCATCTTGGCGCGAACGGCTGGCTCTACGCCGAGGGTGATGCTTCAGCCTATGACAGGACCCGTGCGCTGTTTCCCGCCGATATCGTGGCATGGGTCAAGGCGAGCCAGCCGAACGCCTGGGACACCTTGACGAAATCTCACGGCGCTGCGGCTGAGCCACTCCTGCTTGACCGCATCCGCAAGCAGTTCGATGAGCGAGCGACACTCGACGTGCTGCGTCACGGCGTCGAGATGATCGGCCTCAAGGCCCCTCTGGCACTCGCCCAGTTCAGGCCAGCGCTGGCGATGAATGCCGACATCCTCGCCCGCTACCGGGCCAACCGGCTGCGCGTCGTGCGGCAGGTGCGCTATTCGCTCGCCAACGAGAACGCCATCGATCTGGTGCTGTTCCTCAACGGCCTGCCCGTCGCCACCGTCGAGTTGAAGACCGACTTCACCCAGTCCGTCACCGACGCCGTCGACCAGTACAAGTTCGACCGTCTGCCGAACCCGAAAGGCAAGGCGCCCGAACCGATCCTGAGTTTCCCAAGCGGGGCTCTGGTTCACTTCGCGGTCAGCAACGCCGAAGTGATGATGACGACAAAACTCGAAGGTCCGCAGACGCGCTTTCTACCCTTCAACAGGGGCAACGACGGCGGCAAGGGGAACCCGCCTAACCCTAACGGTCATCCCACGGCCTATCTCTGGGAGGACATCTGGCAGCGGGACTCGTGGTTGGAAATCCTCGGGCGCTACATGGTCGCCGAGCGGGATGCGAAGAAGAAGATCAAGGGTCTCATCTTCCCGCGTTTCCACCAGCTCGACGCCACGCGCAAGCTCAGGGCCGCTGTTCTCGCCGAGGGCGCTGGCGGCAAGTACCTGATCCAGCACTCGGCGGGCTCAGGCAAGACCAACTCGATTGCATGGTCCGCGCACTTCCTGGCCGACCTGCACGACGATCAGCACCGCAAGGTGTTCGACACCGTACTTGTGGTGTCCGACCGCAACGTCATCGACACCCAGTTGCAGGAAGCGATCTTCAACTTCGAGCGCACGACTGGCGTTGTCGCCACCATCAAGAGCGAAGGCGGGGCCAAGAGCGGCCAGCTCGCGGAGGCGCTGGCGGGCGGCAAGAAGATCGTCGTCTGCACCATCCAGACCTTTCCGTTCGCCCTTTCAGCCGTCAGGGACCTCGCAGCATCGCACGGCAAGCACTTCGCGGTCATCGCCGACGAGGCCCATTCGAGCCAGACCGGCGAAGCGGCTGCCAAGCTCAAGGCCGTGCTATCCCCCGAGGAACTTGCCGACCTTGGCGATGGCGGGGAGGTCAGCTCGGAAGACATTCTGGCCGCCCAGATGGCATCGCGGGCGAGTGACAAGGGCATCACCTACGTCGCCTTCACCGCGACACCGAAGGGCAAGACGCTGGAGCTGTTCGGTCGCCGCCCCTTCCCCGATCAGCCAGCCAGCGAGACCAACCTGCCCGCCGCCTTCCACGTCTATTCGATGCGGCAGGCCATCGAGGAGGGTTTCATCCTCGACGTGCTTCAGAACTACACGCCCTACAGCCTCGCCTTCAAGCTTGCCCACGAGGGCAAGGAGATGGACGACACCGAGGTCGAGCGCAGCGCAGCGGTCAAGTTCCTGATGCGCTGGGTGCGGCTGCACGACTACAACATCAGCCAGAAGGTGCAGATCGTCGTCGAGCATTACCGTTCGCTGGTGCAGCCACTGCTCGACGGCAAGGCCAAGGCGATGGTGGTGGTGGGCAGCCGTGTGGAGGCCGTGCGCTGGCAACTCGCGATCAACAAGTACATCGGCGAAAAAGGCTACAAGCTGGGGACGCTGGTGGCGTTCTCGGGCGAGGTCAACGACCCGGCAAGCGGGCCTGACCCCTTCAGCGAAACCAGCAAGGAGCTGAACCCGGGGTTGAAGGGGCGTGATATCCGCGAGGCCTTCAAGCTGCCCGAGTACCACATCCTGTTGGTGGCCAACAAATTCCAGACCGGCTTCGACCAGCCGCTGCTGTGCGGCATGTATGTCGACCGGCGGCTGGCGGGCATCCAGGCCGTGCAGACGCTCTCGCGGCTTAACCGCGCGCACCCCGGCAAGGACACGACCTACGTCCTCGACTTCGTCAACTCCGGCGACGACGTCCTCAAGGCATTCCAGACCTACTACCAGACCGCCGCGCTGGAGAATGTGACCGACCCGAACCTTGTCTTCGACTTGCGGGCCAAACTCGACGCCCTCGGGCACTATGATGAGTTCGAGGTCGAGCGGGTGGTGAAAGTCGATTTGGAACCGGCGTCGAAGCAAGGCGACTTGATCGCCGCCATCACCCCTGTCGCAGACCGCCTCCTGCGGACCTACCGGGACGCACAGGAGCGCTTGCGCGTGGCCCGCTCGAAGGATGATGCCAAGGCAGCCAAGGACGCTCAGGACACCATGGACGCCCTTGTGCTGTTCCGTGCCGACATGGGCGCTTTCGTGCGCCTCTACGCCTTCCTGTCGCAGATATTCGACTACGGCAACACGGCCATCGAAAGCCGCCACATCTTCTACCGCCGCCTGATCCCACTGCTGGAGTTCGGACGCGAGCGGCAGGAGATCGACGTCTCTGGGCTGGTCTTGACCCATCATAAGCTGGCCGACAAGGGCAAACGGTCGCTCGCGCTGGGTGGCTTTGGGGAGCCATTGCAGCCCATCTACGACGCAGGCTTCGGGCAGGTGCAGGAGAAGCAGAAAGCCCTCCTGGCCGAGATCGTCGCCAAGCTGAACGACCTCTTCCAGGGCGTCGATGATGAAGACAGCGTTCGCTACGTCATGGGCGACATCAGGGGCCAGATGCTGAGATCGGATACACTGGTCGAACAGGCTGCTAACAACTCCAAGGAGCAGTTCGCCAACTCACCCGACATCCTCAAGTCTATCGTGAATGCGATCATGGATGCCGATGAAAGCCATTCAAGGCTGAGCAAGCAGGCGCTCGACTCGGCCAAGATACGCGAGGGCCTGAAGGATGTGCTGCTGGGGCCGGGGAACCTGTGGGAACTCCTGAGGGCAAGAAATGGCTCGGTCGACGTGATTAAGGGAGGCACTCCATGAGCAAGAACGGGACGTACAATGGCGGCAGTACGATAATACGTCCGGGCTCTGATTGGTTTTCCCGTACCGAGTCCCGCCCGGCAAAGTGGGACGATTTGCGGCTAACCTACCTGGACGCGATCATCACAGCGATGCTGCAGGGGAAGGATTACCCCAATCCCCCTCTTCGCGCCAGAACTCTGCTGGACGACGACGTTGCCCAAGCCGGCAACCCAGCCAAGTGGGCCAAGGCACAACCCGAATATAAGCACCGCGTGGGTGATCTCACGAGGCGGCTTAGAAAGGCTGGGGGCAAGGCCACGCTCTCGAACCCGAGGCAAGCCCTGGCCGATTCGGAGGCGGCTAACGATCCGCGTAGGAAGGCGCTTTTGGAGGAACGCGACAAATTCTCGCAGATGCTGCGCAAAGCGGAAGAGGTTGTGCGAGATTGTCGTGCGGGGATCGCTCGGGTAAACCGGAAACTCCAGCAGTTATAGATTGCGGATGACTTCTAGAAAATCCGTATCGACATTTCGCATGATCGACCTCACACAGTTCCTCCGTGGAGGTATTCGCTTCACTACAATCTATTAGACCTGCGTTAGCACCTTCTGCACCGACCCCTGCATACTCCGACCGACGCTTCGATCTTTGCAAATGTTGAGGTCTCTCCGGCGCAGTTCCGCAATCCTTGCTTGCAAAGGCATGGTCGGGCCGAAGGTAGGTCTGGGAGCGATTAACCTAACGCACCGTTATCGTTCTGGCCCTAACGAGGCCCCTTGCAAATAGCGTTCTGGCAGGTTCTTAGTTTACGGCAGGCGATCTGGGGGCTCTGTCAAGTTGTGCGCGCGTTTTCTTTAGTTCTGGCAGTTGGGGCAATTGTCGCGGCAGCGACAGGCCGGGTCGAGGCACTGGAATACAAGCCGGTTACTTCTCCGGGCCAGCAGACCTTCCTTTTGGTCTCCGGCGAATTTGGCATCAACGAACCCTTGAACGCGTTCAGCAACGCCGTTGCGAGCAGCGGGGCCGTGGCAATCGTTTTCGACTCTCCTGGCGGCAGTGTTGGCACCGCGATGCAGATAGGCCGCATGATCCGTGCAGCCGGATTGGACACGGTCCAGCTTCGCCAACTTGAATGCGCTTCCGCGTGTTCACTGGCCTTCATGGGCGGTGTCCACCGCGCAGCCGACCCAGGCTCCATCGGCGTTCATCGATCATCCTTCGCGCCAGACAGCGGTATGTCCGCCGACGAAGCTGTGGCCAGCGTCCAGGCTGTCACTGCCTTGGTCATGTCCTACATGAGCGACATGGGCGTGGATCCCAGACTCATGCAAATGGCCTTGAGCTATGATAGGTCCGACATGAGATACCTGTCGGCCAGCGAAATGGCCGACCTAAAGCTGACCAACGTTGCCGCGACGCGGACGCCGCTGGATACCTCTCAGCTGCCCGCCCGACCCACTCCCGCTCCCGAACCGAACGCCGTGGCCAAGCAGCAAATGGAGAGCGCTGCGGTGGCCTTCATCAAGGGGCTCATCGAGAGCCACGGGGCTAACGCTCAATTGGCCCTCGCGCAGGTTCAGGCGTCCTACGCTCTCTCCGTCGACTATTACGGGAAATGGACTGACCTGAACGCAATCATCGAGGACAAGATGAACTATTTCCAGCGCTGGCCCGAGCGGGTATACAGGGTCCACGACAACAGCGTCATGGCCACATGCGCCAACGACCAGTGCATGGTCTCGGGCGTCTATGACTGGGTTGTGCGCAGCCTGCCGAGACACAAGCAGGCAAAAGGCGTGGCGAACTTCAGCTACACGATCTCGGTTGGCCCCAACCCCAAAATCGTCGCAGAGACGGGCAAGGTTCAGCGCTGACTGGTGACTTGGCTGCAGGCCGAACCAGCGGACATTTTTGGCAGACCTGTGTTTCGGTATTTGCGTATGGAGCAAAAGCCATATCCCCCCGGTACCCCTTGGGGTAACCCGCATTCTCGCCCTATACCGCGCGTTCATCGTGGGCCGACCAGGCATTTTCGCCCCTGTGCGCTGCCCAATCTCGTCGTACTCCTTGTACAATCTGCAGAAATAAAGTCACTTCTGGCACAAGCTCTGATCTTGCTGCTTTGAGTTGACCAACGGGGCCTTCACAGGCCCCGTTTTCTTTTGCAGGACGGTCCGCGCTATAGCGACGACCGTGCCGTTTGCGGCGGCGCAAACCCGAACCGACGCTCTCTCTAAGACCTCGTCAATCACTTTGAACCGCAGATGAACGTCGGCATCAGCGCCGGTTCAGTCGCATCAGGGCATTTTGATGGCGTGTTCAAGGAGACACTACGCAAATGCTCGCTCGCCGCTTCACCATCGTCTGCCTGTTGATGAGCCTGTTCGGGATGCTCTTCGCCATCCTCGTGGCCGAAGCCGGCCGCCCGGCCCGTTCCTGGGATGCAGCCAGTTCCTGCCAATTCGATTGCATGAACCATTTTCGCCCCTGAGACGACAAAGACATAGATCCAAACAGAAAAGCAAAAGCCATGAACCGCATCGCCATCAACGCCCTCCAGACCCTTCGGCTCCTGCCGCGGGCGGCGCTCGTTCTGGTCGTGCTGTCGGCGCCGGTCCTGGCCATGCCGATGATGCGGGCCAATGCCGACACGACGATCGACGCGCCGGCGACGAAGAAGCATGGCGTCGGCTTTGTCTTGCTGGTCAGTCTGCAGCGCGGGTAAGGTGTGCCGGTATTAAGGTGATGCCGGCCTGCAAGTGGCGGCCTTTGGTGCTCACATACTTCGAGTACGCTCCGCTCCGGTTCTCGAAGCCAACCAGTTTGGTCGCTTCGCGCCCGTCCTCGACTCCGGCTCAGCCTTACCTGAATCTCAGCACACCTTGGGCGTGGACGAATAAATCGACCACTTGGCGGCCATCCTCCCCTCCCAAGTGCGGCCTCAAGTCTCTATATTGAGCCATGGAAAAGCGAATCTACCCACAAGCTATCGAATCGGTCGTCATGCCGGAGCCTTTCGGCAAGCAGAGCTTCGACGACGCCAAAAAGGCCGTGGCCGCCTTGCAGGTGCTCTACGACCGCAACACCAAGTTTCTGCGCGACTCCTTTGCCACGCTTGCCGCCGGCGGCGACGAAAGCAAGCGCTACCGCGCCTTCTACCCGGAGATCGGCGTCACCACCAATTCGTTCACCCAGATCGACTCGCGCCAGGCTTACGGCCACATGCCGACCCCCGGGCATTTCTCGACCACCATCACCCAGCCGGTGCTGTTCGAACGCTATCTCGTAGAGCAGCTTCGCCTGATCATGCGCAATCACGGCGTGCCGGTAACGGTTTCGGAATCGACCACGCCGATCCCGCTGCATTTCGCGTTCCTTGAAGGAACCCATGTCGATGGCGCCGCCGCCGACCGCATCAAACGGCCGATCCGCGACCTGTTCGACGTGCCGGATCTTGACGGCACCGACGACCAGATCGCCAACGGCACCTTCGAGGTCGCGTTCGGCGAACCAAGGCCGCTGGCGCCGTTCACGGCGCAGCGCATCGACTATTCGCTGCACCGCATGACGCACTACACGGCGACCAGCCCGCAGCATTTCCAGAACTTCGTGCTGTTCACCAACTACCAGTTCTACATCGACGAGTTCGTCGCCCGAGCGCGGGCTCAGATGGCTGAAGGCGGCCACGGCTATACCGAATTCGTCGAACCGGGCAATGTCATCACCAAGGCAGGGCAAAACGCGCCCAGCGAAGGCGTGGCGGCGCCGCGCCTGCCTCAGATGCCAGCCTATCATCTGAAGAAGCCGAACCATGGCGGCATCACCATGGTCAACATCGGCGTCGGCCCGTCCAACGCCAAGACGATCACCGACCATGTCGCGGTGCTGCGGCCACATGCATGGCTGATGCTCGGCCATTGCGCCGGCCTGCGCAACACTCAGGCGCTGGGCGACTATGTGCTGGCGCATGCCTATGTCCGGGAAGACCATGTCCTGGACGACGACCTGCCGGTGTGGGTGCCGATCCCGCCGCTAGCCGAGATCCAGGTGGCGCTGCAGGAGGCGGTCGCCGAAGTCACCGGACTTTCCGGCTACGATCTCAAGCGCATCATGCGCACCGGCACCGTCGCCACCATCGACAACCGCAACTGGGAACTGCGCGACCAGCGCGGACCGGTGCAGCGGCTGTCGCAGTCGCGCGCCATCGCGCTCGATATGGAATCGGCCACGATCGCCGCCAATGGCTTCCGCTTCCGCGTGCCCTACGGCACGCTGCTTTGCGTCTCCGACAAGCCGCTGCATGGCGAGTTGAAGCTGCCCGGCATGGCGACCGAATTCTACAAGCGGCAAGTGGCGCAGCATCTGACCATCGGCATCAAGGCGATGGAGAAGCTGGCGGAAATGCCGATGGAACGGTTGCATTCGCGCAAGCTGAGAAGCTTTTCGGAGACGGCCTTTCAGTAGACCGGCTTGCCGTAAATGTTTGCCGCGAGGCGTTTCGTCATCTTGATTGGGCCGCATTTCAGCCGATAAAGGCCTGATACCTCGCAATGTATTACCCGGTCTATGGGCAAAACCCGGTCTGATGGCACGCGTGCGAAAGATGATGGCTTCAATGGCGTTCCTGGCAATGCTCGGCCTCTCGGCCGCGCTTGTAGCCGGGTTCTTTGGCGCACTGCATCCGGCCTTCGATTCCTTCGCCCATTTCCGCATCCATTTTGCCGTGCTGATGGGGCTGATTGCGCTGCCGCTGCTCGCCACCTCGTTTCGCCTGCAGGCGGGCGTGGGCCTGCTGCTGGCCGTGGCCGCCTTCGCCAGCACGTTGAGCACCTTGCCGCGCCTGTGGCCGGTGCAGGCCGCCAATGACGCCGCGCCCGGCAACGAACCGGTCTACCGGCTGCTGCAGATGAACCTGCGTTTCAACAATCCGACACCCAAGAAGGTTCTTTCGCTGATTGCCAGGACCAACCCAGACGTGATCACGCTCGACGAAGTATCGGCCATGTGGGCGACCGAACTCGGCTATATCCAGAACGCCTATCCCTATCGCATCCTGTGCGCCCATCCCGAGGGCGTGTGGGGCGTGGCGCTTTTGTCCCGGCGACCTTTTGCGGCCGGCACCGAGCCGCATTGCGAACCGCGCGGCGCGATGGCGGCCGCCACCGTCGATTTCGGCGGCACTCCGGTCGATGTCGCGGCGATCCATTTGAGCTGGCCGTGGCCGAAGGAACAATACTGGCAGATCGGCGAGTTGACCGAGACGCTCACCTCGCTCGGCGAGACGGCGATCATGGCCGGCGACTGCAACGCCGTGCCGTGGAGCGCCGCGGTACGGCGCGTTGCCTCGCTCGGCGGACTGACCGTGATGCCGTCGGCCGGACCGACCTGGATCCACCGGACCCTGCCCGATTTCCTGCGGCGCTATGCGGGCCTGCCGATCGACCAGGTGTTTTCGAAGGGCGGGGTGACCATCCTGTCGTCGACGCAGATGGAAGAGACCGGTTCCGACCATCTGCCGGTGATGGTGGAATTTTCATTGATGCGCGACGAGACCAAGCCGGTCGACGAGGATTCTACCGCGACTGTGTCGCTGATCCAGCCCAGCATGGGCGGCTAGATCGTACGCCACGGGGCTTACGGTTTCACAAGCCTACCAAGGCCTCGATGATGCGCTCGACATGGCCGCCTTCACTGTGCTCGCGCGCGTCGAAGGCGATCTGTTTTGCCTCATAGAGCTTGGAAGTGGCTTGCAAGCGCCGCGTGGCTTCGACGCGCGTTTTGTTGCATTGCGGATCGTTGGCAAATTTCAGGCCGCGAACCGACCGCTCGGCAGCCTGCATCATCTGCCCGGCGATACGGCCATGGGTTCCTTCATGAGCGAGAACGCCTGTGAAAAACCGGTTCCAGCGTTTGCGCAGCGCCGGCGTGACGGCCGAGGCGACGCGCGGGTAGGTGTAGGCGATGTTGAGCGTTCCATTGGCCTGGCGCAGGCGGCAGACGCCGTTGACCTGACCCACGTCCAGGCTCCAGTCGGCGGTGTAGCTTGTCTGCGCGATGGCATGGGTCATGAAACCGTGCTTGGGGCCCCTGCGGTTCATGGCGATAACCAGACCGGCACCTGTCGCGCCGGTGATGTCATAGGTTCGCGTCTTGACGACGGTTTTCACCCCCGCCGACGCCGTCCCGACGACGCCGCAGGCCGCGCTTACGACGGCGACGCAAAACAAGACCAACACGCGCATGCCATTTTCCCCATGGACGCGGCAATGAGACCACAAGCAGACGACGGTTTCAACAATCTTTGGCGCCGAGCGCCTTACATGCCTTGGTAAACCCGGCCATCGCCGCCATTTTTGCTGGTTGAGACGGCCCCGGTCGGTGAGGCTCACATGCCCTGATAGACCGGGCCTTCGCCGCCTTGTGGCGGCACCCAGTTGATGTTCTGGTTGGGATCCTTGATGTCGCAGGTCTTGCAGTGCACGCAGTTCTGCGCGTTGATGACGAAACGCACATCCTTGGCAGACGGATCGGCGGCGGCGTTGCCGTCCTTGTCGACCCATTCGTAAACACCGGCCGGGCAATAGCGGGTCGAAGGCCCGGCAAAGACATCATGCTCGGAACGCTTCTGCAACTCCATGTCGCCGACGATGAGATGCACCGGCTCGTTTTCCTCGTGATTGGTGTTGGACAGGAACACCGAGGACAGGCGGTCGAAGGTCAGCACGCCGTCCGCTTTGGGATAGGCGATCTTCTTGTGCTTGGCCGCGGGCTCAAGCGTGGCATAATCGGCCTTGCCATGTTTCAGCGTGCCGAAGGGCGAGAAGCCGAACAGCGTGTTCAGCCACATGTCGAGACCACCGAGGCCGACGCCGATAATGGTGCCGAAGCGCGACCAGAGCGGCTTGACGTTGCGGACCTTCTTCAAATCCTTGCCGATATCGGTCGCGCGCCAGGCGTCCTCATAAGACGACAGTTCGTCATTGGCGCGGCCGGAGCCGATCGCTTGCGCGACATGCTCGGCCGCCAGCATGCCGGACAGCACCGCATTGTGCGAACCCTTGATGCGCGGCACGTTGACGAAGCCCGCCGCACACCCCATCAGCACGCCGCCGGGGAAGGAGAGTTTCGGCACCGACTGCCAGCCGCCTTCGGTAATGGCGCGCGCGCCGTAGCCGATGCGCTTGGCGCCCTCGAAGGTGCGCGATATCGCCGGATGCGTCTTGAAGCGTTGGAATTCCTCGAAGGGCGACAGCCAGGGGTTCTTGTAGTTGAGATGCAGGACGAAGCCGACCGCGACCTGGTTATCCTCGAGGTGGTAGAGGAAGGAGCCGCCGCCTGTCTTCAGGTCGAGCGGCCAGCCGAAGGAGTGCTGCACCAGGCCCGGCCGGTGGTTCTCGGGCTTGACCTGCCACAGCTCCTTGAGGCCGATGCCGTATTTGCCGGGCTCACGGCCGTCGGACAGTTTGTATTTTGCGATCAGCTGCTTGGACAGCGAACCGCGCGCGCCCTCGCCGATCAGCACGTATTTGCCCATCAGCGCCATGCCCGGCGCAAAGCCCGGGCCATGTGTGCCGTCTTTTTCGACGCCCATGTCGCCGGTGATGACGCCCGTGACGGCGCCGGCATCGTTGTAGACGAGGCTGACGGCAGCAAAGCCCGGATAGATTTCGACGCCTAGCGCTTCAGCCTTGGTTGCCAGCCAGCGGCAGACATTGCCGAGCGAGACGATGTAGTTGCCGTGATTGCTCATCAGCGGCGGCATCAGGATATTGGGCAGACGGAACGAGCCGGCGGGGCCGAGCACCAGGAAATCGTCGGCCGTAACCGGCGTCTTGAAGGGGTGGCCATCTTCCTCGCGCCAGCCCGGCAACAGGCGGTCGATGCCTATGGGATCGACGACGGCGCCTGACAGAATGTGGGCACCAACCTCGCCGCCCTTTTCCAACACCACGACGGAAAGCTCGGGATTGACCTGCTTGAGACGGATCGCTGCGGCAAGGCCCGCCGGGCCGGCCCCGACGATGACCACGTCGAATTCCATGCTCTCGCGTTCGATCTCGCTCATCAACCCCTCCGCACTGGCCGACCGTTTCCGGGCATTTTGCTGGCTCCTGCGCTGCATAGCGCATCAATCCGCGACAGGAAACCGGCGCTGACGTGACAATGCCGATTTCGACAAAAAGTCGCGGATGACAACTCTGCCGCAAGCGTTTTGCGCGCGGCCGCGCTCAGCGTCCCATATTTTAATTGTTCGACGGCTCTCTTATCGGCCATACTTATTTCCATGCGCACGCCGTCCGGCTATTCATTGACGCGCTTCCCCCTTCCGCCCGGCCGGACCTGCCGAGCGATCCTTCTCGCCCTTTCAATGCTTACGCCGGTTCGCGCTCAGGCCGAGCCGGTGAAGGTGTGGGCGACCGGCGCCTATTCCTTTTCCGACGAGCTTGGCGGTTTCCACATCACCGGCGCCTCGGGCACCGGCACCAAGGAAGATCCGTTGGTCATCTCCGAGGAGCTGAATTCGTCGACGCCGGTGACGCTCACCATCCGCACCACCAAACCGATCCAGCCGTTCAGCACCAACGGCGAATTCGCCAACGGCATCCTGTACATGCGTATCGAGGTGCTCAACAACAGCGGCCAGGCCTGGGTTGAATTCCAGTTCGAGCTGCAGGAGATACTCAACCAGCCGAGCGTGTTCGGCGACGGCCTGTCCTTCGACCAGCGCAACAAGACGCCCGACAACATCCTGTCGAGCGCGTACGCCGATTTCGACCGCGATTTCGAACCCTATGACCGGCTCTTGTTCAAGAGTGGACAGATCGACCCGCTGAAGAGGGGACGCTTCGAGTTTCTGATCACCGACTACACGCCGCGCTGGACGTTCTATCTGGTGCAGGATCCGCGGATACCGACGGGGTAAGCGGCAGACGCCGTGAAAATCGCCACGAAATGCCCTTCGTGATTGGCGAAAGCCGACGAGCGCGTAATCTCCCTCCTTGAGGGGGAGATTACTAACCGCCCAACCTTGCAAATCGTCTCTCGGCGGACGAATGTGCCCGGTATGACTGCCGCCTCCCCCAACAACCGATCCGACCTGGCCGAGTTGCTCGCCTTCTACGCCTCTGCCGGTGTCGACGAAGCGTTGGAGGACGCGCCGGTGAACCGGTTTGCCGGGGCAGCACCGAAGCGCCCCGAGCGCACAACGGCGCCTGCCGCGCCGCCTCGCGAAAACAAGTTTCCGGAACAAGCCGCCGCCAGCCCCGGGCTGGACGCAAGCCGGGTGCCGGACGCGCCGGCGCGTTCCGTTCCGGCCATGGCGACGGTGCCCGACGAGGCACAGGCGGCCCTGGCCCGGCAAATGGCGGCAAGTGCCTCGACGCTCGACGAACTGCGCCAGCACATGGCGTCGTTCGATGGCTGCAACCTCAAATTCACCGCCAAGAACCTGGTCTTTGCCGACGGCAATCCGGAAGGTTCGGTGATGTTGGTCGGCGAGGCGCCCGGCCGCGACGAGGATATTGAGCGCCTGCCCTTCGTCGGCCGCTCGGGCCGGCTGCTCGACCGCATGCTGGCGGCGATCGGGCTTGACCGGACTTCGGTCTATATCGCCAACGTCATTCCCTGGCGGCCACCCGGCAACCGCACGCCGACGCCGCACGAGACCGAAATCTGCCGTCCCTTCATCGAGCGGCAGATAGAGCTGGTCAATCCGAAGGTGCTGGTCAATCTCGGCGGCCCTTCGGCCAAAACCCTGCTCAACACGACCGAGGGCATCCTGCGCCTGCGCGGCAATTGGCAGGTGCACACGACGGTGTCGGGCACTGCCATTCCGGCCATGCCGACGCTGCACCCGGCCTATCTCTTGCGGACGCCGGCGCACAAGAAACTGGCGTGGCGGGATTTTCTCGAGGTGAAGGCGAAGTTGCGGGAGCTGGGGTGAAGCGCGCCTCTTCCTTCCACCCTTGTGGGGGAAGGTGGATCGGCGCGCAGCGCCGAGACGGATGAGGGGTGTTCCAGCGGAGTGAGACGTTGGCGTTCCCTGGAACACCCCTCATCCGACCGAGCTTCGCTCGGCCACCTTCTCCCACAGGGGGAGAAGGGAGAACCGCGCCAATGACCTCCCAGGTAATTGAAATACGCCTCTCCCCGGCCTACTCATCCCCCATGACAACAGCCCAAACCTCCGCCGGCAGCCTGATCCGCGAATGGCGCACGCGCCGGCGCATGAGCCAGCTTGATCTCGCAATGGAGGCTGAGATTTCCCAGCGTCATCTCTCCTTCGTCGAAAGCGGCCGCGCCGCGCCCTCGCGCGAGATGGTGCTGCATCTGGCCGAGCAGCTTGAGATTCCGCTGCGGCAGCGTAATCAGCTGTTGCTGGCTGCCGGCTTTGCCCCGAGCTTCAGCGAGCGGCCACTCACAGATGCGACGCTGGCGCCGGCGCTTGCCGCGGTCGAGAGCGTGCTCAAAGGGCATGAGCCGTTCCCCGCCCTGGCCGTCGACCGGCACTGGAACCTGATTTCCGCCAATGCCGCCATCGGCCCGTTTCTGGCCGATGTTGCCGAGCCGTCGCTGCTCCAGCCGCCGGTCAATGTGCTGCGCCTCAGCCTGCACCCGAACGGCATCGCACCGCGCATCGTCAATCTCGCGGAATGGCGGGCGCATCTGCTGGAGCGGCTGAAACACCAGAACGATGCCGCCGGCGATCCCGTCCTGGTCGAGCTGGAGCGCGAATTGCGAACCTATCCGTCCGGGCTCAAGGGTGCGCGGCCGGTGCCGGTCGAGCCCAACGGCATCGTCCATCCGCTGCGGCTGGCGCATGGCGACCAGGTGCTGTCCTTCATCAGCACCATCACCGTCTTCGGCACGCCGCTTGACGTGACGCTGTCGGAACTGGCGATCGAGTCTTTCTTCCCGGCCGACGAGCAGACGCGAGCGGTGCTGGTGCGGCTGGCGAAGGAACGTGCGGAAGCTAACTGAGCCAACCCCGCGGACCTCCTCACCCCTGTGGTGGCGCTGCCTTGCGCGTTCGGGTGCGTTCCAGGCCGAGTTGGCGCTCGCGCCAGATGATGAACATGCCGGCGGCAACGACGATCACACCGCCGACGAGCGTGTTGATGGTGGCGATATCGCCAAAGGCGAAATAGCCGACGACGACACCGAGGATCATCGAGGTGTATTCGAACGGCGCCACCACCGAGGCCTCGGCGTGGCGATAGGCTGCCGTCATCAGGATCTGCGCCAGCCCGCCGCAGAAGCCTGCGGCGACCAGAAGGCCGGTCTGCAATAGCGTCAGCGCCTGCCAGCCGAAAGGCAGCGAAAACAGCGCCATGACGCTCGCCGTCGCCGAAAACCACAACACAATGGTCGCTGTCCGTTCGGTCTGAACCAGATTGCGCACGAGCAGGATGGCATTGGCGGAGATTGCCGCTGAGAAGAGAGCAGCGATGACGCCCAGCACCTCCTGGTCGCCGAGCGCGGCGCCCGACGTGAGCAGCGTCAGCTCCGGCCACGAGATGATCAGCACGCCGACCAGACCGACCGCAACCGCGCTCCAGCGATAGACGCGGATAGCTTCGCCGAGGAACAGCGAAGAGAACACCACCACCAGCAAAGGCTGGGCATAGTTCAGCGTGATCGCTTCCGGCAGCGGCAGCCGGGTCAGCGCGAAGAAGCCGAGCCCCATGGCGCAAACGCCGACGACACCGCGCGCAATGTGGTTCAGCGGGCGTTTGGTGGCGAACGCCGTACCGAGTTTTCTCTTGAAGGCCAGGAAGACGATGATCGGGAAGATGGCGAAGAAGGAGCGGAAGAAGACGATCTGGCCGGCCGGCAAAGTGCCGGCGGCCTTGATGCAGGTTTGCATGCCGACAAAGACTGCCACCGACATGACCTTGAGCATGATCCCAGTGAGAACATTAGAGCGCCGCGCGTCGTCTTCGACGCGTAAAGGACGCTCTGACACTTTAAATCTGCGCATCGTGCTTTCCAAAAATCGACATTGATTTTTGGGCCGATGCGCGCCGGGATGATCGGACAGTTTCCCGCCCGCTTCGTCTCCAGGCCCGGCTTTCACTGTTTTGTTGCTTCCCGGATCTCCGCTGAGATGCGCGTCGAACGACGCGGTACACAGGCGCCCATGCCGAACTTCGATGTGACGACGGTCATCAAGGCCTCACGATAATGGCGGAAGGGGAACGCCCCGAAATAGGCATTGGCGCAGTTTTGTCGAGTGACCGTTTCGTGTAAAGAGCGCGCAACTTTAGATTTAATGGGCCAGGACACGTCAGCGGCTCCGATAGCGACAGGGAAACCCAAGGGAATGCGAACCGATACCGGCCAGGTCTTCAAGCTCGAAGACTACCGCCCCAACGACTTTTCCATCCCGCAAACCGGCCTCACCTTCCGCCTTTCGCCAGACGCAACGCGTGTCACCGCAGTGCTGACGATCGAACGCCGCGATGGCGCCGCCGCCTCGACGTCGCTGGTGCTGGACGGCGACGGGCTGGTGCTCAAGCGCATTGCCATCGACGGTCGCGAGCTTGCCCCGGCCGAGTATCTCGCCACGCCGGACCAGCTGACCATTTTGAGGCCGCCGGCCCGTTTCCAGCTGCTGCTCGAGACCGAGATCGCGCCGGCCAGCAATGAGGCGCTGATGGGCCTCTACCGCTCCAGCAATGTCTATTGCACGCAATGCGAGGCCGAGGGCTTTCGCCGCATCACCTATTTCCTCGACCGCCCCGACATCCTGTCGGTCTATACCGTGCGTATCGAGGCGAGGCTGGACGAAGCGCCGCTGTTGCTTTCCAACGGCAATCCGGTCGAAAGCGGCGCGCTTGCCGACGGCTGGCACTTTGCAGTCTGGGACGACCCCTTCCCCAAGCCGTCCTATCTGTTTGCGCTCGTGGCCGGCAATCTCGGCAAGGTTGCGGACAGTTTCGTCACCATGTCCGGGCGCGAGGTCGAACTCGGCATCTATGTCGAGCCAGGCAAGGAGGGGCTTGCCGGCTACGCCATGGATGCGCTGAAGCGCTCGATGCAATGGGACGAGCAGGCCTTCGGCCGCGAATACGACCTCGACGTCTTCAACATCGTCGCCGTTTCCGACTTCAACATGGGGGCCATGGAGAACAAGGGCCTCAATATCTTCAACGACAAATATGTGCTGGCCGACCGGGAAACCGCCACCGATGCCGATTTCGCCAATATCGAGGCGATCATCGCGCATGAGTATTTCCACAACTGGACCGGCAACAGGATCACCTGCCGCGACTGGTTCCAGCTCTGCCTCAAGGAAGGGCTGACGGTCTTTCGCGACCATGAATTCTCCGCCGACCAGCGCTCGCGCGCGGTCAAGCGCATCGCCGAAGTGCGCACGCTGAGGGCACACCAGTTCCCCGAGGACCAGGGACCGCTGGCGCATCCGGTGCGGCCGCGCCGCTACCGCGAGATCAACAATTTCTACACGGCGACCGTCTACGAAAAAGGCTCGGAAGTCGTGCGCATGATCCGCACTATCCTCGGGGCCGAGGCTTTCCGCGCCGGCATGGATCTCTATTTCGAGCGCCATGACGGCGAGGCCGCGACGATCGAGGACTTCCTGAAGGTGTTCGAGGACGTCTCCGGGCGCGACCTGTCGCAGTTCGCGCTCTGGTATCACCAGGCGGGCACGCCGAACCTGACCGTCAGTTCGACGCACAATCCGGCGACGCGCGAGTTTACGCTCGAGATCGAGCAGTCGGTGCCGCCGACACCGTCGGAGAGCCGCAAGCGCCTGATGCACATTCCGCTCGCCTTCGGCTTGGTCGGCGCCGGCGGCGAACCGGTCACCTATGGCGGCGTCGAAGGCGCCACCGTCGAAGACGGTGTCATCCATATCCGCAAGCGCCGACATATGGTGCGCTTCTCAGGCGTCGCCGAGCGGCCGGCGGTGTCGCTCAATCGCGGCTTTTCGGCGCCGATCACACTTTCGGTCGAGCAGAAGGCCGACGACCAGTTCTTCCTCGCCGGCCATGACAGCGATGCCTTCGCGCGCTGGCAGGCGTTCAACACGCTGCTCACCGATGCGCTGATAGCGGCCTTCCGCCAGATCCTCGGCGGCGCGAAGCCGGCTTTCACCGCCAGGCTGACCGGACTTGCCGGCAAGATCGCCGGCGACGAGACCCTGGAACCTGCCTACCGGGCGCTGGCGCTGTCACTTCCGGGCGAGGCCGACATTGCCCGCGACATCGGCACGAACATCGATCCCGACGCCATCTTTGCCGCTCGCGAGGCGTTGGCGCTGGCAATCGCGCGCGCCAATCAGCAAACGTTCACCGACCTATACGGCCGCCTCGCCGGCGACGGGCCGTTCAGCCCCGACGCGGCAAGTGCGGGACGCCGCGCGCTGCGCAACATCCTGCTCGACTACCTCTCGCTGCTGCCGAAAGGTGCTGCGCTCGCCGCCCGGCATTTCGAAACCGCGACCAACATGACCGACCGCGCCGCAGCGCTGACCGTCCTTGCGCACCGCCATGACGGTTCGCCGGAGGCGATCAAGGCGCTGGCCGATTTCGAGGCGCGTTATGGCGCCGATCCGCTGGTCATGGACAAATGGTTCCAGATCCAGGCCAGCGTGCCGGGACGCCGGACAGTCGACACGGTACGCGAGCTGACTGGTCACGCAGCTTTCTCGATGGCCAATCCGAACCGGGTGCGCTCGCTGGTCGGCACATTCGCCAGCGCCAACCAGACCGGCTTCCACCGCGCCGATGGCGAAGGGTACCGGTTTTTTACCCAGACCGTACTCGAGGTTGAAAAACGCAATCCGCAAGTGGCGGCCAGGCTGGCGACAGCGCTGCGCTCGTGGCGCTCGCTGGAGCCGGGCAGGCAAGCCAAGGCCAGGGAAGCGCTGCTGGCGATCGCCGGTGCCGAGAACCTGTCGGCGGATTTGCGGGACATTGTGGAGCGAACGCTGGCCTGATCCCTCCCCCTTGAGGGGACGGTGGACAGCCGCCGAAGGCGGATGGACGGGTGGGGTCGTTGCGGCAGTGCGCGACCTCGACCAACTTCGACCGTGATTGAGAGAGTCGAGCGCTTCGCCGAGGACCCCACCCGGCCCTTCGGGCCACCCTCCCCTCAAGGGGAGGGATTTCAGCGTTTTTCAATCAATTTTTAATGTTTTTCGGCCGCGCCTCTGGACAAGGCGAATCACCTTTGATTCTTTACAGACGATTCGGATGTGCGGTGTTGCCGGATCGTCAAGCGTACGGAAATTCGGGGAGTGCCATTTATGGCCAAGGCGGACGCGTGGGGCGCGCCCGAAGGGACGGCTTTTGAGCGGCGCAAGGCGCGAGGCGACGGCCTCGCCGGCAATACGCGGCTCATCGCTGAACCAGCCTACCGGCGGCTCCTGGCTGCCGAACCCCTTCTGCGCCGTTCGATACCGGCTCTCATCATCATCTTCCTGATCGTCATCGCCGCACTGCGCGTGCTGTCGCTGATGAACGAGCGCGACGAGGCCGAGCGCGACGGTAAGGCGGTGCTAGGTCTCGCCGCCGGCCAGATGGCGAACGCAATCTCGGCCGACCCGACCGCGGCATCCAGCGGTGCAATTGATCTTCTGGAAAGCACGAGCCGCCAGGGCGCCATGGGCAGAAGCCATGTGCTTGTGATCACCGACAGCGCCTTCAAGATCATTGCCGTGTCGCCGCTGTCGACCGGCTGGCAAGGGCGATCGCTGGACAGCCTGGTGCTGGACGGCCAGCCGCTGTTCATGTTCGGCGACCGCGCCGGGGTCATGGATGTCAGCATCGGCGGCCAGGATTGGTACGCGGCGGTGAGCCTGACCCGGGACCGCAAGAACGCCGCCGCCGTGCTGGTGCCGCAGGAAGCGGCGTTCGACAACTGGCGCAAGACCGTCTCGCTCAACGTCACGCTGTTTGTGCTGACAGCCGGCGTGCTGATCATCATCCTCTACGCTTATTTCGGCCAGGCATCGCGCGCCCAGACAGCCGACCGCATCTATCTCGAAGCCCATCAGCGCATCGACATGGCGCTGGTTCGCGGTCGCTGCGGCCTGTGGGACTGGGACATGGTGCGCGGCAAGATGTACTGGTCGCGCTCGATGTACGACATGCTGGGCTACGAGCCCTGCAACTCGATGCTGTCGTTCGGCGAGGTCGACGACATCATCCACCCCGAGGACGGCGACCTGTTCGAGCTGGCCAACAAAATCGTCGAGCGCGAGATCGACCATATCGACCAGGTGTTCCGGATGCGTCACGCCGACGGCCAGTGGGTGTGGATGCGCGCCAGGGCCCAGGTGATCGACCCGGAAGCGCCTGAGATCCAGCTGATCGGCATTGCCGTCGACGTCACCGAGCAGCGGCATCTGGCGCTGCGCTCGGAGGCGGCCGACCTGCGCCTGCGGACCGCAATCGAAAACATCAACGAATCCTTCGTGCTGTGGGATGCCGCCCAGCGCCTGATCATGTGCAATTCCAAATACCAGAAGGACAACGGCCTGTCGGACCGCGACGTCATGCCGGGCGCTGCGCGCGCCGTGCTTGAAGAGCGCATGCTGGCCTTCGCCTCTGAACGGCGGCTGGCCAACACCAACGGGCCGCAAGGGGGCGCAACCTTCGAGCGGCAGCTCTCCGACGGCCGCTGGCTGCAGGTCAACGAACTGAGGACCCGGGACGGCGGCACGGTCTCCGTCGGCTCCGACATCACCCAGATCAAGCTGCACCAGGAAAAGCTGGTCGACAGCGAGCGCCGGCTGATGGCGACCATCCACGACCTCAGCCTCGCCCGCCGGGCCGAGGAAGAGCGCGCCAAGGAACTGGTCGAGCTCAACCGCGAATATATGAAGGAAACCGAGCGCGCCGAGGCCGCCAATCGGGCCAAATCCGAATTCCTAGCCAACATGTCGCACGAGCTGCGCACGCCGCTCAACGCCATCATCGGGTTCTCCGAACTGATGGAACAAGGCCTGTTCGGGCCGCTCGGTTCGCCGCGCTACGAGGAATATGCCAACGACATCAACGGCAGCGGCAAATATCTGCTCGGCGTCATCAACGACATACTCGATATGTCGAAGATCGAAGCCGGCCAATTCTCGGTGGACCGCGAGGAAATCGATCTCTGCCCGCTGATCCGCGAGACGGTGCGGGTGATCTCGCTGCAGGCGGCGGAGAAATCGATCACGGTCGAAACCCGCATCGCCGATACGATGACGCTGTTCGCCGACCGCCGGGCGATCAAGCAGATCGCCATCAATCTGCTGTCGAATGCGGTGAAGTTCACCGGCCAGGGCGGCCATATCTCGGTGCGCGCCCGCAACACGTCAGGCGCGCTGGTGCTGACCATCGAGGACAATGGCTGCGGCATTCCGAAGGAGGCACTGAGCAAGCTCGGCCGCCCCTTCGAACAGGTGCAGAACCAGTTTTCGAAGAACCACGCCGGCTCCGGCCTCGGCCTTGCCATCTCGCGCTCGCTGGCCGAGCTGCAGGGCGGCGCGCTGAAAATCCGCTCGACCGAAGGCGTCGGCACGATCGTGTCGGTGCGCATTCCGGTGAAGAAGCCGGCGCTGGCGGTGAAGGCGGCGGCCTGACGGCCCGCCAATGCGAGCGGTGCTCTCCGCCGCGTTCAAGGACTGAGTAGCCCCGGTCATGCAAGGGCTCCGGCGGCTTTCGCCGCCGGAGACATATCGCCATTTCACTCCATGCTGTCGTCGCCGCCGTCCCATTGGTGGTGGCGGTCCATGCGGCCTTTCTTTGGGATTTCGTTGCGCTCGATCTTGCCGTCATTGTTGCGGTCGAGCATGGCGAACACCTTCTTCTCGCGCCCGGTGATGTCGTCCGTGGTCAGCGTGCCGTCGCCCTTGCTGTCGTAGCGGGCAACTATGCGCTTGGCCATTTCCTCGAACCGCGCCTTCTCCAGCGCGTCAGCGAGCTGGGCGACTGTCAGCTTGCCGCCATTATCGGCGACCAGCTTCTTCAGCCGCGCGTTCATGGCGTCGGAAAACTGGTCGAAGCTGATGGTGCCGTTGGAATCCTTCATCGCCTTGTCGAGGCGCATCATGGTGCCCTCGCGCATTCTGGCGCTGGCATTGTTCTCGGCATAGGCGGTGGTGCCGACGGCGCCGGCAAGCGCGATGAAGGCAAGGGCAAGTCCGGTTGTCTTTCTCATGGGTATCTCCTGTTGCATCGTCACCCCCGATGCGATCCGAAACAGCCGCCAGCGCTTCACGCCCTCACAACCGTTTCGTACGAAGCAAAAGGTCGAAATCCTTTCTGACCTTTTGCGACGTCTCCTTGAGGTGTGCTTCCAGCACACCGAAATCCGGCAGGTCAGTCACCGCCAGAAGCAGATCCGACAGTCCCGGCGGAACGTCATCGCGTTCGAATGCGCCGGTGAGGCAAAGCCGCGTCATCTGGGTCAGCGCCAGATAGAGTTGGTAGGCTTCGCAAAGCTGCTGCCTGACGTCAGCCTCGGCGAAATCCGGCGACAGATGCGCCAGGATTTCGCCGGTCGCGGTCACCCTGCGGCCGCCTTCGACCTGCCCGGTTATAACCGCCACCTGCGCGATGAATTCGAGGTCGATGAGGCCGCCGGAGATGAGCTTGATGTCCCAGAGATCGCGCGGCGATTTTTCCTTCTCGATCAGCGCGCGCATCTCGGATGCCTCCGCCCTCACCTTGGCGGCGTCGCGCGGCAAGGCCAGAAGTGCCGCCACCTCGGCCTCGACCTCGGCGCAAAGGGCAGCGTCACCGCCGATGGCGCGAGCCCTTGCCAAAGCCATGTGCTCCCAGGTCCAGGCCTCCTGGCGCTGGTATTTCTTGAAGGCGTCGATATGGGTCGCCACCGGCCCCTTGTTGCCGGATGGCCGCAAGCGCAGGTCGAGTTCGTAGAGAACGCCCTCGGCGGTCGGCGCCGAGACAGCCGCGATCAGCCGCTGCGTCATCCTGGTGTAGTAGTGCGACGGTGCGAGCGGCTTGTCGCCGTCGGACTCGTCGGCATCCGGGTCGTGATCGTAAAGCAGGATAAGGTCGACGTCCGAACCCGCCGTCAATTCGCGGCTGCCGAGCTTACCCATGCCGAGCAGCGAAACCGTGCCGCCGGCGATACCGCCGTGGCGCAGCGCGAATTCGGTGGTCACCGCCTGCAATGCGGCGTCGATGGTGAGGTCGGCGAGATCGGAAAAGGCGCGGCCGGCGCGCGCCGGGTCGATCGAGCCGGCGAGCAGCCTGACACCGATCAGGAATTTCTGCTCGGAGGCAAAGATGCGCAGCCGGTCAAGCACATCCTCGTAGGGCCTGTCGCCATCGATGAAAGCGGCCAACCGCGCTGAGAGATAGGCGCGGTTGGGCAGTTCGGTGAGCAGCGCCGGGTCGAGCAGACCGTCGAAGACATGCGGGCGCCTTGTGATGATTGCCGCCAGCCGAGGCGCGGCGCCCATGATCGTCGCCATTAGTTTCAGCAGGGCGGGATTCGACTGCAGCAGCGAAAACAGCTGGATGCCGGCGGGCAGGCCGGCGAGGAATTCGTCGAAGCGAACCAGCGCCTCGTCGGCCCGGCGCGTCTGGCCGAAGGCTTTGAGCAGCGCCGGCGTCAGTTCGGTCAGCCGCTCGCGCGCTTCCGCAGACTGGGTGACGCGGTAGCGGCCGAAATGCCAGCCTCGAATCACGCGGCAGATGTCGCTTGGCCGCTGGAAGCCAAGGCCGTGCAAGGTCTGCAGCGTGTCGGGATCGTCGACATCGCCGGTGAAGACCAGATTGCCGACGCCGGCCGACAATTCAGGCGCGGTCTCGAACAGCGCGGCGTAATGGCGCTCGACCTCATGCAAAGCCGCGCGAAAGGTTTCGGCAAATCTGGCGGCATCGGCAAAGCCCAGCATGTGGGCGATGCGTTCCAGCCCTTCATCATCGTCGGGCAGAATATGCGTCTGCTCGTCGGCGACCATCTGGATGGCGTGTTCCACGCCGCGCAGAAACCAATATTGCTGCGTGAGCGCGTCGCGTGCATCGGCGGTGATCCAGTTGCGCGCCGCCAGCGCACCCAGCATCGGCACCGTCTCGCGGCCGCGCAGCTCCGGAAAACGGCCGCCGGCGATCAGTTGCTGGGTCTGGACGAAGAACTCGATTTCGCGAATGCCGCCGCGGCCGAGCTTGACGTTGTGTCCTTTGACCGCGATCTCGCCATGACCCTTGTGGGCATGGATCTGGCGCTTGATCGAATGAACGTCGGCGATCGCCGCATAGTCCATGTATTTGCGCCAGACATAGGGCTGCAATTCCCGCAGGAACGCATCCCCGGCATCGAGATCGCCGGCCACGGGACGCGCCTTGATCATGGCGGCGCGCTCCCAGTTCTGGCCGCGCGCCTCATAGTAGCGAAGTGCTGCCTCGACCGGGATCGCCAGCGGCGTCGAGCCTGGATCGGGACGAAGCCTCAAATCGGTGCGGAAGACATAGCCGTGCCCGGTGCGGTCCTGCAGGATGCGGACCAGCCTGCGGGTCAGGCGCGCAAACAGCTCGGTGGCGTCCAGCGGATCGACGATCGCCGGCGCATCCGGATCGAAAAAGACGACGAGGTCGATGTCGGAGGAGAAATTCAGTTCATGCGCGCCAAGCTTGCCCATGCCGAGCAGGATCCAGCCGGATTGCCGTGACGGATTTTCGGGATCGGGCAATTTGAGCTTGCCCTGGCTGTGCGCGTCGCGCAGCAGGAAGTCGACCGCCGCGCAGGTACAGGCATCGGCGAGATTGCTGAGGCGCCTTACCGTCAGCGCGGTATCGGCCTCGCCGGAGAGGTCTGCAAGTGCGATCAGGAAGTGACCTTCACCCTTCCACTGCCTGAGTTCCATCATCAGGCTGGATTCGGAAACGGTCTCGGCAAAGGCGGCCTTGCCGATCGCTTCGGCAATGCTGGTCAGCCTGGCCTCGACACCGTCATCGAACAGCGCGTCGAGGACTTGCGGCCGGCGGCGCGCGACATCGCGGAGGAAGGGCGAGAGATCGAAGACGGCAGCGAGAAACTCCTGTGCGGCGCCCTTGCCCCCTAGAAATTTCGCCAGACGCGGCAGGTTCTCGTCCTTGGCATCGCCAGCGATCTCCGACAGTTCACGCCGGGCGCGAGTCTCATCCAGCGGCGCGAGCTGCGCCGCCAGTTGCAGGCGCCATTCGGTCTCGATCCGTTTCGCAGCCATCCTCACCGCCATCAATGGTCCTCCCGCGCCGGGAAGCTCATGATAACGGACAATCCGGGATTGGCAGGCAGAAGTTCAAGCCGGCCATTGTGAAAAGTCATGATCGCCTTGGCGAGGCTGAGACCAAGGCCTGATCCCGGCTGGGAGCGGCTCTTTTCCAGCCGCACGAAGCGCTCGGTCGCCCTGGCGCGGTCGGCGTCATCGGGGATGCCATGGCCATTGTCGGAAACGGAAAGGCGGATTTCGTGACCGACGCGCTGCAGGGCTACGCGCACGGCAGGCTTTTCCGCCGCATCGGTCGAGTATTTGATGGCGTTGTCGACGATGTTCGACAGTGCCTGGCCGATCAGCTCGCGGTTGCCATCGACGGAAAAATCCCCGTCCGCGGCAGTTTCGAGCACCACGCCAGCCTCCTCCGCGACCGGCTCATAAAGCTCGACAACGTCACGGACGGCGGCGGCGAGATCGACCTTGCTGGTGCTCTCCGAGGAATAGCCGGCCTCCAGCCTGGAGATCATCAGGATGGCGTTGAAGGTTTTTATCAGCTGGTCGGATTCGGCGATGGTGCCTTCCAGCGCCTGCCGGTAGTCGGTGGTCTTGTGCTTGCCCGAAAGTGTCGCCTCAGCGCGGTTGCGCAGTCTGGTCAGCGGCGTCTTCAAATCATGGGCGATGTTGTCGGAGACCTGCTTCAGCCCTTCGTTGAGCGTCGCTATCCTGGCCAGCATGGTGTTGAGGTTTTCCGACAGGCGGTCGAACTCATCGCCGGCGCCGGTCACCGGCAGCCGTCCCGTGAGATCGCCGCCCATGATGCGGCGGCTTGCTTCCGAGACGCTATCGATGCGCTTCAGCGCGGCGCGGCCGACAAAGAACCAGATCAGCAGCCCGCCCACTCCCATCATACCCAGCGCCAGCATCAGGGCGCGGCGAACGACGGCGCGGAAGCGCTCGGGTTCGCCGAGATCGCGGCCGACAAGCATGATCATCTGGTTGGGCAGCCGCAGCACCAGCGCGATGGCGTTGTGGCCCTTCTCGCCCTCGGACTGAATTTCGGTCTCGCCGGGCTGCGCGCCATTCGGGTCAGAAGCCTGGTTGCGCTGCCGTTCGAGCTCACCTTCGCCGAAACGGCGATAGGAGAAGGGTTCGGTCGTCCAGCCATCGGTCTCGAGCACCCCCGGTGCCAGGCTCTGCACGTTGCCGGTGAGGATCTGGCCGTTGACGTCGGCAATGAGATAGAGGTTGGCGCCGGGCTGGCGCGAGCGCTGCTCGACGACGCGCACCAGCCGCGGCAGGCCGCCGCTCTGATAGGCACGGGCGAGGCCGAGCACCTCGTCATTGATGGTCTGCTGGGTCTGGCCGGTCAGCATGCGGGCCGACAACGACGTCATGTAGAAGACCAGCAACACGGCACATAGCGCGAAAAGCAGGAAATAAAGCGCTGAAAGCCGCGCCGCCGTCGTCCTCATGATGGCCGGCAGGGAAAGGGCCATCGAGTTCTAGCTCATGATGAGATTTGGCTGAAATCTCATCATGACCTACCCCTTTGTTGGAGCATGATCTTCTCCAAAAACCGGTACCTACTTTTTGGGATCATGCTCTAGCCGCTCTTCAGCATATAGCCGGCGCCGCGAACCGTATGCAGGATCGGCTTGTCGAAACCCTTCTCGATCTTGCCACGCAGGCGCGAGACGTGAACGTCGATCACGTTGGTCTGCGGATCGAAATGATAGTCCCAGACATTTTCGAGCAGCATGGTGCGCGTCACCACCTGGCCGGCATGGCGCATCAGATATTCGAGCAGGCGGAATTCGCGCGGCTGCAGCGTGATCTCGCGCGCCGCGCGCTTGACCGAATGGGACAGCCGGTCAAGCTCGAGATCGCCGACCCGGTAGACGGTTTCGGCCTCCCTGGCGCTGGCGCGGCGGTTCAGCACCTCGACGCGGGCGAGCAATTCGGAAAAGGCATAGGGCTTGGTCAGATAGTCGTCCCCGCCGGCGCGCAGACCGGTGACGCGGTCATCGACTTCGCCCAGCGCCGACAGGATCAGCACCGGCGTGGTGTTGCCGCGCGAGCGCAGGCCGGCAATGACGGAGAGCCCGTCGCGGCGTGGCATCATGCGGTCGACGACCATCACGTCATAGTCGCCGGCATCGGCCAGCGCAAAGCCGGTTTCGCCGTCGCCGGCGACATGGGCGGTGTGCCCAGCCTCGGCAAAGGCCTTCTGCATATAGTCGGCCGCCTCGCGATCGTCTTCTATGACGAGAATCTTCATAGAGCCGTTATACGCGATTTCGCCGGAAGATTGAGAGGCCGCCATAAGCGCAAAAGCTTTCGTTCAAGCATGTCGTTTTGCCAAACCGCCGTGCACTTTGGGCGACATGCTTTGCGTTAGAGCGGCAGCGGGCGATGGGGGCCCGCTGCCGCCGGGGGCAGAACACGATGACTGACTAACGCATTCGGCCCCTGGCTTTCCCGTGCGGCGGCTCGGGGGTGTTGAAACCGCCGCACTGGAAACTGTGTGATGTCAGCCTTTGGCGACTGGCAGCGCGACGAAGCGGTTTGAATCGTCGCGGGTGATCTGCATCAGCACCGCCTTGCGGCCGGACTTGACCGCATCGGCCATCGCCTTGGCGACGTCTTCGGTGCCGTTCACCTCCGTCGAATTGACCGAGGTGATGACATCGCCGGGCTGGATGCCGCGGTCGGCGGCATCGCTGTCGGGATCGACATCGGTCACCACCAGCCCCTTGCCGTTTTCCGACTTGGTGACGGTGAGGCCGAGATCGGCCAGCGCGGCGGGCTTTGCCGGTGCTGCGGGCTGCTGCGGGTCGGCCGAGGCCTGCTTGTCAGTGGATGGCAACGTGCCGAGATCGACCTTGATGGTCTGGCTCTTGCCGTCGCGCCACACCGTGACGTCGACCGACTTGCCGGGTGGGTAGGCGCCGATCAGACGAGCCAGTTCCTTCGGCGATGCGACGTCCTTGCCTTCGACCTGGGTGATCACGTCACCGGCGGTGATGCCGGCCTTCTTGCCGGGGCCACCGTCCTGGGCGCCCGAAACCAGAGCCCCGTTCTGCGACTTCAGGCCCAGCGATTCGGCGATGTCCGATGTAACCGGCTGGATTTCGACGCCGAGCCAGCCACGCTGCACCGAGCCGCTCTTCATCAGATCCTGCACCACCTGCTTGGCGGTCGAGGCCGGAATGTCGAAGGCGATGCCGACGCTTCCGCCCGACGGCGAGAAGATCGCGGTGTTGATGCCGACGACCTGGCCGTTGAGGTTGAAGGTCGGGCCGCCCGAATTGCCGCGGTTGACCGAAGCGTCTATCTGGATGAAGTCATCATAGGGACCGGCGCCGATATCACGGCCACGGGCCGAGACGATGCCGGCGGTGACGGTGCCGCCGAGGCCGAACGGATTGCCGACGGCCACCACCCAGTCGCCGACGCGAACCTTGGAATCGTCGGCGAAATCGACATAGGTGAACTTGCCGACGCCATCGACCTTGAGCACCGCCAGATCGGTGCGCGGATCGGTGCCGATCAGCTTGGCGTCAAGCTCCTTGCCGTCATTCATCACCACTGTGAAGGCGGAGCCTTCCTCGACGACATGGTTGTTGGTGACGAGATAGCCGTCATCGGAGATGAAGAAGCCAGAACCCTGCGCCACCGGACGCGGCTGGTCGTTGTTATGGTCGCGGTGGCTGAAGCGACGATTGCCGCCGCCCTGGCCGTTCTGATCGCCAAAGCCCCGGAATTGCTTGAAGAACTGGCGCAGCTGCGGATTGTCGGGGAGGTTGTTCATGCCGTCCGGATCGTCGGACTGGTCGGAGCCGTCATCGGCGGCAGGCTCGATCTTGGCCTTGACCTTGACGCTGACCACGGCCGGCGAAACGCGCTCGACGACATCGGCAAAGCCCGGCACCTGGGGCGCTTCGACCCGCACGGCATCGGCCAGAACGGGAGCTGTACCAGTGGCAACGGCGCCGAAACCGATGCCGCCGGCAATGGCCAGCGAAGCGGCGGCGGCCAACAGGCGCTTGCGGGTGCGGGAATATGGGTTGGGGGCGATAGTCATGGGTCTCATATCCTCTTTTCACTGGATGCGGCTCAGGCAGAGCATCCTCGGACAAGAGAAATAGAGAGGCGCACATTACCGCGCCATTTCCGAAGCATGAAAGTTTTGTAATGTTGGGCGGACGCACAAATCGCTTGGTTGCGCTCGCCTGCTGCCCTATGGTGTACACAACTCAGCACAAGGCTTTCACAATGACAGCAAGCACCACCATGACCATTCGAGTCTCGTCCGAGACCAAGCTGAAGCTGGAGCAGATCGCTACCGATACCAGGCGTAGTAAATCGTTCCTCGCCGCCGAGGCGGTCTCAGCCTATGTCGATCGCGAGCTGGATATCATCGAAGGCATAAAACGTGGCATGGCCGACGCAGAGGCTGGCCGCGTCGTGCCCCACGACGACGCCATGGCGGAGGTCGACGCGGTGATCGAAGCAGCGAAAGCCAGGCGCGCAGGCAAGGCGTGAAGCGGTTCGTCACCTGGTCGCGAGAAGCGCTGGACGATCTCACGCAGCAAGTTGCCTTTATCGCTCAGGACAATCCTGCCGCCGCCCGACGCCTCGCGGACCGTATCCGTGAAATGGGCCGGGGCCTTGGTGATATGGCGACGGGCCGACCTGGCCGGGTAACAGGCACTTATGAGAAGCCCATCGGCCGCCTGCCCTACATCATTGCCTATGAATTGCGCCTGATCGCCGGCCGTCAGAGCATTGTTATCCTGCGCGTCATCCACACGTCGCGGGACTGGCCTTTGGAGGAATGGCCGAGCTAGTCGCTCAGCATCTTGTCCAGCGCCGCCTGTTCCTCGGCGCTCAGCGCCTTGGTTGCCAACGAGCGGCGCGAGCGTGTGGTCAGCACAATGAAAATGCCGCCGACTAGAAGCAGAAGCACCGGCGTGCCCCAAAGCAAGGCGTTGCGCGGGCTGAAGCGCGGCTTCAACAGCACGAACTCGCCGTAGCGCGACACGATATAGTCCATCACCTGCTGGTCGGTATCGCCGGCAACCAGGCGCTGGCGCACCAGGATGCGCAGGTCGCGGGCGAGGTCTGCATCGGATTCGTCGATGGACTGGTTCTGGCAGACCATGCAGCGCAGGCCTTCCGACAGTAGCCGCGCCCTCGCCTCGAGCGCCGGATCGGTGAGAACCTCGTCCGGTTTCACCGCTTGCGCCGCGCCGGCAAACAGCAGCGCCAGAAGCAGGGTGAGCGAGGCCAACGAGAACCTGGTGCTCACGGCGCGCCTGCCGACGGCATGGAGGCTGCCTGCTTGCGGCGGCGCGAGGGTGCGCCAACCCGCAGGCGACGGTCGAGCAGCGACATTGCGGCTCCCGCCATCATCACCAGAGCTCCGCCCCAGATCAGCGTCACCAGCGGCTTCCACCACAGGCGCACCACGACGGATCCATCGGTGCCTTCATCGCCCAGCGACAGATAGAGCTGGCTGAAGCCGATCGTCTCGATGCCGGATTCGGTCGTCGTCGTCTGCCGCACCGGAAAGAAGCGCTTGGCCGAGGTGATTTCGGCTGAAACGCCGCCATCGGCGCCGATCAGGGAAAAGCGGCCGCGCTGCTCGCTGTAGTTCGGACCCTGCGCCGGGAAGAGGCCGTCGAAACGCAGCGTGTGGCCGGAGAGTTCGACGCTCTCGCCGGCATGCATCGACAGTATCCTTTCGGTGCCGAAGCACAGCGTGCCGACAATGCCGAGCGTCGTCAGCCCGAGGCCGAGATGGGCAAGTGCAGTGCCGAACACCGAACGCGGCAGGCCGGCGAAACGGCGCAGCATGATGGCGGGCGACGCATTGCCAAAGCCGGACTTGACGGCGAGGTCGGTGAGCGCGCCGCAGACCAGCCAGCAGGCGAGGCCGACACCAAGGGCGGCGAACACCGACGCGCCGTCGATGAACAGCCCCGTGACCAGCATCGCCAGGAGAGCGGCGCCGAAAGCCGCCATCAGGCGCTGGGCGACGGCATAGAGGTCGCCGCGCTTCCAGGCTAGCAGCGGCCCGAACGGAACCACGACCAGCAGCGGCACCATCAGCGGGCCGAATGTCAGGTTGAAGAACGGCGCGCCGACCGAGATCTTGCCGGCCGAAAGCGCCTCGACCGCGAGCGGATAGAGCGTGCCGACCAGCACGGTGGCGGTGGCCGTGGTCAGGAACAGATTGTTGAGGACAAGCGCGCCTTCGCGCGAGATCGGGTGGAACAGGCCGCCGGCCGTCAGCCGCGAGGCGCGCAGCGCAAACAGGGCCAGCGAGCCGCCGATGAACAGCGTCAAAATGCACAGGATGAAGATGCCGCGGGTCGGATCGGTGGCGAAAGCATGCACCGAGGTCAGCACACCGGAGCGCACCAGGAAGGTGCCGAGCAGCGACAGCGAGAAGGTGAGGATGGCTAGCAGCAGCGTCCAGATCTTGAGCGCCGAGCGCTTTTCCATGACGATTGCCGAATGCAGAAGAGCCGTGCCGGCCAGCCACGGCATGAAGGAAGCGTTTTCGACCGGATCCCAGAACCAGAAGCCGCCCCAGCCGAGCTCGTAATAGGCCCAGTAGGAGCCCATCGCGATGCCGCCGGTGAGGAACATCCAGGCGACCAGCGTCCACGGCCGCACCCAGCGCGCCCAGGAGGCATCGATGCGGCCTTCGATGAGGGCGGCGACCGAGAAGGAAAAGCAGATGGAGAACCCGACATAGCCGAGATAGAGCAGCGGCGGATGGATGGCGAGGCCAAGATCCTGCAGGACCGGGTTGAGATCGCGGCCCTCGATCGGCGCCGGATTGAGCCGGGTGAACGGATTGGATGTCGCCAGGATGAACAGGAAGAAGGTGGCGCCGATAGCCCCCTGCACGGCCAGCACATTGGCGCGCAGCGTCGCCGGAAGGTTGGAGCCGAAGACAGCGACCAGCGCACCGAAGAAGGTCAGGATCAGCACCCAGAGCAGCATCGAGCCTTCGTGATTGCCCCAGGTTCCGGTGATCTTGTAGATCAGCGGCTGCAGCGAATGCGAGTTTTCCCACACGCTCGCCACCGAGAAATCGGAACTTGCATAGGCGCCGGCGAGTGCTGCGAACGATAGCGCCGCGAGCGCGAAGCCTGTGACCGTGACGGGACCGCCGACAGCCATCAGCCTCTGGTTGCCGGTACGGGCGCCGATCAGCGGCACCAGCGTCTGCACCAGCGACAGCACAAAGGCGAGGACGAGCGCGAAGTGTCCGGTCTCAACCATTACTGGCTCTTGCTCTCTTGCCACACGCCCTTGGCCTTCAGCCCGTCAGCGACTTCCTTGGGCATGTAGCGCTCGTCATGCTTGGCCAGCACGCTGTCGGCGACGAAAACGCCGTCGGCGCCAAAGCTGCCTTCGGTGATGACGCCCTGCTCCTCGCGGAACAGATCGGGCAGGATGCCGGTATAGCTGACCTTGACCGATTTGTGCGTGTCGGTGACCGAGAACGCAACCGTCGCGCCCTGCCCGCGCACGACCGTGCCCTTTTCGACGAGGCCGCCGAGCCTGATGCGCTGTCCCGGCTGCAAGCTGGCGGTGGTCAGATCGGCGGGCATATAGAAATAGGAGGCCTTCTGGCCCAACGCATAGAAGGTCAGCCCGGTGGCGGCGCCGAGGAAGGCAAGACCTCCGACAATCACCGACAATCGCTTCTGCTTGCGCGTCATGTCCTACTCCGTCGCCGTCAGGCCGAGCGAGGCGGCAAAGGCGGTGAATTTCTTCGCTTCCTCACTGTCGGCGCCAAACACGGCAATACCGCGATGCAGCGCGTCGCGCGCCTGGTCGGCCTTCCCCAGCACAACATAGGAACGAATGAGCCGCATCCATCCTTCCGTGTCGCGCGGATTTTGCCGCAATTTTTCGTCGAGGCCGGCGACCATGGTTTCGATCATGGCCTGCCTGTCCTGCGGCGCCATCGACGAGGCGGCATCGACGGCTGCGGCGTCGGGGCCTTTGGCGGGCTCTCCTGACGCGACGCTGCGGTTGGCGGCCTCGGCCAGTGCCTGTTGGACAGCTCCGCGCCATGGCGAATCCTGCGGCAGGGAATCGAGCATTTTCTGCCAAGCCGTGGTTGCCTCGGGTATGTGGCCTTCCTGGGCCAGCGCCATCGCCAAATAGAACGAGGCTTTCGCGTTTCCCGGGTCGAGTTTTAGCGCCTGTTCGAAAGCGTATTGCGCATCGGCCGAAACGATGCCGCCGGCCGCATTGGCGATCGCTTCGCCGAGACCGGCCTCGCGGGCAGCCGTGTCGCCATCGAGGCGGATGGCATTGCGATAGGCGGTCACGGCATCGGGAAAGCGCTGCAGGCGCAGATAGATCGGGGCGAGCACGTCCCAGCCGCGTCCATCGCCAGGGTTGGCGGCAAGATGGGCCTCGGCGCGCGCCACCAACTCGTCGACCGAACTATCGGCCGGATTCTTGGCCAGCCGTTCGGCAAGCGGCTGTGACGGCAGATCCGGCGAGCCGAGCTGGCTGTAAAGGCCCCAGCTGAGCAGAGGGACCGCCAGTACCGCAGCCGTTGCCACCAGCCTTGCCGCCTTTGACGGCTGCCGCGTGCCAGGCGCATCGGCTTGACCGACATTGGCTTGACCAACATCTCCCAGGCGAAGGATGCGGCGGGCGATTTCGGCGCGCGCCTCCTCGGCTTCCGCCGGCTGGATCAGCCCGCGCGCGGCGTCACGCTCAAGCTCGGCCAGTTGGTCGCGATAGACTTCGAGGTCGTGGTCGCTGCTGGTCGGAGCGTCCTTGCCGCCACTGGTCAGCGGCAGCAGCACCGTCAGGCTTGCGCCCAGCGTGAGGATTGCGGCTATGACCCAGAACAGCATGGTTCTTCCAATAGAGCGAGAGCCCTGCTCTCACAACATGAGGGTGCTGCGACGCTTTGACGGGATTCCGACCCCGGCCCAATGTTCAGGTCAGCGGCGTCCAGCTGCCGTCGGCGTTGCGGCATGCGGTGCCCCGCGCGGTCTGGCCGGCCGTGCCGGTAAACACCGTATGGGTGTACTGGCGGCAATCCTGCGAGCCGACGCGGTAGGGCTGGGCCGCGACGACTTCGCCGGAATGAGCCGAACTGTCGCTCTTCCACGTCACCTTCTGGCCGCTCGCCGTATATTCGAGCGCCTTGTATTCCGCCTCGAGCGCCTTGCGCTTCTCGGTGCTGTCCAGGCCACTGCCGATCGATCCGCCGACGAGCCCGCCGGCCATGGCCGAGATGATCGTCGTCGCGACTTTGGCCCCTGAAGGAGGCGACGCGGGCGGGTTGGTGATGGAGATATCCGGGCCACTGCCCTTGCCCAGCGTTCCGCAGCCGGAAAGAGCGAGCAGTGCGGAAACGAGCGCAACGCGAATCTTCATGCCAACAACCGGTTTTCTTGAACGGGATGCGCTGGGGGCCGCGTCATCGGGGGCGTCAGGACGTCATACTATTGATATTTGTCGGAAATTTGGCCGTTCTTAACGGCTTTTGCGCAATCGAGGGGCCGCCATAACACAGGCATTCGGCCGTGTCGATTGGCCCTGGGCAGTACATCATTGCAAGCTCCGCAAGCGCACAACCGCCTTCAGCCCGCCCATCGTGGAGCGTTCCAGCGCCAGCGCCCCGCCATACTCGTTGACGAGGTCGGCAACGATGGCAAGTCCGAGCCCGGTTCCCGGCTTTGTCTCGTCGAGGCGCCGGCCGCGTTTCAAAACATCGCGGGCCTTGTCCTCGGGGATGCCGGGACCGTCATCCTCGATCGATAGCTCGAACAGGCCGGCTGCGGCCGGCGTGACGGATACGGCAACAGTGCTCCTTGCCCATTTCATCGCATTGTCGAGGAGGTTGCCGACCAGTTCCTCCAAATCCTCGCGCTCGCCAGCAAAGACGATGTCGGCCGCCGGCAGCGTAAGCGACAGGCTGACATCAGGCTTGAGTTTTTGCAGCACGCGCACCATGCGCTGCACCAGCGGGGTCACCGGCGTGCGGTAGACGACGCTGTCGCGCTGCGCGGCGACCCGAGCCCGCTGCAGATAATGGTCGACCTGCTTCTGCATCGAGGCGGCCTGGTCGGCGATGAGCTGGCCCTTGGCGCCGCCGAGCGCCCGGCCCTCGTTGATCAAAACTGCGAGCGGCGTCTTCAGCGAATGGGCGAGGTTGCCGACCTGCGTGCGTGAACGCTCGACGATGCGCTTGTTGTTTTCGATCAGCGCATTGGTCTCGTTGGCGAGCGGCTCGATCTCGGCGGGAAACTGGCCGTCGAGCCGTTGCGCCGTGCCTTCGCGCACCTGGGCAAGCGCGTTGCGAACCCGGCGCAAGGGCTGCAGGCCGAGCAGGATGGCGATCGCATTGATGGCGATCATGCCGACGCCGAACAGGCTGAGATAGGTCAACAGGCGGCCCTGGAAGGTGGCGATCTCGTGCTCGAGCTCGGTCTTGTTGCCCATTACGCGGAAGCGCGCGGCGCGGTTCTTGGCATCGAGGACGAATTCGCTTTCGAACACTTGCAGTTCCTCGTCACCGATGCCGTCGGTGGAATAGCTGCGCTGGAAACTGGAATTGAAAGGCACCTCGGCAACGGTCGGCGACGGGATCGTCGTGGTCATCGAGGACGAATGAAGGTTGCCGTGCACGCCTTCGGAAGCCGGCTCCACCGACCAGTACCAGCCCGAATTCGGCTCCGAGAAGCGCAGGTCGCCAAGGTCGGGAGCACCGGTGAGCTGGCCGGATTCGGAAACGCCGACCGAGCCGATCAGATTGAACAGATGCGCCGACAGCAGGCTGTCGAAGCCGCGCTCGCTGGCCTGGCGGTAGAGCGTGGTGATCAGAGTGAAGATGACGATCAGGGTGAGGATCGCCCAGATCGTGGAAAATCCGATGACGCGGAAGGCCAGCGAGCGCGGCCAGAGCCGCGCCGAAAAAGGCTTCCTTGCTGGTATGGGGAGCGGTTCCGCCTTACGCCTCCGGCTCACGCATGCGATAGCCCATGCCGCGCACGGTTTCGATCATGTCGATGCCCATCTTCTTGCGCAGCCGGCCGACAAAGACCTCGATGGTGTTGGAATCGCGGTCGAAATCCTGGTCGTAGAGATGCTCGACCAGCTCGGTGCGCGACACCACCTCGCCCATATGGTGCATCAGATACGCCAGCAGGCGGAACTCATGCGAGGTCAGCTTCAGCGGCACGCCGTTGACATCGGCCTTGGAGGCCTTGGTGTCGAGGCGCAGCGGCCCGCAAGTGAGCTCGGACGAGGCATGGCCGGCGGCGCGGCGGATCAGCGCCCTCACCCTGGCCAGCACCTCCTCGATGTGGAACGGCTTGGTGACATAGTCGTCGGCGCCGGCATCGATGCCCGACACCTTGTCGCTCCAGCGGTCGCGCGCTGTCAGGATCAGCACCGGCATCTTGCGGCCGTTGCGGCGCCAGCGCTCGACGACGCTGATGCCGTCCATCTGCGGCAGGCCTATGTCGAGCACGACGGCATCGTAGGGCTCGGTGTCGCCGAGGAAATGCCCCTCCTCGCCGTCATAGGAGCGGTCGACGACATAGCCGGCATCGACCAGCGCGTCGGCCAGCTGCCGGTTGAGATCCTTGTCATCTTCTACGACGAGTACGCGCATGATCGGTCAGGCCTGTTGATGGGTCAGATATAGGCCGATTCCGGTGGTCTGGGAAACGAGCCCTGCAAGAGGGAAGATTGGATCAGTTCGCCGGGACGACGATCTCGGAACGGCGCGGACGCTGGCCGTCCTTGCCCGGCACAAGCACGACGATGACGCAGACCTCCTGGCCGCCACGCGTCGTCTGCGAAGCCTTGGCCAGCGTGCCGCCATTCTGCTCGGCAACCTGCTGGCCGATCGCGTAGCAATCCGCCGCGGCTGCCGGCGTCGCTTGCGACGCCAACAGGCCGGCCGCTGTGAGCGCCAGTATCGCGATTCTGACATGAGAGCGAAGCGTTTTCATGGTCGGCGTTGTAACGCAACTGTGCTGAACGTGAAATGAACGGTGAACGGGTGAAAATCCATCCCCGCAATACCCCCCTGCGCGCGCAACGAATGAATGCGATCCTACCGCCCAGTCCCTCAGACCGGGCAATGGATTCATAACCGGAAAACCGGCTGCGCGGCTATGGTGTTTGCGCGCAGGTTCTCAATTCGCAGCCAGATTGGGAACAGGTCAAGGCGAGACCATTCTGAAGGGCCGCCCTAAATAGCGCGGGAAACGCCAAATCATCGGAGTGCGCATGACGGATAAAGACCTTGCCGACCTTTACCGGGGCTATATCGCTTGCCTGAATGACCAGGACTGGGCGAAACTTGGAGACTTTGTCGGCGACGAGGTGCAGCACAATGGCGAAATGCTCGGCCTGTCGGGTTATCGCCGTATGCTCGAAGGCGATTTCGAGGCGATACCCGACCTCCGCTTCAACATCGAACTGCTGGTCTGCCAGCCGCCGCGCGTGGCGGCGCGCCTGCATTTCGACTGTCATCCCAAGGGCGTGCTGTTCGGCCTGCCGGTGAACGGCAAGCGCGTGTCGTTCGCTGAGAATGTTTTCTACGAATTCGGAGAGGGTCGCATCCGCGAGGTGTGGTCAGTCATCGACAAGGCCGAGATCCAGGCGCAGATCTAGGTTGCTTCAATCACTTTGTTCGGTGAGAGCGCGTATCCGCAGCACCCCGTGGTAGAGCGCCAGGTCCTCGTCGTAGCGGGCCTCGGCGAACTCCAGCGACAGGCGGGTCTGGTCGCGCGAGCCGGTGGCGAAAGCGGCGCCGTCAAGGCGCGCCCGGATGCTGTCCATAATCAGACGCGTCTCGGCCTCGCCTTGCGCCTTCGACCAGACATGCAGCGTGATGAGCTGGTCGTCATCATTGTCGGCGCCGGTGTCCAGATCGAATGCGCTGGTCCTGCCATAGGTCACATAAGGGAAGGCGGCACTGTCGGCCGCCTGCTCGCGCAACCCGGCGCCGCCGAGCAGCGCCGTCAGCGAGGCATCGCTCTTCAATCTCATGAACAAGGCTTGCAGCAAATCGCCGGGCGCCGTCATCGTCGTCTCCGTTCGCCTGTCACGCTTTGAACAACCTCAGTTTCGCGCGCAACCTAACCGCGTTGCACGGATTTCGCCAGATGACGATCCGCCTGATGGAAGACGGCGAATCGGGCGGCATGGCCCTTTCACGGACCGGGTTCTATTTGGCATGCGGGGAGTTTCAAGAGGGGTGTTATGAGGAGCCCTGTTTTCTCCGGCAATTCGAGGTCATTTCATGCGAACGCCACCGCTGCTGCCGGCTTTTGGAAAGCTCTGCGTCAAGCCCCCGGTCGCGATTGCGGCAGCACCCGCCCTGTCGAAGAGCACCGTGGCCCTGCGCATGCGCGAGATACTTTCAATGCATGGCGGCCTGGCCTTGAAGCTGTCGGTGGTGGCCTGGACAATCCTGATCCTGGCGGCGGCATTTTTCATGTCAAAGGCCTGATGCCGATATGACAAACCGCTACGCGTTGCGCATGGACGAGCCCGAGAGCTGGACTATCTTCGACATCTTCACCGGCCAGCCTGTCGAGCTTAAGCAACAGGTAATGGTGGCCATGAATTTGCGCGATGCGGAAGCGATGGCCGACCGCCTGAACAGCCGGGACGTCAAGCGGCGGGCAAAAGCCGACCGCAAGTCCTGACGCACGCTGATCTCAGCCGCTCTGATTGCAAGACGAACGCGCGCTAACCGAAATCCGCGGCTGTGAGCACATATATGCTCTTGCGGGTGCGGGCGTAGGCCTTGCTGGCAATGTCATGGATGCAGCTGGACGCGGTGTCGAAAGCCGCCAGATAGGTGGCTTCCGCGGTCGCCGTCCCTGATGGCGCCTTCGAGAGGGCATCGGCTGCGACAGAGAAGGAAATCTGGAACATGCCGTCGTGGCCGACAAAGCGGATGCGCTTGCCGGCCTCGTCATAGAAGCGACTTGGATTGGGGAATGTCAGGCTCATGACGTGCCCCCCTTCGGCGCGGCGGCGGCTTTCTTGACTGTCGCCCGCTTCTTCTTCGGTGTCGGGTTCAAGGCTTCCGCGACGCGGTCGGCCTCTTCCTTGGCCAGGCGCAATTCCCTGAGCCTTGCCGTCTTGATCTCCCTGGCCCTCGCTTCGGACATGTAGTCGGAGGTTGCCTTGTTGCGCTCGGCCGTCTTCTTCTGCTTGTCCATGAAGCGGGCTTCAGCTTTTTCCATGATGCTCTGATTGCCTTCGGCCATCGCATAAATCTCCTCGTGCCTGAAATTGTGAAATCGAACTTACGATATAAATAGTCGCTTTGGCCTCGAAATTCAATTTTTCGAAATATCTAGGCGCCTCGCGACGTTTCGAACCCGGCAGACATCATAATACTTTTTAATATTTAATTTTGGCCACGAATAATTTTTGGCACTCCTATCTATCGAGTGCCAACACGCCTATAAGAACGGCGCGGTCGCCTATGCCGGCCCCAGAAAGAAGTTCTCATGAAGTTTCGGCCACTCCACGACCGCGTCGTCATCCGGCGCGCCGAAGGCGATACCAAATCCAAGGGCGGCATCATCATTCCCGACAATGCCAAGGAAAAGCCGCAGGAAGGCGAAGTCATCGCCGTTGGGCCGGGCGCACGCGACGAAAACGGCGCGCTTGTTCCGCTCGACGTCAAGGCCGGCGACTTCATCCTGTTCGGCAAATGGTCGGGCACCGAGGTCAAGATCGACGGCGAGGACCTGCTGATCATGAAGGAAGCCGACATTATGGGCGTGATCGACAAGAGCGAGACGGCCGATATCGGAAAGAGCGGGACGGTCGTCACCGAGAAGAGCGTCAAAGCCAAGAAGGCCGCTTGACCGGTCTGGCTTTGCCAGGCTCCGGCGAGCCGCTTGCTTCACCACACCAACGGGATTGAAAAAAATGTCTGCCAAGGAAATCAAATTCGCCACTGACGCGCGCGACCGCATGTTGCGCGGCGTCGAGATCCTCACCAATGCGGTGAAGGTCACGCTCGGCCCTAAGGGTCGCAACGTCATCATCGACAAGGCCTATGGCGCGCCGCGCATCACCAAGGACGGTGTGACGGTGGCCAAGGAAATCGAGCTTGCCGACAAGTTCGAGAACATGGGCGCGCAGATGGTGCGCGAAGTGGCTTCGAAGACCAACGACCTCGCCGGTGACGGCACCACCACCGCCACGGTGCTGGCCGCATCGATCCTGCGCGAAGGCGCCAAGCTGGTTGCCGCGGGCATGAACCCGATGGACCTCAAGCGTGGCATCGACCAGGCTGTCGCCGCCGTGGTCAAGGACATCAAGGCGAAGGCCAAGAAGGTCAAGTCGTCGGCCGAGATCGCGCAGGTCGGCACCATCGCCGCCAATGGCGATGCCAGCGTCGGCGCCATGATCGCCAAGGCGATGGACAAGGTCGGCAATGACGGCGTCATCACCGTCGAGGAGGCCAAGACCGCCGACACCGAACTCGACGTCGTCGAAGGCATGCAGTTCGACCGCGGCTATCTCTCACCCTATTTCGTCACCAATGCCGACAAGATGCGCGTCGAACTGGAAGAGCCTTACGTGCTCATCCACGAGAAGAAGCTCGGCAATCTGCAGGCGATGCTGCCGATCCTCGAAGCAGTGGTGCAGAGCGGCAGGCCGTTGCTGATCATCTCGGAAGACGTCGAAGGCGAAGCACTGGCGACGCTGGTCGTCAACAAGCTGCGCGGCGGCCTCAAGGTCGCGGCCGTCAAGGCGCCGGGCTTCGGCGATCGCCGCAAGGCGATGCTGGAAGACATCGCCGTGCTGACATCGGGCCAGATGATTTCCGAGGATCTCGGCATCAAGCTCGAAAACGTCACCATCGAGATGCTTGGCCGCGCCAAGCGCGTACTGATCGAGAAGGACACCACCACGATCATCGACGGCGCCGGCACCAAGGCGACCATCCAGGCGCGCATCGCGCAGATCAAGGGCCAGATCGAGGAGACCACGTCCGACTACGACAAGGAGAAGCTGCAGGAGCGGCTGGCCAAGCTCGCCGGCGGCGTCGCCGTGATCCGCGTCGGCGGCGTCACCGAGTCTGAAGTGAAGGAAAAGAAGGACCGCATCGACGACGCGCTGAATGCGACGCGCGCGGCGGTGGAAGAAGGCATCGTGCCCGGCGGCGGCGTGGCGCTTCTGCGCGCCAGATCGGCGCTGGCCGGGCTGACTGGCGCCAATGACGATGTGACGGCAGGCATTTCGATCGTGCTCAGGGCACTCGAAGCGCCGATCCGCCAGATCGCCGAGAATTCCGGTGTCGAAGGCTCGATCGTCGTCGGCAGGCTGTCCGACAGCAAGGACCACAATCAGGGCTTTGATGCCCAGAACGAGGTCTATGTCGACATGATCAAGGCGGGCATCGTCGATCCGGCGAAAGTGGTGCGCACCGCACTGCAGGATGCCGGCTCGATTGCAGCGCTTCTGATCACCGCCGAAGCGATGATCACCGACGTTCCGGCCAAGGATGCGGCGCCTGCGGGCGGCGGTGGCGGCATGGGCGGCTACTGACCATCGCCCGAAAATTGCCCGCCTGGGAATCTGGGCGGGCATAAATCAGAACAGGCTGCCGGGGACATTTCCCCGGCGAGCCAGGAATTTCCGTCAGTCAGTCAAGACCAGTCAGCAACGACAGGGAGATCGACAGATGATCACATTTGCCCCGAAGCCAAACGCTGTATCCGCGACCAAGCCGGCGGAGGAGAGCCGCTTCGATCGCATCCGCCGGATTGCCGCCGACAAGCACAGGCAGGCCGATGCCGGGCCGATTCGCCGCGAGCCGTCGAAGACCGGCGACAAGCGGCCGATGTGACGGCTGCCAACCTCACGACATCGGCAACGCTCCGCCCTCTTCGGTGCGGCGGGCAATGAACTCGTCGAGCACATCGGATGTGGCAACGGCCGACGCCGGCGGCTGGAAGTCGGCCAGCGTCCGCTTCCAGATGCCGGTGGCGCGCTCGGTGGCCGACTTCGAACCGGACTGCGTCCAGCTGCCGAAATTCGACCAGTCGGCGACCAGCGGCTCGTAGAAGGCGGTGCGGTAGCGCGTCATGGTGTGGCCGGCGGAGAAGAAATGCCCGCCCGGCTGGACTTCGGCGATCGCCTCGAAGCCGATCGAATCCTTGTCGCCGGGGGTCGTAGCACAGAGTTCGGCAACCGTCTGCAATGCCTCGATATCGGTGATCAGCTTCTCGTAGGAGACGCTGAGGCCACCCTCCAGCCAGCCCGCGGCATGGATGCAGACGGTGGCGCCGGCAAGCACCGAGCCCCACAGCGCGAACTGCGTCTCGTGCGCCGCCTGCACATCGGAAATGTTGGCCGCACTGCCGCCGCCGGACCGCCAAGGCAGGCCGGTGAAGCGGGCCAGCTGACCGGCGCCCAGCGTCGCCTTGACGTGCTCGGGCGTGCCGAAGGCCGGTGCGCCGGACTTCATGTCCACATTGGAGGAGAAGGATCCGTAAACCACCGGTGCGCCCGGCCGCACCATCTGCGCCAGCGCGAGACCAGCCAGCGCCTCGGCATGCTGCAGCGTCAATGCGCCGGCGACGGTGATCGGCGCCATGGCGCCGGCCAGGCAGAAGGGCGTGATGATGGACACCTGGCCGGCCTTGGCGAAGTCGATGATGCCCTGCGCCATCGGGATATCGAGCTGGCGCGGCGAATTGGTGTTAATGACGGTATAGCAATGGACGCCGGCAAGGAACTCGTCCTGCGAGAGGCCGCGCGCCAACCGGATCATCTCGAACCCATCCTCGACCTGCGGCGTGCCGCGGGCGAAGACGAAGGGGAACTTGTCCGACAGGGTCAGCTGCGCACGGTTGACGGCATAGTGGCGCAAACGGTTGTCGACATCCTGCGGCTCGATCCAGGGGCCGAGCATATGCAGCACGTCGAAATTCTGAACAAGCTTGGTCAGTTCTTCGAAAGCGGCGAGCGTGCCCGGACGCCGTCCGCGTTCGAGATCGGTGACGTTGGGCGCCCCGGCCCCGGCGAGGAACGTCATCGAGCCGAGCTCCAGCATGAGATCGCGGCTACGGTCGCCCGCCAGCGCCCGGATGGATTTCGGCGCCGAGGCCAGTGCCGCAGTGACAATATCGCAGCCGATGCGCACCATCCGGCTGTCCTCGTCGACCAGCGCACCGGCTTTGGCGTAGATCGCCCGTGCCTCCGGCAGCAGCACCTTGATGCCGAGCTCTTCCAGCACGCGCAACGCCGTGTCGTGGATGGCCGCGACCTGGTCGTCCGAAAACACCGGCTGCGGCAGGAACGGGTTCTTGAGCGAGCGATAGTTCGGGTGGCGGCTTGGCCCGCTGCCGGCCTCACCGGTGTGCCCGCGCCGGCGCTCGCGCCTGGTCTCCCTTATGATGTCATCGACCATGGCCAAAACTCCTCATTGCCGCATCGCCTGCCCTCGGGGTCGTATGGCGAGGCCGGAATAATTCGCGCCGGCCGCTCGACGCCGACAATGTGCACCGAAAGCGCGGTCCCCTCCCCGGCGAATTCGTCGCCCAGCAACGTCAGCGCGACGCTTTTGCCTATTGTGTAGCCATAGCCGGCTGAGGCGACGAAGCCGACGCGCCGGCCCTTGTGCCAGACTGGCTCGAAGCCACTGGCGTCGGCATCGACGGCGTCGACCTCCAGCGTCACGATCCGGGCGGCGCTCAACAAACCGTGCGGTGTGGCCTGGCTGCCCTTGTGAGCCGGGCTGAAATGGAAGAATAGTCTTCGCCGGGTATGCCCGCCCTGAAATTGCCCGCTTGCGGTTCTCAGGTGGGTTGGGTGAGTTTCGGGAATGGCCAGTCCTTTAGAACGACGTCCAAGACGAAGAGGTCCGATCGCCGCCGCACTGCTGGCGGTGGACGCCTGGATCGATTCCTCGCTCTACGAAATCGGCTTCAAGGCCGGCCAGTTCTGGGAATCGGCAACCATTTTTTCGCGGCGCTTCCGAGTCACCGGCTGGCGACGCGGCATCATCGAGGTGCTGAGCGAAGGTTTTACGATGGGCGCCGGCGGCGTCGTCGTGCTGCTCGCACTCGCGATGCCGGCCTTCCAGATCACCACCGGCGACTGGCGCAGTCAGGGCGATTTCGCCGTCACCTTCCTCGACCGCTACGGCAATGAGATTGGCCAGCGCGGCATCATCCAGCGCGATTCCGTGCCTGTCGACGAGATGCCGGACCATGTCATCAAAGCGGTGCTGGCGACCGAGGACCGACGCTTCTTCGAGCACTACGGCATCGACGTGCTCGGCCTGTCGCGCGCCATCTTCGAGAATGTGCGGGCTAATTCCGTCGTCCAGGGCGGCTCCAGCATCACCCAGCAGCTGGCCAAGAACCTGTTCCTGTCGAATGAGCGTACCTTCCAGCGCAAGATCAAGGAAGCCTTCCTGTCGCTGTGGCTGGAGGCCAATCTGTCGAAGAAGGAGATCCTGCAGCTCTATCTCGACCGCGCCTATATGGGCGGCGGCACGTTCGGCATCGAGGCGGCGGCGGATTTCTATTTCGGCAAGAGCGTCAAGGATCTGAACCTCGCCGAGGCGGCGATGCTGGCCGGCCTGTTCAAGGCGCCGACCAAATACGCCCCGCACATCAACCTGCCCGCCGCCCGTGCTCGCGCCAATGTGGTGCTGTCGAACCTCGTCGATTCCGGTTTCATGACCGAAGGCCAGGTGCTGCAGGCAAGGCTGCATCCAGCCGAGATCGTCGACCGCGGCGAGCAGAAGAGCCCGGACTATTACCTCGACTGGGCCTTCGATGAGGTCAAGAAGATCGCCAAGCCCGGCCAGCATTCGCTGGTCGCCCACACCACTTTCGACGCCAACATCCAGAAAGCGGCGGAGGAATCCGTCGAATTCCATCTCCGCCAGTTCGGCAAGGAATACAACGTCACCGAGGGCGCCGTTGTGGTGATCGAGACCAATGGCGCGGTGCGCGCCATTGTCGGCGGCCGCGACTATGGCGCAAGCCAGTTCAACCGCGCCACCAAGGCGCTGCGCCAGACCGGCTCCTCGTTCAAACCTTACGTCTACGCCACCGCCATGGAGCACGGGTTCACCCCGGACTCCGTCGTCTCAGGCGGGCCGATCAGCTGGGGCGGCTGGTCACCGCACAATTACAATGGCGGCTCGGCCGGCAATGTGACGCTGATCACGGCGATCGCCAAATCGATCAACACCGTGCCGGTACGGCTGGCCAAGGACTATCTCGGCATCGGCCCGATCAAGGCGATGGCCGAATCATTCGGTGTGGAATCGCCGCTGGAGTCGCACAAGACCATGGTGCTCGGCACATCGGGCATGACGGTCATGGACCAGGCGACGGGCTACAGCGTGTTCGCGCAGAACGGCTTCGCCGGCTCGCGGCACGGCATCACCCAGCTCGTCACCCGCACCGGCGATGTCGTCTACGACTTTGCCAAGGATGCGCCGGCGCCGCATCGGGTTCTGTCGGAACAGGCTTTGAAATACATGAACACCATGCTGGCTGCGGTGCCGGCGATCGGCACGGCGCGGCGCGCGCAGCTACCCAACATCGTCGTCGCCGGCAAGACGGGGACGACGCAATCCTACCGCGACGCCTGGTTCGTCGGCTTCACCGGCAATTACACGGCTGCCGTCTGGCTCGGCAATGACGACTTCACCCCGACCCGCAACATGACCGGCGGCACGCTGCCGGCGATGGTGTGGCAGCGGCTGATGGTCTACGCGCACCAGAATATCGACCTGAAGCCGATCCCCGGCCTAGACAAACCCTTCGTCGACGAAGAGATCGCGGCCAAGGCCGAGGAAGCGGAGAAGAAAAATGCCGATCAGGCAGCAGCGGATGCCGCGGCCGAGCGCCCGGCGGTGCTGTCCAGCCGCACGACACAGACGCTGCGCGAGATGACCAAGGTGTTCCAGGCCGCGCCCGTGCTCGGCTCGCCGCAGACACCGGAGACCCTGTCGGCGCTTTGATTCCACAGCGCTGCTTGCTCTGCGGCCTGCCCCGCTATATCCCCGAACGATAATTCACTCGTCCCGGTTCTTCATGCTCAAGACCGCCTTTTTCACGCTGCTTTCGCTTGCCATAGCCATCGGCCTCGGCGGCGGCAGCGTCTGGTATGCGCTGCAGGCGCAGACCGGCGTCGGCGCGATCAGCATCGGCGAATGGACCGCCTTTCCCGAGATCGGCACGCAAGATGCCGACCCCTATTCCAAGGCGCGCGTGGCGCGTGAAGGCGTGCTGGCGCTCGGCAAGGCCGAGGGCTTGTCCTTCATCGCCGAGCGCGATGCGGCCGGCGATGAGCTTCAGCGGCAATGCGACTACAGGATCGAGGGCAGTTTCCCCACCGCCCGGTTCTGGACGCTCTATGCCGCGGATCAATCGCTCGGCGTGGTCGACACCGGCAAGCCAAGGTTGGCGGCGCTGCAATCCTACCAGGTGCTGCGTCAGCCCGACAATTCGGTGATCATTGCCGTCGGCAACCGTCCGGTCCCCGGCAATTGGCTTCTGATCGAAGGTTTTGGCCGGATGTATTTCGTGCTCACCTTCTACGACACGCCGATTGCCTCAAGCACCGGCCTTTCCGACGTGTCGCTGCCCCGGATCGTCAAGGCTGGCTGCAATGCGTAGGCTGCTGCACGCCATCCTGCTCGGCCTGGTCGGCGCCGGCATCGTCCACATCGTGGTGCTTTTGCTGGTGCCGGAATTTACCGAGCGCGACGCCTGGTCACGGCTGGCGATGGCGTCCGACCTCTACAAGATGACCAGGCTGGACGCCGAGGCGGGCGGCGGGCCGGTGGTGAAGTCGGTAGATCCGCTGTTTTACGCCGCCGCCTGCCGCTTCGACCTTGCCGAAGGCATGGTGCGGATCAAGGCGCCGGGCAGCGTGCCGTTCTGGTCGGTGTCGGTCTATGACCGCAACGGCCACAATTTCTATTCATTCAACGACCGCACGGCGACCGGCAACAAGCTGGACACCGTGGTGCTGACGCCGGCACAGATGATCGACGTGCGCAGGGAGCTTCCCGAAGACCTGCAAGGGGCGATCTTCGTCGAGGCGCCGATCGAGGAAGGCATCTTCGTCATCCGCGCCTTCGTGCCTGACGACAGCTGGAAGCCGGTAGTGTCGCAGTTCCTGGACCAGAGCTCCTGCGAACTGCAGGACTACTGACCTCAGCCCGACGACCAGCAAACTCAGTGGTGCGGAACAGGCGTCCGTGGTGTGCCCGGCTTGTCCGCCGGTCGCGCCTGGCCCGCCAATGGCGGATGCTCGTAGCGGACGCCGGGAAAAATGATCACCGCCGCCGGCGTACCGGTGTCCTGAACTGCTCGATTGACTGGTGCCGATCGCGGCACGAAAGACAGTACCATGCCCATGGTTCGCGTATTCCTCTCGGTTGCCCCGGAGCACAACGCAACGCCTCCAAATGTGATTAAGGCCGGCAGAGGGTTAACGGAGCGCTAACGGATCGCGGCTAATTTGATGTTTGTTCCAGGCCTTGCGCGAAACCGACACAGTTGCGGTTGAGCATGGCCCGGGTTGTGTCGAGTGTCGGGCGTATCTTCCGTGTCAGCTTCGGATTTCAGGCAAATCGCCATACGGACGGAATCGGGAAAAGCCGAAAGGCTGTTTCGCGCCGCCGTGTCGGCGTTCTGCTCGCTGACCCGCCCGTCGCGCCGCGAGATCGCCCAGCTCGAGGATCTGACGCTGCCGCTGTTCGACAGCGTGCCGGTCGAATCGCGCCGCTATGTCGCCGCCGCCCTGTCCGAATGCGAATATGCGCCGGCCGCCCTGGTGCGGCGGCTTTGCGAGGAGCCGGTCGATGTCTGCGCGCCCTTGCTCGTCCGTTCGCGGGCGCTGGGCGACATCGACCTGATCGCGTTGATCGGCCGCCACGGCCTGCCGCATGCGCGCGCCATTGCCCGCCGCAAGGATTTGAACCCGACCATCGCGCAGTTGATCAAGGCGCTGGAAAAGCCGACCCTGGTGCGCGTGCGGCAGCCCGAGCCGATCGCCGACGTGGCGGGCAACGGTGCCGAAGCCGCTGCCGCCGCTCCCAGCGCACCAAAACTGCCCGGCAGCGCCGCCGAAACCGCCAGGCGCCGCCTGCGCTCGATGATGCTCGCCGAGGGCGAGGCGACATCGGTCAATCCCTTCGCCGGCTCAGCAACTTACAGCAAGCTGCGCGAGACGGCGCTGACCGGCAACGCCGCCTTCTTCCAGACCGCGCTTGCCGACGCGCTCGATATCGACTTCTCGACGGCGCGGTCGCTGACCAAGCATTCGAGCTATGTCTCGCTGCTCGCCGCGCTGCGGGCGCTCGACCTCAGCGAGGACAGGGCATTCCTGATCGTGGTCGCGGTGTACCCCCGGGAGTTTCCGCACCCGCAGGCGATCCGCATCTTCCTCGACCGCTACCGGCTGCTGCATCACGAGGCGGCGCTCGACAAGGTGCGCGGCTGGAAGGCCGAAACATTGTCGCGAGCGGTGCGCGGCAACACCCCTGTCGCCGCGAATGGCGACCAAGCGCCGGACGTCGACAAAGCCAGCTTAGGGGCCAGCCTCAAGGCGTCTTGACGGAGAGAAGCTCCTCGACGGAAACCGTTCCGGCCTCGATCTCGACCACCCAGATGTCGGGATCGAATTTTTTCTCCCGCTCAAGCCTGGCGTCAAGCGCGGCGGCATCGTCGCCGGCGCCGAGCAGCGTGAAAAAGCGATCATCCGGTTTGTCCGAATCGTAGCTCGTCTGCGGCGCCGGGCCGAACAGGGAGACGTCGCCCAGCCTGCCGCGGGAGAGCACGAAGACAGCGCCGGCCTCGGTCGCGCCACGCTTGACGACGGCCGCAAAGCCGCCGGCGCCGAAGACACGGCGCAGCAGGGCCGACACCCAAAACTCGGTGGTTACGCGCATGACGAGGCTCCGGAGGACATGCGCGGCGTCTTAGCCGGATTTTCGTCTATCCGCGAGCGGTCGTCTTGACCACTCAATTGGTCAGGCCGATCTCGCGCATCTTGACGTAGACGACCTCGTCGGGCTCGCCCGTTTCCGGCAGGCCGAACAGCGACTGGAATTCCTTGATCGCCGCCTTGGTGCGGGCGCCGACGACGCCGTCGAGCTGCATGTCGTCATTGCCGAATGCCTTCAGGCCGGCCTGGATCTTGACGATGCGGGCATCGGGCGCCTGGGCGGATACCGACGCGGAAACCGGGATGGGCGCAGGCGCGGCCTCGGGCGCGGCGACGGGAGCAGCGGCCATATCCACGGGCCTCGGCACAGGATGCGGGATGCCAGCCGTGGTCTGCTTGGCGCCGAGCTGGTCGAGCAGCACAGCATCGATCTCGCCGGACGCCGGCAGGCCAACCTTCTGCTGGTATGCCTGGATCGCCTTTTGGGTATTCGGCCCGGAAATGCCGTCGACCGTTCCCGTGTAGAAATCGAGATCCTTCAGGATGCCCTGGACCTGCTCGACGGTCGGGTCGCTTTTGACCGGTGCCGGGCCGGGCCGCAGGATGTTGATGGTGGTTTCGGGTTCGTCCGCGCCGGGGTGCGGAAAACCCTCGATGCTGCGGGTGGCGAAGAAGGCGCCGGCATGCGGAAACGGCTGGTACCACAGCGCGTTGGCGGAAACGTAGAACAGCGTCACCAGGAAGGCGGTCGACCCGCCGACCAGGACCGGATTGCGCGAGATCGCGCCGCCGAGCGCAATCGCGCCGGCCTCGAACGCGCCGCTGCGGCGCTTGACCGCCTTAGGCTGTTTTGCGGAGCGAGCCATTCCTGTCCCCTTTCGCGTCGCCTTTCGTCCTGGTCGCGGGCATCGGCAGCACGCCGTTCCTGTCGGTCGCGCTCCTCTTCGGCCCGTTCACCGGCAGGCTGATCGTGACCGTCGTCCCCTCGCCCGGCATGCTTTCGATCGACATCGTGCCGTCGTGCAGCGCCACCAGGCCCTTGACCAGCGACAGGCCGAGCCCGGTGCCCTCGAAGCGGCGCGTATAGTCGTTCTGGATCTGCATGAACGGCTTGCCGAGATTGACAAAATCTTCCTCGGCGATGCCGATGCCGGTGTCCCTGACCCAGAAATGCAGCCGCGAGCCGATCCGCTTGGCGCCGACGACGACATTGCCGCCATCGGGCGTGAACTTGACCGCATTGGAGACGAGGTTGATCAGGATCTGCTGCACGGCACGACGGTCGGCATTGATCTCGCCGGCGTCCGGCGCAATCTGCGCCTGGAGACCGATGTTCTTGGCATTGGCCTGCAGCTGCATCATCGACTGGCACATCTCGACCGCTTCGATAAAGCGGAACGGCTCGGGCTCGGTCGCGTAGGCGCCGGCCTCGATCCTCGAGACATCAAGGATGGAGGTGACGACGGCAAGCAGATGCTGACCCGACTCCTTCACCAGGCTGACATACTCCTTCTGGCGCGGGTCCTTGAAGCCGCCGAACATCTCATGCAGCAGCATGTCGGAAAAACCGATGATGGCGTTGAGCGGCGTCCGAAGCTCATGGCTGACGACCGCCAGGAAGCGGCCCTTTGCCACCTCGGCCGACGCTGCGGCCTCATTGGCGGCAGCAAGCTCGTCGCGCAATTCGGCAGTCTCGTCGTTCTCGCGCAGCAGCAGAGTGAAGGTCTCCTGCTGCTCTTCGGCGCGCATCAGTTCGAGCTGAAATGGCCGGTAATTGTCGGCCGTCGAGGCGCTGCCGTCCTGCGGCAGCCTAACCCGAAGATCGAGCCGGCGCGCCAGGGCGCCATCGCGCATGTCGGCAAGCGCGCTGAGATAAGCAACGCGATCGGACAGGTGGATGCGGTCGAACATGCCGGCGCCGAAAAGCAGTTCCGGCGGCAGCTTCAGGATGGTGCGCGCCTTGGCCGAGGCATCCAGGACCTCGCCATGCCGGGCGACATGCAGGACAACGGCGTCGATCATGTCTTCAAGGCGGTCGTTTGGAAGGAGCGCGGGCTGCGCACGTGCGGCATCGCCGAGGGCTGCGAGCCGGGGAACCAGCGTCAGGCCCCAGGCGAGCGGCAGCAGCCAGTGCCACGCCGCGACTTGCGCCCCGCCGAGCGGGACGACAGAGGCGACAAAGGGCTGCAGCAGCATTGCGGCCAAGGCCGAGAGGCCGCCCCAAAGTGCCGCGCGCTTTGAACCGCCGATCCACCAGGCCTCGAATGGCAGTGCCAGGGCCAGCAGCGCAACCGGCGACGCCAGGCCGCCTGCTGCCGCGACGGCGCCGGCAAGCGCAAGACCGCCGGCGGCAAGGGCAACCTGGGCTGCCAGCGTCATCTTGCCCGACGCCGCCACCAGCAAGGCGGCGAACCAGCAAAGACCGAAGGCGGCGAAAATGGTTGCGACGGTGACGGCGGCGCCCATGCCCGAGGTGACCAGTGTCACCGCCGCACCGGCGGCGAAGAACGGAGCGGCAAGCATGATGCCGATGAACCGGCGCTGGCGCAGGCGATCGCCCTGGCCGATGATGGCCGGATGGACCATGCGTTCGCAACCGGCCGCCAGCGCGCCAGGCAGTTCAATATATCTGGCAGTTGTCAAACTCAACGCACTCGCACCCGGTCGTGACTGCCCCTGCGTTGCAGGTCGCTTTTGCTTGTTTGAAACTCGCATCCAGCGTTTAAGGAATGAATAAGGCTGACCGGAACAACGAGCGCGCTGCGGCAAAAATTGGAGCGCCGGCACCGGAATGCACCGCCATTTGTAGCCATAGTAAACGGAGCGTTATGTGCAAAGGGCGTGCCCGTGGCTGCGAAACCCTGAGCCGGCATGCCTGCTCTTCTGAAGATATCCATGCGCAACAATCGCTTAGATGGTTACTGCAAGGTTAAGAAAATTGGCGGCATTTGAGGCTAATGCACTGCAAAACGCCTCGCTTCGAATTTGCCTAAAATTTGAGGAAAATTTTCACTGAGCAAGAAAGCCGTCCTTTGCGCCTCATGTGCCATTGTCGCTGATATAAAGAGGTCATTGCGCATGGACGCATGATCCGGTCATTGGACGAGAGGGCAGATCGATGGGCTTTTTGATAAGAATGGCGTTCTGGTTTTCGCTGGTGTTGCTGGCGCTGCCGCTGACCGTCGGCCCCGACGAGGATGGCCGCGAGAGCGTCGGGCCGTTCCAGGCGCTTTTTGCGGCGCGCGAAGCGGTCGGCGACATCGCCGGCATTTGCGAGCGTAAGCCGGACGTCTGCGAAACCGGCAAGTCGGCGATGCATACGATCAGCGCCCGGGCCAAGGAAACCGCCAAGATCGCCGCCGCCATGCTGGACGACAAGAGCGCCGAGACCTCGCCCGATACATCGCTGGCCACCGGCAGCGTCGCCGAGGACATCGTGCTGCCGGCGACAGTCAACATACCTGCCAAGCTGGTGGCGAAGAACTAAACACCGTTTCAGCTGGTATCTACAGCGACACCGCAGGCCGGTCGGACCTCTCGATGCCTGCGGTGCTTTTCTTCTTTTTCCGTGACGCCGCAGCCGCGGATGACTATATCCCGAGCAATGGCCACGACGATCCAGACGATCCGCGACGACTTCTCCCTGCTCGACGAGTGGGAAGACCGCTATCGCTATGTGATCGAGCTCGGCGAAGCGCTGCCGCCATTTCCCGACGCCGAACGCAACGCCGCCAACAAGGTGCCGGGCTGCGTCAGCCAGGTCTGGCTGACCACGAGCCGAGCGCCGGGCGCCGATCCGGTCATCACCTTCACAGGCGATTCAGACGCTCATATCGTACGCGGTCTGGTCGCCATCATGCTGGCGCTGTTTTCGGGACGGACTGCCAGCCAGATCCTTGAAACGGACGCCGAGGCGACGCTGAGGTCGCTTGGCCTCGACGAACATCTGTCGCCGCAGCGGGCCAATGGCCTGCGCTCAATGGTCAAGCGCATCAAGCGCGACGCCGAGATGGCTCTCAAGCAGACTGCTTGATTGCTCTATCTTCTCTTCTTTCGACGCAATTCCCAAGAGAAAGCGCTCGGCAGTTTTCCTGGAATTGTTCTAGAAACAAAACGGCGCCGTAAGGGGCGCCGTTGATCTTGTCCATTGGAGCCGGTGTTACCGCCCCTTGCGTTTGCGGCCGAGGCCCATCTTCTTGGCCAGCTGCGAACGGGCAGCGGCATAGTTGGGGGCAACCATCGGATAGCTGGCGTCGAGATTCCACTTCTCGCGGTATTCATCGGGCGTCAGACCGTAATGGGTCATCAGGTGGCGCTTCAGCGACTTGAACTTCTTGCCATCTTCAAGGCAGACGATGTAATCGTCATGAACAGAGCGCTTCGGGTTTACCGCAGGCTTCTGCTTGTCGGCCGGAGGCTGTTCGCTTGCTCCGCCCACGCGCCCGAGAGCGGCATGGACATCAGCGATAAGGTTCGGCAATTCGCCGACCGGCACGGGATTGTTGCTGACATAGGCTGCCACCACATCGGCGGTCAGCTCGATCAGCGCATCGCTATTTCTGGAAGGTGTTTCGACGATATCCATGGTTTAGGCCCCAACGAAGGATGTTTCTGTTTGCGCCCTTTTTGGAAGATCGGGCATGGCGCGAATTTCACGCGGGAAGAGCTTCATGGATTCGCGTCCGGGCATCTTAATGAGCCCACAGACAAAGTAAGTCAATTCGCAGCTTGCGCTATATTCAACGATATTCATCGAATAGTCGCTCTTCAGCTTCAATCTTTCGTGCACTCTGTAACTTCGCGATATTTTCTGGTCGGACCAGGACTAGCATGACGTAAGGTCACACCACCGCTAAATCAGCAAGGACTCATAAAGTGGGCAGCGATGCTTGGTCTATGCTTCGAGGTTTGGGCGGCTGATTGTCGGATTCGTACCAAACTGTAAGTTGCAAAGCGTTGGCGAAACACGCCGAAGAAGATCTTCGGTCTGACCGGATTCAATACGGCGTGAGGTATTTTCCATAGACCCAGCCACTAACAAAACCACCATTTTGCGCCGGGTCGTGCCAAACTTGACACCATTGATAGCGAATTGCCTGTTTCTGTTTCCAGTGCGGCTGGCCGGCGATCTCCAGAAGATTCAAGCCGCCGGTGCACTTGCCGGTCATCTGCAGGATCGTCCCGTTAGGATAGGCGGCCTGCTTCCGCGAGGTGCCGGACGGATATTTGCGAACGTTGAGCGTGTCGCCGAACGGCACGCCAGCCACTTGCCAAGCGGCGAACGCGGTTGCATGAGACTGGCCGGTGAAAGCCAGAACGGTCGAAGCGACGACGGCGAGAGCCGCAGCGGTGTTGATATGGAAATTCATCATCCTCTCCTTTTGGCTCATCTCCCGAGCCCGCCGCAACCAATACATCCCGGCCCTTGAACCCGCGCTGATCGGCGTGTTCATTTGCCATTCAAGTAATTTCTTCAGTGAGACGCAATGACCAAGACCTCAGCTTTTCCGACCGCCAGCCCGCCGAGCCCCGAGAAACACCCCGTCTTCGACACGCATCACGGCATTACCCGCACAGATGACTATGCCTGGCTGAGGGCCGAGAACTGGCAGGCGATGTTCAGGGACCCTTCCCTGCTTGAGGGCCGCATCCGCGCCCATCTCGAAGCCGAAAACGCCTATCAAGCAGTGCTTATGGCCGATACGCTAGAGCTTCGGAAGCAGCTGTTCGGCGAGATGAAGGGGCGCATCAAGGAAGATGATTCGACGGTGCCGATGAAGGATGGCCCCTATGCTTACGGCTCATCCTTCAAGCTTGGCGGCGAACAGCCCCGCTATTTCCGCATGCCGCGCGATGGCGGCGATGAGCAGATCCTGCTCGATGGCGACGCGGAAGCCGAGGGCAAGCCCTATTTCCGCCTCGGCGGCGTCGACCATTCGGCCGATCACCGCAAGCTGTTGTGGGCGTTCGACGACAAGGGCTCTGAATTCTTCACACTTCGCGTGCGCGATCTCACCAGCGGCAAGGAACTGAGCGACCAGATCGAGGCCACCAGTGGTGGCGGCGTCTGGAATGCCGCCGATGACGGCTTCTTCTACACAAGGCTCGACGACAATCATCGCCCGTCCAAGGTGCTGTTCCACGCGCTCGGCGGCAGCCCCCTTAATGACCGGCTGATTTATGAGGAAACCGATCCCGGCTTCTTCATGGATGTCGGCGGCACGCGCTCCAACGAATGGATCATGATCGGGATCAACGATCACGAAACCTCGGAATATCACCTGATGCGCGCCGATGAGCCTTTCGCCGAGCCAAAGCTGGTGGCAAAGCGCGAGACTGGCCTGCAATATGATCTGGAAGAAGGCGGCGACATCTTCTTTATCCTCACCAATGCCGACGGCGCCAAGGACTTCAAGATCATGACGGCGCCGGCTAATGACCCGGTTCGCGCCAATTGGGAAGAGCTGGTGGCGCACGAGCCAGGCCGGCTGATCCTGTCGGTGGTCGGCTTCAGGGATCATATGGTCAGGCTCGAGCGCAAGGAAGGGCTGCCGCGCATCGTCGTTCGCGATCGCCGCAGCGGCGAGGAGCATCTGATCTCGTTCGACGAAGAGGCGTTCTCGCTCGGCCTGTCGGGGTCCTATGAATACGACACCGAGATCATGCGCTTCACCTATTCGTCGATGACGACCCCGGCGCAGGTCTTCGACTACAATATGCGCAGCCGCGAGCGTGTGCTGCTGAAGACCCAGGAAGTGCCGTCCGGTCACAATCCGGATCATTATGTCACGCGCCGGCTGATGGCGCCGGCCGCCGATGGCGAACTGGTGCCGGTCTCGCTGCTGCACCACCGCGACACGCCGCTCGATGGCTCCGCACCGTGCCTGCTTTACGGCTACGGCTCTTACGGCATTGCCATCCCGGCGGCGTTCAACACCAACTGGTTCTCGCTGGTCGACCGTGGCTTTGTCTTTGCCATCGCCCATGTCCGCGGCGGCAAGGACAAGGGCTATGGCTGGTATGACGACGGCAAGCGGGCGCACAAGATGAACACGTTCACCGATTTCATCGCCGTCGCGCAGCATCTCGTCGCCGAGCGTTACACCCAACACGACCGCATCGTCGCGCAAGGCGGCTCGGCCGGCGGCATGTTGATGGGTGCGATCGCCAACATGGCGCCGCAAAATTTCGGCGCCATCGTTGCCGAGGTTCCCTTCGTCGACGTGCTGACCACCATGCTCGACGCAAGTTTGCCGCTGACGCCGCCGGAGTGGCCGGAATGGGGCAACCCGATCGCGTCGGCGGAAGATTACCAAACGATCGCCGCCTACTCACCCTATGACAATGTCGCCGATCACGACTATCCGCCGATCCTGGCGCTGGCCGGCCTCACCGATCCGCGCGTCACCTATTGGGAGCCGGCCAAATGGGTGGCGCGGCTGCGCGAGCGCAAGAGCGGCGACAATCCGGTGCTGTTCAAGATCAACATGGATTCCGGCCATGCCGGCGCCTCCGGCCGCTTTTCAAGGCTGGAGGAGATCGCCTATACCTACTCCTTCGCGCTCAACGTTACGGCCAAGCCCGAACCCGAGGTTACGGGCAAGGCTGAGAATGCAACGGAGGCGTCGCAATGATCGATCTATCCACCTTGACGGCTTACATAGCGGTTGTGCTTGGCTTTGTGTTTATTCCAGGCCCAGCCACGCTTTTGACGGTCGCGCGAGCGACGAGTTCCGGAACCAGGGTTGGCGTCGCGACGGGCGCGGGCGTCGCGGCTGGCGATGTGTTCCATACCATCATGGCGATGGTCGGCATTTCGGCGATCATCGCCACTTCGGCAACGCTGTTCAGCGTCGTAAAATACATCGGCGCGGCGTATCTCGTTTACCTCGGCATTCGCGCAATCATCGAGAAAATACCGGCCGATCCTACTGCCGGTGCACTCGCGATCTCCGCCAGCAAGGCGTTTCGTCAAGCTGTCCTGACCGAAGTGCTTAATCCAAAGACGGCGCTTTTCTTCCTTGCCTTCCTGCCCCAGTTCGTGCGGCCTGAAAACGGATCGGTGATGCTCCAGCTGATGACGCTGGGCATAATCTTTGTTCTGCTCGGCCTTTTCAGCACAGTCGTCTTTGCCGTGAGTGCGGGCCGGCTCGGCACGTTCCTGCGCCGCAATCCGTCGGTGGTGAAATTGCAAGGCAAGGTGGTTGGCGGCATCTACTGCGCGTTAGGCGTCCGTCTGGCCTTGCAGCAGCGCTGATGTCGATGCGAAAGGCGCGCCCGTCGAGGCGCGCCGGTCGTCACTTTTTGAATTCCAGGCTGCTCATTTTCACTCGCATTTGCAATGGCTGCGCGCTACCCAATGCGCGCCACCTTCCAGACCATGACATACGCAAAGGGGCCACTATGTTGCTCGTCGACACCTATCTCGAGAAATCACCGATCCAGGGCATCGGGGTTTTCGCCAGGAACCACATTGCCAAGGGCACGCTGGTCTGGAAGCTCGACCCCAGATTCGACCGGATCATCGACGTCGAGACCTATGAAGGCGAGAGCGGCCCGGTGAAGAACTATCTCGACCGTTATTCCTATCCAGACCGCCGGGATCCGAACTACATCGTCTTCGAAGCCGACGACGCACGCTACATGAACCATGACGACGAACCGAATTGCGATGTCTCCTCGCCCGAGGAAACCTATGCCTTGCGCGACATCGCACCCGGCGAGGAACTGACCTGCAATTACAGTCATTTCTTCGAGACGGGCTTCGACTTCCTCGGTGATCGCCACCTGTAGATCGCCACCTGTAGCCGGGATCACTTGGCCGGCTTGCTGCGCACCGGGTAGCCGTTGGGATGCGGCGGCACCGCCTTGAGATAGGCGGCTATTGCCGCGCGATCTTCCGGCGGCAGTTCGGCCATGTTGTGCTGCACGTCGACCATGGCGCCGCCGACCGAATCGAAATCAGGGGTAAAACCGGTTTCCAGATAGTTGGCGATGTCGGCTTCCGACCAGTCACCGAGCCCGCCTTCGCCCGATGTGATGTTCGGCACGATGCCGCTGCCTTCGGCGGCCGCCGCGCCAGCCAGCCACTGGCTCTTCCTGGTGCCGCCGGTGATGTCGCGCGGCGTGTGGCATTCGCCGCAATGGCCAGGCCCCTCGACCAGATAGCGGCCGGCGAGTACCGGATCAGGCGTGCCATCGGCAAAGGCAATCACCGGCTCTTTGCTGAGATAGAGCCGCTTCCACAGGCCGAGGCCGCGGCGGATGTTGAAGGGGAAACTCAGGGAATTGTCCGGCGCCTTGCCGGCGACCGCCGGCAGCGTCTTCAGGAACGCATAGAGATCGGCAATATCAGCCGGCTTCATGCGGGCGTAGGATGTGTAGGGGAAGGCCGGATAGAAATGCTCGCCCGACGGCGACACGCCCTTCAGCATGGCGTTGGCAAGGTCCTCGACCGTCCAGGCGCCGATGCCGTCCTTGGGATCCTGCGAGATGTTGGGCGGCACAAAGGTGCCGAACGGCGTCTTGAGCTCGAGGCCGCCGACCAGTTGCAAACGGGCGTCACCCTGCGAGCCTGGCTTGGCGTGACAGGAGGTGCAGCCGCCGGCATTGAAAATGCGCTTGCCCCTGGCGGCGTCGCCGGGGCCGAGCTGCGCCAGGGTGTCAGTGTCGAGCTTGACCGACGCCGACAACAGCCAGCCGGCGCCGGCACCGACGACACCCAGGACAAGGGCGGCGCCGACAAATTTTTTCCACAAGGGCATTGCCCGGGATCAGCTCTTCTTCACCCGATAGGTCTTGTGGCAGGTGCCGCAATCACTGCCGAGCGTATCGATCTGCGCCTTCAACGCATCGACATCGGCGGGGGCGGCGGCGACTGCGGCCTTGACGTCGGCGAGGTACTTGTCTTCGGTCGATTTGAAGCCCGCCATGTCTTTCCAGATTTTGGGCGAGGCGGTGGTATCACCGCTGTCGCTGCCGGCCGGGAAAAGCGTGTCGACATCGAACTTCTCGGCATTGACTTGCAGCGCCTGCAGCGCCGTCAGCACGGCGGCGGCATCGAAGTCTGCCTCGCCCTTGGCGATTTTTGACAGGCCGCCGACGATCTTGCCTCGTTCCTTCATCAGTCCCTGTCGGTCGAGGATCGGGTCGGCAAAAGCCGCCGAGGCGGCGAGGCTGAGCATAGAGATGGCGATAACAAGCTTTCTCATTCAATTGGCTCCAGGATGATGAGGGGTCGCGACCTAACGTTAACGGAGGGCGGGCCGGGATTATTCCCTGTCCGCCGGCCGGATTCTGCCGAATTTTGTGTGCCTGCTGCTTCAGCTGAGAAAGAAAAGCCCCGGAGTACCGGGGCTTCTCTGGGTCGATCAGGCTTTCGCCTCTTCGTACATTTCAAGGACATGGTCCCAGTTGATGAGGCTGTCGACGAAGGCCTCGAGATATTTCGGCCGCGCGTTGCGGTAGTCGATGTAATAGGAATGTTCCCAGACATCGACGCCGAGGATCGGCGATGCGCCATGGACGAGCGGGTTCTCGCCGTTCGGCGTCTTGGATATCGCCAGCTTGCCGTCCTTGACCGAGACCCAGGCCCAGCCCGAACCGAACTGCGTGGTGCCGGCGGCGATGAAGTCGGCCTTGAACTTGTCGTACCCGCCGAGATCCGCGTCGAAAGCCTTCTGCAGGGCGCCCGGAAGCTTGTTGCCGCCGCCGCCCTTCTTCATCCACTTCCAGAAATGGATGTGGTTGTAGTGCTGGGCTGCGTTGTTGAAGAGGCCGGCATTCTTGCCGAACGACTGTTTGACCACCTCTTCGACCGACAGATCGCCAAGGCCCGCTTCGGCGGCCAGCTTGTTGCCGTTGTCGACATAGGCCTTGTGGTGCTTGTCGTGGTGATACTCCAGCGTCTCCTTCGACATGTAAGGCTGCAAGGCCTCGTAGTCGTAGGGCAAGGCGGGCAATTCAAAAGCCATCGGTCATACTCCTCATGGAAAAATCCGGTGCGGATACCGGATTAAGATAGGGCTGCATTGATCTGGAACAACTCCGGAATGAAGCGCCAATTGCCTTTTAGCGGCTCAACCGGCGGAAGTCGAATGCGCCCATTCCCAATAAAGGTCGCGCGCTTTCTTGGCCACCGGCCCGGGCTGCAGATCGCGGTCCTCGATGCGGGTGATCGGCACGACCTTGGAATGATTTCCGGTCGAAAAGATCTCATCGGCTTCAAGAAAGTCGCGCACCGACAGCATCTTCTCCGTGGTCTTGAAGCCGTAATCGCCAAGCAGCGTCATGGTGCGCGAGCGGGTGATGCCGGACAGGAAGGTGCCGTTGGGCGCCGGCGTCAACACGTGGCTGTCCTTGACCAGGAAGATGTTCGAGGTTCCGGTCTCGGCGACATTGCCCAGCATGTCCAGCACCAGCGCATTGTCGAAGCCGCGTCCCTTCGCTTCGAGGATGGCGCGGCCATTGTTGGGATAGAGGCAGCCGGCCTTGGCATTGGTCGGCATGGTCTCGATGGTCGGCCGCCGGAACGGCGACACGGTGATCGAAAAGCCGGTCGGCGAGATCATCGGCGATTCGTAGAGGCAGAGGCAGAAACGGGTCGAGGCCGGATCGGCCGGCACGCCCATGTAGCCGCCATGCTCGGCCCAGTACATCGGCCTGATGTAGACCGCTGTCTTGCCGTCGAACTTCTTCAGCCCGTCCCAGGTCAGTCCAACAATCTCATCGGCGCTCATCGACGGCGCGAGGCCGAGCGCGGTCGCCGATGCGTTCACCCTAGCGGCATGCAGCTCGAGATCGGGGGCGACGCCTTCGAACCAGCGGGCGCCGTCGAAGACGCTGGTGCCGAGCCACATGGCGTGGCTGCGCGGACCCAGAATGGCGACGTTGCCTTCGTACCAGTCGCCGTCGACGAAGGTCCATGTCGCCGATAGCGCCGCAGTCGCCAGTGTCATTGTTCGGTTCCGCTTCAAAGCTGCCTGTGCCAAGCATTGGAAGATGCTTTGACCGGCGCCGTCAACCGGCATGGAGCGGTTTTTGTTGAGGCCAGAGCGCCCCAAGAAAGCGATCAAACTACAATCGATGCTTGCACCTTGCGCCGCCTGCCCTCAAAACTGTCGCCATGCATTACGCGGCTTACGTTTTCGACGCCTATGGCACGTTGTTCGACGTGCACGCCGCCGTGCGCCGTCACGACGGCGAGATCGGCCCCGACGGCCCGCTGCTTTCGGAAATCTGGCGCGCCAAGCAGCTGGAATATTCCTGGGTGCGCACGCTGATGGGCGGCTATGCCGATTTCTGGCAGCTCACCGAACAGGCGCTCGATTTCGCCCTGCGCAAGGTTCCCTCCGCCGACAAGGGACTGAAGGCCAAGCTGCTCGAAGCCTATTGGCGGCTCGACTGCTATCCGGAAGTGCCGGCCGTGCTCAAGGCGCTGAAAGCGTCCGGCGCCAAGCTCGCAATCCTGTCCAACGGCTCGCCCGAGATGCTGGAAGCGGCGGTCAAGTCGGCCGCCCTCGACCAGGTGCTGGACGATATCTTTTCGGTCGACGCCGTCAGGCGCTTCAAGACCGACCCGTCGACCTACGACATGGTGGCGACGGGCTGGCGGCTCTATCCGGGCGCCGTCTCGTTCCAGTCGTCCAACCGCTGGGACATCGCCGGCGCCACCAAATTCGGCTTTCGCACCGTGTGGATCAACCGCGCCAACCAGCCCGAGGAATACCGGGATTTCCCGCCGGCGCTGATCCTGCCGTCGCTTGACGGCCTGCTGACCGGCGGCTGATCACTCTGTTGCCTTCGAGCAACAGTGGCAGAGCGGTCACAGCTTCGCCTTTGTTTGTCCACCCTCAGGCCAGAATCGGAACCGCCTATCGCGTCAGGCATTGGGAGAGGCCGACCACTGCGCCGCTTGAAGGCATTCACGCTTTCTTGCGATTCGAGACTTAAAAAAGGCAACCATGTTGAAGACCGAAATCGACCCCTATCGCCTGAGCCGTCGCGGCTTTCTGAATGCCGCAGCCCTTGGTGCCGCCTCGATTGCGGTCTCCGCCTGCACCACCACCGGACCGGCACCGGCGCCGGTCGAACCGCCACCGCCGACCTATGACGAGCCGCCGCTCGGCGACTATGCGACGATGTACGGCCCGATTTCCGACAGCGGGTTCGAGCTCCCAGCGATCCCGATCAAGAAGATGGACCCGCAGTTCCTACGCCAGATTGTTCCCGATCCGACCGGCCAGCGGCCAGGCACCATCATCGTCGATACGACCAACCATTTCCTCTATCTGGTGCGCGAAGGCGGCCAAGCGATCCGTTACGGCGTCGGCCTCGGTCGCGCCGGCTTCGAATGGTCGGGAGACGCCGTCGTCCAGTGGAAGCAGAAATGGCCGAAATGGACGCCGCCCGATGAGATGGTCGCCCGCCAGCCTGAACTGGAAGAATACAGCGCCAAGAACGGCGGCATGCCCGGCGGCCTCAAGAACCCGCTCGGCGCCCGCGCGCTCTACCTGTTCCACGACAACGTCGACACGCTCTACCGCCTGCATGGCTCGCCGGAATGGAACTCGATCGGCAAATCCGTCTCGTCAGGCTGCGTGCGCCTGATAAATCAGGACATCATCGACCTCTACGACCGCGTGCCGTCGAAGAGCCCGGTCATCGTGACGTCCGACATAGGCCAGCCGATGGCGGCGAGCGCAAACCGCAGAGCCATCCCGATCGATGGCGGGGTGCCGGATGGCTCGGTCCTGCTCGGCCCGGTGACCTGATCGACTTCATCTATGCCATGAAGCGGCAGGTTCCGCTCCATGCGGCAAAGCTCGTCAGGATCCCGATAGCTTCACGCGAATGCCTGGGGTTCGCATCCAAGATATGCAATGCCGGCAACAGGAGGCCAAAAAAGACGTCCAGACAAACCACGGAGCCGCTGCAATCGGGGCGGCCATGCCCTGTCAATCTCGACGCTGCTGTGTTTCGTTACCGATTGATGTATATTAGACGGGAGTATGATTGCAGAGACATACATTTCATTAGATCATTGATGGTGGGGGAACGCCGATGGTGGGATTTGATTTCGATAGTCCGCCTGCCGACGGCGCCGAGGCCAACCTGTCGGCCGAATGCGAGCGCCAATTGCTGCCGCTCGTCCGCGGAATTGTCGAGGCGGCGGTTGCCGCCGGGTGGAGCCAGGAAGACGTTCTTCTGGCCATGGTCGAGCTGTCCTGGGATCTGTACGAGAAACGCCGAGGCGATCTTTAGCAGGCCTGCGTGAGCCGGATAATTCGGTAGCGCCGGCCAAGCCAGGCCATGTTTTTCTCGCGCGAACTTTTTTCTTCACTTACAATGTTTTTCTATCCGCGGGATGCGCTACGCTGCCTTTGGGCAAGACTATGGGGGATACAAATTACCGTCCGGATTTCCGGGTTGGCTGTTTGCACGGCACGGAATTTCGATGGGCTGGCAAAGCGGCTGAGGCAAGGCTGAATGAAAAATGCGGGCGAGGTTCAGGAACGCAGCGCAGGCGCCGATCGGGTCGATCGGCACGCCCTCGACACAATCCCCGAAAATGCCAATCCCAGAAGAGCAACCATGCGGGGGAGCGGGATATGCTCTGTCCGCAGCCCTGGATCGCTCCCGGAGGGTCGCCATCGCCGAAGTCGCTTACCTCGCGGGATTTTCGGATCAAGGCCATTTGGCCACCGCCATGAAGAAGCACAAGGGAAAGAAGCCATGGTTCGGGCGATAACTGCTGCTGGATCGTCCGTGGCAATGACAGATAGTCGACCAGCTCTGTCAGTGGCCGCGATCTATATTCGGAATACAATTCTGGATTGTGACGGCACACTATGCACAATAACTAGGCAAAAATGGTAAGATAAGATCGGAAAATAGTCAGGTAGCCTTGGCTAAAATTCAAACCTGTAAATTTATAGTCAAAATCCTGGTAAAATTTTCATTTGAGCTCAAATTCTTCTTTGCAATATAAAGCAGCATCTGTAGGATTCGAAGGAACGCCCAGGAGCAAACGTCAATTCTGGGCGCCTCGATACAGCACAGGATTGGATTGATCGGCGCAGCAGTGGCAGAGACGAAGATGCAACATAGAGGCAACGTCCAGGAAAGCGCCGGGACAGAGCGGCGGCGCGCGGATCGTCGCATCTTCGACGGAATACCGGAAAGCGCGGGGCGCTACCTGGTCACGTTTCGAGGCGGCGCGGCTCATGTCGTTCATGGGCCGGGATCACACACATTCAAAGCGGCGGAACATTTCGCTTCGGTTCTGCTTACACCCTCACCAGGGATTGCGGCATCGCTGGGCAGCGACAAAGTACACGAATACGACGGCGACGTCGGCATGATCATGATCGTCCCAGCCGATCTCGGCGGCAAGGTGACCCGGTCATCCACTACGGAGAGCGTAATCGTGGCGCTCACCCCCGAGAGTCTCTTCGAGCTGGCAACGCGTGAATTCGACACCGGCCATGCCGAGCTTCAACCGCCGCCGTTCGGGACCGTCGACTTTCAGGCGCTGCAACTCGCGCAGTTGCTGAAGGCGGAACTGACGGATCGGGAAACTCCAAACGAGTTCTATGTGGATTCGTTGGTCACCATGTTCGGCGTCCATTTGCTTCGGAACTACGCAGGAGCGCGAAAGTTGCCACAAGCCCCAAAGGGCGGTCTGTCGAACCGCAGCGCCCGGCGGGTGCGCGAATTCCTGGAGGTAAATTTTTCCAGCAAGATCGCGGTGGCCGAGCTGGCCGCACTCTGTGGCCTTTCGCCGAGCCATTTCATCCTGGCATTCACCAAGACCTTTGGCGAGCCGCCGCACAAATACCTGCTGCGGCTGCGTCTCGATTTCGCCGAAAAACTTCTCATCGAGAGCGACCTGTCGATTGCGGAAGTCGCTCATCTCAGTGGATTCTCGGACCAGAGCCACTTGACAGTCACCATGTCCAGATACCGGAACAGAACCCCCAGGCAGGTGAAGCTGCAACGTTAACGACTGTTGCGGCGCGCATGATTGTCCGCGGCGATACCTCGATTGATCTTCAGTATAGTCGAAGGTTGTGTGGCAGAGCAGTCACAGTTGTCGCGCAGGGACCAAATACCGGATTTTCCTACAAAGATTCCGGATTATTCCAAAATACCTGCACCGCGAATGTGCTCATGGTCGCGATGGAAGTCATTTGGGGCGGGGGAGCAACCAGATGATACAGCATGTCGGATTGTCCCATGGACATTCAATTCGCGGAAATCGAGGTCTTCGCGCCTAAGGCCGAAGCGGCCTGGGCTGCACTGCAACGCCAATACGCCAGCCGGATCAGCGCTGCGGAACTCGACCATCTCCTGGCCTGTTTCGTGCTTGGACTGACCTCTCCGGCTTGTGGTGAAGGCGATCCGGGATTTCATTTCGATCTCTGCCGCGCGCTGGTGGCGGTAAGCCTGCCGCCGGAACGGACGGAGGCTGCACTGCATACGGTTCCAGAACCGACGCAGCCATGGGTCGCGAGCGCCTATCAGCTGATTGAAAAACAAGGCGCGAAGGTTGGTCTCTCGTTGCGGGAGAAGACGCGCAATTTCGAAGATTTTTTGGCCACCGAGGCGAATGGTGCGGCACATCAGGGCGCCTCGGCAATTGCGAGGAAAAACTAGCATGACCAGACGCGTCGAGGGGCAAGCAAGGATCGAATTTCTTCCTGGATTTGTCGGAAACTGGATCGCGGGTGCGGCCGACAGTCGCTCGGTTCGTCGCCGCCTGATGGCGGTCCTGCGCATGGCGCATCGTACGCTTGGAATGCGCCGCAAGGGTTTGGGGTTGGGGACGTTGGGCGTCGGCACCAGCGTGCGTTCGGCCTTGGCCTGCGGCGTGAGCCCGGCCAGCATGATCGGCGGCATGGCCGCGATCGCCGCGATCGGCATCGCCACACCGGCCCAGGCGCAATACCAGGCTGGCGGTGGTTCGGCGACCGGCGGCAACGCCGTCGCCATCGGTAACGGCACCGCGACGAATGGCAACAACAGCGTGGCGTTGGGCAGTTCCAACAGTGCAACGGGCGACGGCACGATCGCCATCGGCTATGCGATGGGTGTCAATGGCCTCAATGCCATAGGCATAGGTGTCTTCGCAGGCGCAACCGGCGTCAATGCCCTCGCCGTGGGCGGGAACGCCAAGGCCAACGGGGACGCAGCAAGCGCGATTGGCGTCAATTCGGTTGCAACCACAGGCGCGGCCGCCTTTGGCCTGAATGCGCGTGCCGACGGACTGAACTCGACGGCGATCGGCTATGTTACCCGGGCGACCGGGCTGCGCGCCACCGCGCTCGGGTTTGGGGCAACAGCATCCGGCGTGGATTCGATTGCGCAAGGTAACAGCGCCGTCGCCAGCAACCAGAATGCCGTCGCCATCGGTTTCCAGGCGACCGCGACTAGCATCAACTCCATCAACATTGGCGGGCGCACCGTCGTGGGAACAGGCGCGCTATCGCAGGGCGCCATCGCCCTTGGTACGGATGTGCTGGCATCTCAACAGAACACGGTCTCCATCGGCGTCCTGACCAAAGCGACCGGAACGGGCGCAACGGCGATGGGCAACACCGCCAGTGCATGGGGCAACCAATCCATCGCATTCGGCGTCGGTGCGCAGGCAGGCGTTCAGGCCAACACTGCCCTGCCCAACAGCATCGCCATCGGCACCAATTCGCTGTCTTCGGGCGCTTTCGCCACCGCGATGGGCGCTACCTCGGTTGCGAGTGGCTCCGCCAGCACTGCTATTGGCAACACCGCCGTTGCCAGCGGCGCAAACGCCTCCTCGTTCGGTTCCGGCGCGAATGCGACGGGAGACAATTCTCTTGCCGCCGGTGTCAGCGCCGCCGCCAGCGGGATTGCCAGCACCGCGCTCGGCATCGGCTCCAAGGCCAGCGCCACCAACGCCGTGGCGATCGGTAATGCGGCGGTCGCCAATTCCGCCGACGCTGTTGCAGTGGGCACGAATGCAACGGCGACGGGCGGCAAGGCTGTCGCCATCGGCGCCGGCAACACAGCCTTTGGCAACGGCGCGGTCTCCATCGGCGATCCCAGCTATGCCAGCGGCACCGGCGCCTTCACCGGCGGCGCCAACAACATCGCCAACAGCGACGGCACGGCAACCGCCACCGCGGCCAACCAGGCCGCCGGCGCCGTCGCCATTGGCAACAACAACAAGGCCGTCGGACAAGGCTCCGTGGCGCTGGGCAACGGCTCGACGGCGGGTGCCGCCGGCCTTGCCGGCAATGTCGCGCTGGGCAATGGCGCGACGGCGACGGCGAGTTCCGGCGACGTGGCGCTCGGCTCGGGCTCGGTAACCGCCGCGGCGGTCGGCACCGCCGGCACGACGATCGGCGGCGTCGCCTACAACTTCGCCGGCACGACGCCGGCGAGCACCGTCAGCATCGGCGCGGTCGGCGCGGAGCGGACCATCACCAATGTCGCAGCGGGCCGGCTCAGCAATTCCTCGACCGATGCGGTCAATGGCTCGCAGCTCTTTGCCACCAACCAGCAGGTGACGCAGAACACGACGGCCATCGCCGCCAACACCGCCGACATCACCAATCTCGGCAACACGATCAACAGCATCAGCACCGGCGGCGGCATCAAGTATTTCCACGCCAACTCGACGGCGGCGGATTCGTCGGCGACCGGCACAGACTCCGTCGCCATCGGACCAGTCGCGACCGCGACAGGGACGAACGCCATCGCGGCCGGTGTCAATTCGAGCGCCTCCGACGCAAACGCCTCGGCCATCGGCAGCGGCGCCGTCGCATCGGCCCTCGACGCAACGGCGATGGGATACATATCCAAGGCCTCGGGCCAGTACAGCACCGCCATCGGCGCCAATGCCAACGCCACAGGTTTGTCCAGCACCGCCATCGGCCAGAACGCGTTCGCAACCGACGCTCAAGCGACCGCCCTCGGCAAGCAAGCGAATGCCAGCGCAGCGGATGCGCTCGCGCTGGGCGCTAACGCCACCGCCGGCAACGCAGGCGCCGTGGCGCTGGGCTCGGGCTCGGTAACCACCGCGGCGGTCGGCACCGCCGGCACGACGATCGGCGGCGTCGCCTACAACTTCGCCGGCACGACGCCGACGAGCACCGTCAGCATCGGCGCGGTCGGCGCGGAGCGGACCATCACCAATGTCGCGGCGGGCCGGCTCAGCAACTCCTCGACCGATGCGGTCAACGGCTCGCAGCTGTTTGCGACCAACCAGCAGGTGACGCAGAACACCACCGATATCGCCGCCAATACTGCTGACATCACCAATCTCGGCAATTCGATCAGCAATATTACCGGCGACACCTCGCTGGCCTACACCGACGCCAATGGCGACGGCATCCGCTATGTGCGCACCAACGACAGGACGCTTGCCGTCGCGGACTCCTTCGCGCAAGGGATCGGCTCTTCCGCCCTGGGCTACCAGGCGACCGCGAGCGCCGACAATGCGCTGGCGCTCGGCCGCGACACCCAGGCGAGCGTCATCGGCGGCGTGGCGCTCGGCGCCGGCTCGGTTTCGGATCGGGCGGTCGCGCCCGTTTCGGGATCGATCCTCTCCGGCACCGGCCTCATTCCCTACAACACCGCGGACATGAGCCTGCTCGGCGCCGTCTCGGTCGGCACCTCCACCTCCTATCGCCAGATCATCAACGTGGCCGACGGCACGCAGGACCAGGACGCGGTCACGCTCCGCCAGTTGAAGGGCGCGCTGAGCTCGTTCGCGGTGACGGGAAGCTTGTATTTCCATGCCAATTCGACGGCAGCGGATTCGCTCGCGGTCGGCGTCGATTCGGTTGCGGTCGGTCCGCGCACCACCGTCAATGGCGACAATGGCATCGGCATCGGCAACGGCGCCATCGTGCAGCAGACGGCGCCGGGAGGCATTGCGATCGGCCAGAACTCGACCGTCAACCAGGCCGACAGCATCGCCCTCGGCACCAACGCGACCACCAACGGAGCGCAGGCGGTGGCGCTCGGCGCCGGCGCAAAGGCCAACGAGCCGGGCAGCGTCGCGCTCGGCGCGGGCTCGACGACGGCGGCGGCGGTCGCCACCACCGGCACCACGATCAACGGCGTTGCCTATACCTTCGCCGGAACAGCTCCGACGAGCACGGTCAGCGTCGGCACCGTCGGCAACGAGCGCACCGTCACCAATGTCGCGGCGGGCCGGATCAGCGGCACCTCCACCGACGCCATCAACGGCAGCCAGCTCTTCGCCACCAACCAGGCGGTCGAAGCCATGCAGGGTAGCGTCGGCGACCTCAACCAGTTCGCCGTCCAGTACGACAAGGACGGGAACGGCAACAAGTCCAACTCGATAACGCTTGCCGGCGGCGACCCGAACACGCCGGTCGTCATCCACAATGTCGGGGCGGGCGTTGCCAACACCGATGCGGTCAATGTTCAGCAGTTCAACAGCGGGTTAGCACTCAACCTGGACAATTCGAAGAACTACACCAACCAGGTGGCGGCCACCACGCTGCAGCAAGCCAATGCGTATGCGGACTCCAAACTCAGCCAGCTCAACATGGACATGGGAGAGGTCAGGGGCGAGGCGCGCCAGGCTGCGGCAATCGGCTTGGCGGCCGGCTCGCTGCGCTACGACGATCGTCCCGGCAAGCTGAGCGTGGCCGCCGGCGGAGGCTATTGGCGCGGTGAAGGCGCCCTGGCCTTCGGCGCCGGCTACACCAGCGAGGAGGGACGTGTTCGAGCGAACCTGTCCGGCACGACGGCAGGCGGGCACTGGGGCGTCGGCGCGGGCGTCAGCCTTACGCTGAACTAGAGCCCGGCCATGATCAGGCAGGCAGTCCTTGCTGTCGCGATATCCATGACGTCAATGCTCCTGTCCGGCCCGTTAGCGGCCGGGCAGGAAGCGATCCCTTCCGGCTACAGGGTAAAACCTTCCGACGTAGCGATCCCTGCGGATGCGAAGCTTGGCGAGTATCAACGGACCACCCGTCCGTTCGAGAACTGGACGCTGATCTGCGACGAGAACCTGAAGGCGCGCCAAAAGGTCTGCAATGTCACCCAGATCATCGAGGACCAGGCAGGACAGGTTGCGTTCAGCTGGTCGCTTGCCGCCACCAAGGAAGGCAACCCCTACATGATCTTGCGCGCCCCGCCGATCGCCAAGAGCGACGCTCCTGTCTCGCTGACATTCGAGGGGCGCAAGGAGCCGATAAAAATTCAACTCGACGGATGCAATCAGGCCGTCTGCGTCGGCATGCTGCCGGTTGGTCCGATCATGCGCGAACAGATTTCGAAGGCCGCGGCATCCGTCATCTCCTTCCCGACCACGGATGGCAGGACGATCAACGTAACCGCGACCCTTAAGGGCTTGGCCGCGGCCGTTGCGGCGATCAATTGACGAGGCAATCGCGATGAACCAGCAATCGATCCATGACCGGATAATGTCCCGCAACCAGGGAAAGGATGCTGTCCGGGTTGGCATCGAAGACCGGAGCAGACCGCAACGAAACCGCGCGAGGACCGCTGTCTTCTCGTTGCTCGCCATTGCCGTCGTCGCCACGGCCGGCTTCGCGGCCATGCGCTACGACCTGCTCCACAATTTATTGCAGCAGCCGGCGGTCGCGGAGACTAACCAGCCCAATCCGGCCCTGGCCGAAACGCCATTTCTGCAGCATGCCAAAGAGGCAGGCTTGCAGTCTTGTTCCAACATTTTCCCAGCCCTTGGGCAGATGCTGACGACCGGCACGACGTACAGCGTCCAGTCGATCTGGAACAACGAGGCCCCCGACAAACACCTCGTGGAAGCCCTGGTCGGCATGAACTACGCTACACAGGGCTACAGCGGTCCGGCGGCAGGCCTGGTGTTCGCAGCACCCACCGCATCCGTTTGCGAAGGTACGATGGTCAGGGTGGCGCCATTCGCGGCCAATTGCGCCGATGTTCCGGCCCTGCTTCCGAAAGACAGCAAGCTCGCCAACAATCTTGGACAAATCAGCGTCTATGAACTCGCCAATGGAGGGGGCAACGCGATGCTGCTGCCAACCGGCAACAGCTGCGTCGTCATTTCCGTGGCCTCGGCAGCAGGTAAACAAGGAGGCGTACAATGAGGGTGAATTCCGCCATTGCGGCGATCGGCATGCTGTTGCTTTGCGCCGGGCGGCTGGGCGCGGCGGACCTAGCCCCGGCGGCGGACGTGCCCGAGCCGCCGGCCCAGGAGGAGAGAGGCATCTGGGCGGCGATCGCCTATTCGAGCCCCGACGAGAAGCACGGCTTCTTTTGGGGCGCCGACAAGCGGCAGGAGGCGATGGACATCGCGCTGAAGCATTGCCAGAACGCCGGCGGCGGCAGCTGCGCCGTGGTCAGCGTATTCCGCAATCATCGCCATTGGGATGACGACGACAATACCGGCTTTCCCTACAAGCATTGCGGCGCCCTCGCCGTAGGCGAGAAGCCGGAAGGGCGGCTGACCCGCTGGGGCGCCGAGACGGCGCAAACACGCCGGGATGCCGAAGACCTGACACTGCAGGCCTGCGAGCGAAGCGGACAGAAATGCAAGATCCGCGAGTGGGTGTGCACATGACGCATCAGAGCGAAGTGGTGGAATGCCAATCAAGGCGCATGTTTGCACTCAGCGTAGCGCCGTGCTCAAGCGGGGTCAGCCCTTCGCCGTGATGCGCATCGACGGTATGCGACACCGGCTCGAAGCAGAAGAAATCCGCATCCATCGACGGCGAATAGAGGATAAAGACGTCGAGCGGCGGCGAGGCCGTGAGCGAGATGGCGATCCTGTCCTCGGGCCGGGTGATCCTGGCGCGGCGGTCCCAGCCGTCGAAGGCGTTGTTGACCCAGCTTCGCGGCAACAGGGAGGCGTTCGAGAAATTCCACGCGGGGTAATCGGCCACCGGCGCCACGCCGACCGGCAGATGATGCTTGTCCTCCAGCCAGACCCGCGCCGCCTTCGCCTCGAGCGTCGTTCCGGCGCTGCGCGGGAACCACGGATGAAAGCCGAGCCCGTAAGGCAGGCGAATGCCGGTGCGATTCTCCACCGTGAGCGTGGCATCCAAGGCCCCGTCATGCAGCGCATAGGCGACCCGCGCCGTATATCGGTAGGGGCCGATTTCACCGGCGTCGAGGACCAGTTCTGCCTCGGTGGCGCTGTGGCTGGCAATCCGCCACTCCCTCTGGAAGCCGTCGCCATGGATTGGAAAGGCCTCCCCCGGCACGTTCGGCTCGATCGCATGGAAGCGGCCGTCGAAGGCGAAACCGCCGCCTGAGATGCGGTTCGACCAGGGAACCAGAAGCTGGCAGCCGGAGGCGCCGGTGCCATCGTCGGGGCGGAGCAGCGGCACCGTTGCGCCGCAGACCAGTGCGTCGAAGCGGGCGATCGCTGCGCCCTTTTGCGGCGCCAGGACCAGACGGGCGCGGTCGTCGCGCAGTTCCAGGAGGCCGGCCATCCCTACCAACCGCCGTCAATAGCGATATTTTGGCCGCTGATCATGTCCGAGGCGGGCGATGCGAGGAACAGTACGAGATCGGCAACGTGATGCGGCTCGATGCGCATCTTGAGACCCTGGTTCTCCAGGATCCACTCGTTGTATTGCGCCAGCCGGTCGCCGAACACCCGCGCCTCGGCCTCCGAAACAACCGCGCCCGGGGACACGGCGTTGACCCGGACGCCGTGCGGCCCAAGCTCCCGCGCCAGCGATTTGGTCAGACCCAGCATCGCGCCCTTGGACGCGACATAGGGCACGTAGCCGTCCCAGCGGCCGTTGAGCGTGATGGAGCAGAAATTGACGATCTTGCCATAGGCCTTCGCCTTCATCGCCGGCGCGCAGGCCCGCGCCAAGGCGAAGGCGGCCGAAGAGTTGACACGGATCTGATCCTCATACTCGGTCAGCGAGAATTCTTCGAACGGCCGGTTGATGATCAGGGCAGCGTTGTTGATCAAGACGTCGATGCCCCCTTCCCTCGCCGCCAGCGCCGCCACCGTAGCCTCCGCCTCCGCAAGCCGGTTGAGGTCGCAGCCGACAAAGGCGACGTTGCCGCCTGTCTGCGCGGCCATTTCCGAGGCAATCCCTGGCCCGTCTTCGCTATTGGGGCGATCGAGCACCAGCACGCGCGCGCCGGCCCGCGCCAGCGTCACCGCCTGGGCACGGCCGAGCGAGCCAAGGCCGCCGGTCAGAAGCACGACGCGATCGGCAAGGGCTTTCATTGCCGCCACCTCTTACAGAACGCCGTGGACTTCATCGATCGAGGTCTCCGCGACCCGCTTGTCCAGCACGATTTCGCCGCGCGCCATCGCCACGACGCGGTCGCAGCATTCGAAGACATGATGCATGTTGTGGCTGATGAAGACGCCGGTGATGCCTTGCTCTTTCAGGCCACGCACGAAGCCGATCACCTTCCTCGTCTCCTTGACGGAGAGATGGTTGGTCGGCTCGTCGAGGATCATCACCTTCGACTTGAAATGCATTGCCCGGGCGATGGCGACGCCCTGCCGCTGGCCGCCGGAAAGCTCGCCGACAAGGGCATCCGGCGAGCGCAGGTGCAGATCGACATTGGCAATCGCGCGGATGCTTTCGCTGGCCATCTTCTTCTGATCGAGCAAGCCGACGCCGAAGACCGAAAACCGGGTCGGCTCGCGGCCGATGAACAGGTTCCTGGCGATCGACATGGTCGGTACCATGGAATTGTACTGGTAGATCGTCTCGATGCCGAGATCCATCGCATCGCGCGGCTTGGCGATGCGGACAGTCCTGCCCTCGACCTTGATCTCGCCCTGGTCCGCCGTGTGGACGCCGGAGAGGATGTTGATGAGGGTCGATTTGCCGGCGCCATTGTCGCCGACCAGGCCAAGCGCCTCGCCCCGGGTGAAGTCGAGCGTCACCCCTTTCAGCGCATGGACGCCGGAATACCATTTGTGAAGGTTGTGCACGGAGATGATCGCGTCGGCCATCGCTCAATCCTCCATCTTGATGGCCTTGGCGCGCTTGCGCATCCAAGCATTGGCGACGACGGCGAATATGGTCAGGAAGCCGATGGCAAACTTGAACCAGTTGGCGTCGACATGGCTGAGCACGAGGCCGTTATCGATGACGCGGATAAGCGTCGTGCCGATGATGCCGCCCATCACGGTGCCGATACCGCCGGCGAGCGAAGCGCCGCCAATGACGGCGGACGCCACCGCCTGCAGTTCCATGCCCTCGCCGATCGAAGGCAAGGGCGAGCCCAGCCGCAGCACTTGCAGCATGCCGGCGAAGCCGGAGAGCATCGAACAGAGCATGAAACAGATGATCTTGACCCTGGTGGTCGGGATCCCCATCGCGGCGGCGGCCGGCGGGAAGCCGCCGGTGGCCTTGATCCAGTTGCCGAAATTGGTGCGCGAAAGCATCAGCGAGGTCAGCACCGCAATGCCGGCAAACCAGAGGAAGGACATGCGGAACATGTTGCCGGGGCCCACGAAGGATGTGAACAGCCAGTTCGGCAGGTCGGCAGGCAGCAGCGGCGGGAAGCCGCCCGAAACGACGACGGTGAGCGAGCGCGCCATGAACAGCATGCCGAGCGTGGTGATGAAGCTCGGTATGGCGAAGCGGATGGTGATGTAGCCGTTGATGAAGCCGATGGCGGCTGCGACAAGCAGTCCGGCGAGCAGCGCCAGCGGGAACGGGGCGTCGTGCACCATCAGCACCGCCATCGTCATCGGCATCAGCGCGAACACCGAGCCGACGGAGAGGTCGAACTCGCCACTGATCATCAGGATGGTGACGCCGATGGCAACAAGGCCGGCCTCCGGCAGGATGCCGAGAATGCCGCGAAGATTGTCCTGGTTGAGGAACACGCCATGCGAGCGGATCTGGAACACGATGATCAGCAGCAAGAGCAGGATCAGACCGGCCAGCTCCGGCTTTTCGAGATAGGTCTTGAAAAGACGCTTCACGTCAGGCTCCAGGAATTCGAACTTCTGTTGAGGCATCGGCGGCGCGCGGGCGCCGCCTATGCAAAACCGCTCATCGACGCTGCGCTGTCAGCGCATTCCCTGGGCGGAAAGCGCCATGATCGCATCGGCTTCGTTCGGCCGCACGATGCCCTGGCCGGTGTCGATGTCGGAAGGCGCCACGCCGATCTTCTTGTTGAGATAGGCCTCCATCACCGGCATGAAGCCCTGCATGTAGGGCTGCTGGTCGACCAGCGCCTGCACGTAGCCCTTCTGCATCTGCTGCAGCACTTCGGGCACCAGGTCGAAACCGCCGAGCAGGACCTTGCCCGGCGCTACGCCGCGATCCTGCAGCACGCGGGCGACACCGGCGCACCAGAATCCGGTGTCGAAATAGGCGGTGGTGTCCGCATGGGCGTTGAGATAGGCGCCGACGCGGTCGGAGGTGACGGCAAGGTCGGTGCCGCTGTCGATGCGCTCCCACGACACATCGCGGTCGGCATGCGCCGCCTTGTATTCCTCAAGGAACTGCATCACGCCGGCGCCACGGCTCTCGGACCAGTTCTGGCCGGGCGCCGAGATGCCAACCAGCACCTTGATCGGGCCATCCTTCGGGAAGCTTTCGGATATAGCCTTGGCGAGCGAATAGCCCGCCGGCTTGAAGCCCTGCCCGACGAAGGCCTGGCGCGCATTGCCCTTGGCGCCTTCGGTGTCGTCGACATTGACGGCGATCACGAGCACGCCGGCATCGCGCGCCTCCTTGATGACGTCATCGAAAGCATGGTCGTCGACGATCGAGGTCAGCAGCGCGTCGGGCTTGGCGGCAAGGGCCGCGCGCATGTTGGCGACCTGCTGTTCGATCGAACCCTCGGTCTGGGTGAAGACCATGTTGCAGCTGGCCTCGACCTTGGCGCAGCCGTCGTCAAAACCCTTCTTCACCGCCTGCCAGAAGGTGTTCGATGCCGACGAATGGTGGGTGAAGACGATGTTCAACCCGTTGGCACGCGCGGCGGTCTGGGCGCCGAAGATAGCGACGCCAAGCAGAAGTGTTGCAGTCAGTTTTCTCATTTCAATTCCTCCCTTTGGATTTCCTAGATGTCGGTCTTGTCGGAGACGCGGCGCTGGACGGTGTAGGCCTTGCCGAGGTCGGGGTTGAGCGCCAGCCCCAGGCCCGGTCCAGGCGGCACGGTGATCATGCCGTTCTTCACTTCCGGCAGCGCCGTCACCAGGTCCCGGTACCAGGTGCGGTAGAAGGCGCGCACGCTCTCCTGCACCAGCGCATTGGGCGCATTGAGCGACAGATGCGTCGAGGCGGCGAGCACGACCGGACCGGTGCAGTCATGTGGCGCGACCGGCAGTCGCCAGGCCTCCGCCATCGCGGCGATCTTGCGCGCCTCCGACAGGCCGCCGCACCAGGAGATGTCGAGCATGACGATGCCGGCAGCCCCGGTTTCGAGCAGGTCGCGGAAGGCCCAGCGGCTGCCCAGTGTCTCGGAGGCCGAGATCGGCGCCGGGCTCACCGCCTCGTAGCGTTTCAGGTCGCCGAGGCTGTCCATGCGGATCGGGTCCTCGTGCCAATAAGTGGCATAAGGTTTCAGCGCGCCGGCGATCTTCATGGCCGGCAAAAGCTGCCACATCGAATGGAACTCGACCATGATGTCGATCTTGTCGCCGACGGCGCGGCGGATCTTCTCGAACGGCTGCAGCGCCGATTTCAGGTCGGCCGCCGAGATGTCATTGCCACGCGTCTTTTCGGCGGCGTGATCGAACGGCCAGATCTTCATGGCAGTGATGCCGTCCTCGAGCAGTTCCTCGGCCAACTCGCCGGCGCGGTTGAGAAAGCCGTTGAGATCGTCGTAGTCGCGCCCGGCGCCGATGCCGTAATTGGCCGTCGTCTGGCCCTTGGCGTCCTTGATGTATTCGGTGCCGGCGCAGGTGTTGTAGGTGCGGATGGAGCGACGGCTGAAGCCACCCAGAAGCTGAGCGATCGGCTGGCCTGTGACCTTGCCGAAAATGTCCCACAGCGCGATGTCGAAGGCCGAATTTCCGCGCACCTCCGCGCCGCTGGAGCGGAAGCCGAGATAGCCGACAAGGTCGGCGGATAAAAGGTCGATCTCGAGCGGATCGCGGCCGATCACGCGTGGCGCGACATATTCGTGCAGATACGCTTCGACGGTGCGCGACAGGAAGAAGGTCTCGCCGAGCCCGGTGATGCCCTCGTCGGTATGGACCTCGACCCAGAGAAGGTTGGGCCGCTCCTCGATGCGAATGGTCTCGATCGCGGTGATCTTCATGTCAGGCGATTCCCGCGTCGAGGAGCGCCTTGACGCTCTTGTCGAAATGTTGCGCCATGTGCTCGACGGCGAGCCGCGGATCGCCCTTGAGGATCGCCTCGGCTATGTCCTCGTGCCCCTTGATCATCTTGAGCTGGTCTTCGCTGGAGGAGCGTGTCCGCCAGCCGATCACCCAGGTGCGGCGCGTGACCCCGCTGAAGGCGGTGACGATCAGCGAGAAGACCGGGTTGTGCGAGGCCGCCGCGATCGCCTCGTGAAAGGCGATGTCGTGCTCCATGACGATCTCAGGGTGCTGGAAATTCTCACGCATCAGCCTGGCGGATTGCGCGATTGCCGCGGCTTCCGCCTCGGTGCGGCGGAGCGCCGCCAGCGCCACGGTGCGCATCTCGATCGTGCGCCTGACATCATAGACCTGATGCACGCTGATCTGCTGCGTGGTGATGCCGTGCTCGATCACCATCGACATGGCGCCGGTGTCGAGCTTGGCGACGGTGGCGCGGCGCCCGGCGCTCATGTCGATCAGGCGCATTGCAGAAAGCGACCGGAACGCTTCGCGCACGACGGTTCGCGAGACATTGAGCTGGCGCGTCATGGCCGCTTCGCTGGGCAGCGGATCGCCGGCCGCAAGGCCCTCCGAGCGAATGTGCTGGGTGATCGCCTGGATCGCCGTGCTCACAAGGCCGGGATTCGGCTCAGCCGCTGTCTCCGTCAGATCCTGCATGTCTCTCCCTTAAACCTGTATGACAGGTTGTTATTCAGTTGCTGATAATTCATCCGAAAGATATATGTCAAGCGTGTTCTGGATGCGCTGGTCTGGAGGAACCGCATGGACGATATGAACGCTGGCCTGCTCTTCGATGCGCGTGATGTCGTCGGCGAGAGCCTGATCTGGGACGACCGCTGCGACCGGCTGGTCTGGATCGACATTATCGGCCGCAGGATCCACAGACTGGATCCGCTGACCTCAGTTCACGAGTCCTGGGAGACACCCGATCTGGTCACCTCGATCGGCCTGCGCACCGATGGCGGCGCCATTGTCGGCCTCAGGAACGAGATTGCCTTGTGGGACTTCGGCGGGAAGTTCCGAACGATTGCGACGATCGAGCCGGACAGACCCGACATCCGGCTGAATGAAGGCGTCATCGCGCCCGATGGGTCATTCTGGGTCGGCACGATGGCCAACAACATCGGACCGGATGATGCGCCCGTCGCCATCACGCAGGAGGCCGGGCAGCTGTTTCGGGTTGCTCCCGACGGCCGCGTGACGCGCCTGTCCGACGACCGCTTTGGCATCACCAACACCATGGCATGGACACCGGACGGTCGCTTCATCACCGCCGACACAATGAAGAACGAACTCTACAGCTATGCTTGGGACAGGACCGCATCGCGGCTTGAACACCGGCGCCGGTTTTTCGGGGCCTTCGAGCGGGGCCTGCCCGACGGCTCCTGCATGGACGCCGAAGGCTACATCTGGAACTGCCGGGTCGTCGGCGGCAGCTGCCTTGCTCGCATCGCGCAGGACGGCCGACTGGATCGGATCGTCGAACTACCCTGCTCCTGGCCGACAAGCTGCGCCTTTGGCGGCGCCAAACTCGATACGCTGTTCGTCACCTCGGCGCGCTTCACGATGACGGCGGAGCACCTTGACGCGCATCCGAACGAGGGCGGCGTTTTTGCGCTCCGGCCGGGAGAACGAGGCCGACCGAGCAACCGTTTCGGTTAGGTGCCCGCCATGCGGCATTCTTGCGGGCTGATGCCTTTTACCGCCCCCTGGACAGGCTGCCCAGAATCCCGCGCACGATCGCGCGGCCGACCGACGAGCCGACCGAGCGCACGACAGCTTTGATCGCGGCTTCGGCCACCGTCTGGCGGTTGGACGGCCGTGGTGCAGGGGCCCGGCGACCGCCTGATTGCTGCGGCGGCGGATCGTCATTGCCGAAGCCCGGAATGGTCCAGCGCGAGCGGCCAGTGTCGGCCTGCTGCGCCTGCTTGTCCTGCGCATCCCTGGCTTTCTTCTGCAGCATCTCGAAGGCCGATTCGCGGTCGATGGTCTGGTCGTACTGGCCGGCGACCGGGCTCTGGTCGATCAGCTTGCGGCGCTCGTCCGCCGTGATCGGGCCAAGCCTAGACGATGGCGGCCGGATCAATGTCCGCTGCACCATGGACGGCACGCCCTTGACCTCCAACGTCGAGACCAGCGCCTCGCCGGTGCCGAGCTGGGTGATGGCGGTGGCGCAGTCGAAATCCGGGTTGGGCCGGAAGGTGTCGGCGGCGGTCTTGACCGCCTGCTGCTCACGCGGCGTATAGGCGCGCAGCGCGTGCTGCACGCGGTTGCCGAGCTGGGCGAGAACCTTTTCAGGGATGTCCAAAGGGTTCTGCGTGACGAAATAGACGCCGACGCCCTTGGAGCGGATCAAGCGAACCACCTGTTCGACGCGGTCGATCAGCACCTTCGGCGCTTCGTCGAAAAGCAGATGCGCCTCGTCGAAGAAGAACACCAGCTTCGGCCTGTCGGGATCGCCGACCTCGGGCAATTCCTCGAACAGTTCCGAGATCAGCCAGAGCAGGAAGGTGGCGTAGAGCCTGGGGTTCATCATCAGCCTGTCGGCAGCGAGCACGCTGATGGCGCCGCGGCCGTCGCGGGTAGTGCGCATGATGTCGGCGATGCGCAAAGCCGGTTCGCCGAAGAAATGCGCCGCGCCCTGCTGTTCCAGCACCAGAAGCGTGCGCTGGATTGCGCCGACCGACGGCTTGGTGACATTGCCGTAGCGCGAGCTGATCTCGTCGGCGCGCTCGGCGATGTTGGCCAGCAGCGCCTGCAGATCCTTCATGTCGAGCAGCAGCAGGCCATCCTCATCGGCGATGCGGAAGGCGATGTTCATGATGCCTTCCTGCGCTTCGGAGAGGTTCATCAGCCGCGACAGAAGCAGCGGCCCCATTTCCGAGACGGTGGCGCGGATCGGATGGCCCTGCTCGCCGAACAGGTCCCAGAAGATGACCGGGAATTCCTGGAAGTCATAAGGGTCGAGCTTGACCTGCTCGGCCCGCTTGACCAGGAAATCCTGCGCCTTGCCCATCATGGCAATGCCGGACAGGTCGCCCTTGATATCGGCGCAGAACACAGGCACGCCGGCATTGGAAAACCCCTCGGCCAGGATCTGCAGGCTGACTGTCTTGCCGGTGCCGGTGGCGCCGGTGATCAGGCCATGGCGGTTCCCATATTGCAGCAAGAGCTGTTCGGCGCGCTGATAGCTGTCGTCGGGCTTGCGGCTGGCGCCGAGGAAAATGCTGGTGTCGTCAGCCATATGGCCATGTCTCCGCAAACTGATGTGTTAAAAGCCTGTGGCCTTGCCGCAGGGTATAGTCAGGCCATTGCGCAGCGACAATGCTATTCTCCAATTGGGCTATCCATCCAGTTGGCTATTCATCCAGATGGGGCCAATCGTCTAAGTTGAACCAATCCTCCAAATCGGTTTTTGGAACTTGCGGATTTTGCCGCTGTTTGGCAATCGTTCATGGTTCGTCCACGTAGGCTGCCCTATATCCAGGACATCGAATCCAGCCGTCGCAGGCGCATTGCATTGCGATATCTGGCAGGGAACCGTAGACTGGACGGCTGACGCTGGTGCGGCCGCATAGAAAAGAGGAACATGGATGGGCGCCGGAGCCTTGACCAGGAGTGTCGAACCCGCTGACGTCGAGCGCCAGCGTTGGCTGGCCTTGGCCGAAAAGGCGCTCGCCGGCGCCTCCTTCGAGGAAAAACTGGTCTCGCATACCGACGATCAGATTCGCATCGAACCGCTCTACGATCGCGCCGCCGGCGCCGAGCCGCTTGTGCGCGCCAACCCCAAATTGCCCTGGATCGTCAGCCAGCGCATTGACGATCCCGATATCGGCCGCGCCAAGGCGCAGGCCCTGGACGATGTGGCACAAGGCGCGACGGGATTGTCGCTTGTCTTCGAGGGTGCTCCGAATGCGTTCGGCTATGGCCTGCCAAGGACGGCGCAGGCGCTGGAAACGGTGCTGGATGGCGTACCGCTCAACCGCACGCAGATCCGCATCGACGCCCATCCCTGGAGCCGTGCCGTCGCCGACTGGCTGGTGGCGTTCCTGAGCAAGCGCCGCTCCGACCCGGCAAAGCTGAACCTCTCCTTCGGCATCGACCCGGCGGCAATCTTTGCCGGAACCGGCCGGCTGCGCATGTCGATCGAGGCGTTGCAGGCATCGATGCCGCAATCGCTGGCGCATTTCTTCTCGCTGGGCGTGCCGGGTGTGCTGCTGGAGGCCGACGGGCGGGTGTTCCACAATGCCGGCGCCACGGAAGCGCAGGAACTCGGCACCATGCTCGCTTCCGCCGTGTCATACCTCAGGATGTTCGAGGATGCGCGCCAGCCGCTTGTCTATGCCGCTCCCCATATCGGCTTTGCGCTGAGCGTCGACCAGGACCAGTTCCTGTCGATGGCCAAGGTCCGGGCCTTGCGCAGGCTGTGGGCGCGCATCCAGGAAACCTGTTCCATCCCGGCATCGACAGCCAACATCCATGCCGAGACGTCGTTCCGCATGATGACGGCGGCGGATCCCGAAACCAACATCCTGCGCACCACCATCGCCAGCTTTGCAGCGGCAGCAGGCGGCGCGGACTCGATCTCCATCCTGCCACACACCATCGCCCTCGGGCTGCCGGCCGGCTTTGCCCGCCGCATCGCCCGCAATGCGCAGTTGATCATGGCCAATGAAAGCCATATCGACCATGTCGCCGACCCAGCATTTGGGTCGGGCGCAGTCGAGGCGCTGACCCTGGGCCTGTGCGAAGCGGCGTGGGAAGAGTTCCAGCGGATCGAAGCGGAAGGCGGCGTTCTGGCAAGCCTGCAGCAAGGGCATATCCAGAAGCGCGTCAAGGCAGCATCCGAGCGCCGCGCCGAGGCCTACCGGTCGGGTGAACGGGCAATCATCGGCACCACGCTTTACCCGCTGAAAAACGATGCCCCGGTCGAGACGCTGGCGGCTGAGCGGCGGCCGCCTTTCACAGAGGGCGTGGCGGTGTGCGAGGCGCTGTTTCCCGTCCGCATCGACCAGGCAATCGGAGCCGCACAGTGATCCCGGATTTCAGCCATATTGGCTGGTCGGCGCCACGGCGAGCGCCGGTCGAGGTCAAGGGCCAGCGGCTGACGCCGGAAGGCATCGCCGTCAAGCAACTCTACAGCCAGGGCGATCTCAAGGGGCTTCCGCATCTCGACACCTATCCGGGAATGCCGCCCTTCGTGCGCGGTCCCTATCCGACTATGTATGTCCAGCAGCCGTGGACGATCCGGCAATATGCCGGCTTCTCGACGGCCGAGGAATCCAACGCCTTCTACCGGCGCAATCTCGCCGCCGGCCAAAAGGGCCTTTCGGTCGCTTTCGATCTGCCCACCCATCGCGGCTATGACAGCGACCATCCGCGCGTATCAGGCGATGTCGGCATGGCGGGCGTGGCCATCGATTCCATCCTCGACATGCGGCAATTGTTCGACGGCATCCCGCTGGGCGAAATGACGGTGTCGATGACCATGAACGGCGCGGTGCTGCCGATCATGGCGCTCTATATCGTTGCGGCCGAAGAACAAGGAGTTGCGCAGAAGGATCTCGCCGGCACCATTCAGAACGACATTCTGAAGGAGTTCATGGTCCGCAACACCTACATCTATCCGCCGAAGCCCTCGATGCGGATCGTGTCTGACATCTTCTCCTATACCTCCCAGCACATGCCGAAGTTCAATTCGATCTCGATCTCCGGCTATCACATGCAGGAGGCCGGCGCGACCGCGGACCTGGAGCTCGCCTACACCATCGCCGACGGCATCGAATATGCCCGCGCCGGCGTCGCCGCCGGGCTCGATATCGACCGTTTCGCCCCGCGGCTTTCCTTCTTCTGGGCGGTCGGCATGAACTTCTTCATGGAGATCGCCAAGCTCCGCGCGGCGCGCCTGTTGTGGGCGACCCTGATGCAGAAGAATTTTGCACCGAAGGATGAACGCTCGCTGTCGCTGCGCACCCATTGCCAGACCTCCGGCTGGTCGCTGACGGCGCAGGACCCCTACAACAACATCACCCGCACCATGATCGAGGCGATGGCGGCGACGCAGGGACATACCCAGTCGCTGCACACCAACTCGTTCGACGAGGCGATGGCGCTGCCGACCGACCACTCGGCGCGCATCGCCCGCAACACGCAGTTGATCCTGCAGAAGGAATCCGGCACCACCCGCATCATCGATCCGTGGGGCGGCTCGGCCTATATCGAACGGCTGACGCACGATCTGGCGGCGCGTGCGCTCGCCCATATCGAAGAGGTCGAGGCGCTTGGCGGCATGGCGGCGGCAACCGAACAGGGCATTCCAAAACTGCGCATCGAGGAAGCGGCGGCGCGCACGCAGGCGCGTATCGATTCCGGCGAGCAGATACTGGTTGGCGTCAATGCGCATCGCCCGGAGAACGATAGCGAGGTCGACGTGCTGAAGATCGACAATGCCGAGGTCAAGGCCCGGCAATTGTCGAAGCTGCAGAACCTGAAAGGCACGCGCAATGTCGGCGCGGTCGAGAGCGCGCTCGATGCGCTGACCCGCGCTGCGCAGGGTAACGAAAACCTGCTCGAATTTGCCATCCTCGCCGCGCGCGCCAATGCCACGGTCGGCGAGATCTCGCTGGCGCTCGAAAAGGTCTTTGGCCGTCACGTCGCCTCGGTGCAAACGATCTCCGGCGTTTATCGCAATGCGCTTGGCGACAATCTGACGGTCGACCGATTGCTGGAGAAGCTCGAAGCTTTCGAGAAGAAGTCCGGCGGCAAGCCGCGCATCCTGGTCGCAAAGATGGGACAGGACGGCCACGACCGTGGCCAGAAGGTGATCGCCACCGCCTTCGCCGATCTCGGCTTCGACGTGACGGTCGGCGCGATGTTCCAGACACCCGACGAGATCGCCAGGCTGGCGGTGGCGCAGGACGTCCATGTCATCGGCGCCTCATCGCTGGCGGCGGGGCACCTGACGCTGATCCCCGAACTACGCGACGCGCTGAAGAAGCTCGGCCGCAGCGACATGCTGATCGTCGCCGGCGGCGTCATCCCGCCGCAGGATTACGGCGCAGTGCTGGAAGCGGGTGCCGCGGAAATCTTTCCGCCAGGGACGGTTATCCCGGAGGCTGCGGATCGGTTGCTGGACCGGCTGCTGGCGGGCTAAGTGCTTGTTATAATCCCTGTTGCAACGCAGCGCTATTCGCGTTAGAATTGGCGTTGTAACAAGGTGCTGTGCCATGAACACTACCATTCGCAAGATCGGCAATTCCGACGGCGTGATCCTGCCGAAGGAGATGCTCGACCGCCTGAACCTGAAGACGGGCGATCAACTTCAGATCGTCGAAACGGAAAGGGGGGTTGCCCTCGAGCCAGTTGACGACAGTTTCGAGCGGCAAATGGAAGCTGCCCGAAAGGTCATGGAGAAATACAAGGTCGCGCTTCAGAAGCTCGCCGAATGAGCTGGGAATTTCTGACGCGGCGAGCTGTCGAAGCGATGCATGCCGAGCAGTTGCGCCGCCATGGCGGAGCGCAAGGTTTGAGAGACGAAAATGCTCTCGAATCTGCGCTCGCACGCGCCGAAAACAAGGCCAACTATGGAGACCCTTCGATTGAGGATCTCGCAGCCGCCTATACCTTCGGCATCGCCAGGAACCATGCTTTTGTCGATGGCAACAAACGGACAGCAATCGTGGCAGCCGGCGCATTTTTGATCGTGAACGGCCATGTCCTGATAGCCGACGACGGCACGCTCTACGCGTTTGTTATGGCCGTTGCCTCAGGCGAAATCGATGAAGCTGGTGCGGCGGCTTTCTTCCGCGACTACCTCGTCAAGCTTGAAGACTAGATGTTTGATCCCAGGCTTTGATGGCGCATACTTTTCGTCCGAATCAAAGGATGCGCTATGGGCCAGGTTCTTCATGGGAGCGCCAC
>NZ_JAMYPU010000027.1:0-82993 GCF_040320535.1 Mesorhizobium sp. M0676
GCCGAGACCAGTGCGGAGGTGAAGCGCAAGGACAAGCCCTGGTGGAAGGGCGACTTCTACCTCGACGGCATCAAATGGGTCGATTACGGCTCCGACCCCAACGCCATGCTGTCGGCGTTCGAATCCGGCGAAATCGACACCGACCACGAGACCGCGTCCGACGCCGTGTCGCAGACCGAGCAGATGGGCTTGTTGAATTCCGAGATCGCCACCGGCTCGACCATCGTTGCCCGCTTCAATGTCGGCAACGCGCCTTATGACGACGTCAAGGTGCGCCGCGCCGCCCAGCTTGCGGTCGACAATTCGGCCGTGCTGGCGCTCGGCCTCGGCGGCCGCGGGAAGCCTGCCGACAATCACCATGTCGGCCCGATGCACCCGGAATTTGCCGATATCGGCCCGGCCAAGCGCGACACGGAACAGGCCAAGAAACTACTCGCCGAGGCCGGCAAGACGGACCACGAATTCGAGCTGATCTCGGTCGACGTCGAATGGCAAAAGAGCACCGGCGATGCGATCGCCGCGCAGATGCGCGAGGCCGGCCTGAAGATCAAGCGAACCGTGCTGCCCGCCGCGACCTTCTGGAACGACTGGAGCAAATACCCCTTCTCCACCACCGAATGGCTGGGACGCCCGCTCGGCGTCCAGGTGCTGGCGCTGGCCTATAAATCGGGCGCCGCCTGGAACGAAAGCGCCTATGCCGACAAGGAATTCGACACGCTTCTCGACAAGGCGCTGGCAACGCCGGACGCCGCCCAGCGCAAGGAGATCATGGCCAGGATCGAGCAGAATCTGCGCGATGCCGGCATCATCATCCAGCCCTACTGGCGCTCGGTCTACCGCACCTATCGCAAGGGCGTGCAAGGCTGCGAACAGCACCAGTCGCTGGAGCAGCACTTCGAGAAGGTGTGGCTGGAGGGCTGATCCACGATGTGCTGCGCTGTCGTCATGTATATTTTGAATACGAGGCGATTGCGCAGCACCACCCCACGTCACTCATTTGGTACTTTGACCATATTCCGACTCTGGAACTCGCCTAACTAAATAGCTCAAGTGGAGATGTAGATATCCCGCGAGCGACCACCATACCCAACGACTTTCGAGCTAGGACACCTGCTTTCGCAGACGGTCTATCCGGATATTTCTTAATAGCCCTGCTAGCGATCGTGGGTCGCTCTACCCAGGCGCCATTTGCCAGTTCATCGATAAACCTCACGCGATGGGTAACGGAATTCACCTTCGCATCCAGCGACTGAGTGTTCGAAGTCCCTCTAATTATCTTGCCGACATCGCAGGCCAATATATCAGCCGCTATTCCAATGACGATGCCGCTACGGATACTCGATTGGAGAGTGCCAGTCGGTATATTCCCAGCTGGGTCATGGGCGCTGGAGTGACGCGCTTGGGCTAATGCCTTATAGTCGTTTTCAAGACTGAGACTTGCCGCTCCTATTTGACGAGCTATCGCATCTAATTTTCCCCAAGCGTTGTTAACGCTGAATGACGCAAACCCTTGCTTGATGTCCTCGTGTCCAACATTTGATCCACTCGGGCTAAATCCAAACGACGTATAGACTGGAGGCACTGCACCAAAAGACGCAACTAAAGACAAATTAGTCTCTACGAAACTTAATTTCGCCAAGCTTTCCTTAATGAAGTAGGCCTTATTGCTTAAACCAGAAACCGAGTCTACCGTGAAAAACTTTTTCATTTTTTCAGGAAGCGACTGATACGCTAACGCTGATCTTGCCACCTCCTTTACCAATTCCTCGAATATTGACTTTAGGTATTTCTCAAGAAGAGCAAACGCTGAAACGGCAAGCCCATGTCGAAGGATTCTTGCGCTAACGTTGTGAGGATCGGTGATGGGTAATCGGTCAAGCAGCAGGGCATCATCACTGACCTTCAGCATAACTCCAAGAGCATCAAAAAATTCCCCCCGAAAGACGCTCATCTTAGATTTCTTCCAGAAGCTCCCTCATCTTTCCCACACGATACCTTATCCTCTGTGGGGTATTCGTCCCAGTCCTGACCGCCTTGTCAAATTCTGGCTCTTGAAAAAGCTTTCGCGTTTCCGAAATAACCCTGCCAGTATGAGCGATAGCATTGTTAGCGGTGTTGCCAGTTATTTGAGACGCGGCGATCATTTGCGCATCATACATTCCGGCCAACGTCTGATCTCTCCATCCAGCTCCCTCCGGCCGCCTGAAGGCATTGTCGCCCCAGATTGCATTGCATCGTTCGATAGCATCCTGAAACTTGTGAGCAAGATCGTTGATTTCTCCCGTGTCCGCTCGTTGATTTCTACGCATAAAATCATCCATCTCTTTTACAAGACTCCCGCTAAACTGATCGAATCGATCTTGGAGAGTTAGGAAACGGAGAACGTATTCAGCATCGTCCATTTCCCGATATGCTGCGGACTTTTGATTATCTATCTTCAGCTGCTTTCGTAAGAAATAATCGCCAGATAAGGCATAGATGCGGTCATTTAACTCGCCTCGAAACGCGACATTCCTTATTTCCTGAGCGTTCAAAGCCTCCCCTCCTCGATTCAACCTCAGGAACACCTCGTATTTCAACAATGGGTCCGTTTGCTTTAGAAGTGTCACAACTCTTAGATACGGGCGCAGGCGCAAGGAGTTAGTTATTTCTGTTGGCAAGCCCTCAAACCGCACTCCGTCAGCTTCAACTAATCTTTCAAGATTTCTTAGACTAAATCTCCCAGAAATGTAGTCTGCTATCGCTCTGAGTCGCTGTTTTCCGTCAATTGCTGTGTACGTTCCGTCCAATTCTTCGGCAAGATATACGGGCGGAACTGGAACATTGAGCAAAAAGGACTCAATCAGGGCAGACTGCTTTTCGATCGACCAACGTTCCCTTCGCTGAAAACCGGGCTGAAGATCAATGGCTTGGCTTTCCACCATGTCAGCTAGTGTACCGAGAGGGAGGTCTGCTGTCTGAACCACTAGCTTCGACTGGGCTTCTCGGAAGCTTGCGGTTATGTCGTTGTGCAAAATCACTTATCCACTCCCCAGCTGACTCTCGCGAATACAGCACCATCCACCTTTATACAGCAAGGGCTATAGCGATTCTGTCCGCGAGGATCTTCTCCGACGTTATGCCGCCAGTGGCTATCAAGGCCGTATTGCCCTTAGATGTATGACCATCGGATAGAAAAGCCAAACCCGCCATGTTCTGGAGAACACATGGACCATTTCGACCTCGGCACCTATCGCCGCCCCATCTCCACCGCTTCGGCCGAGACGCAGCGCTGGTTCGATATCGGGCTGAACTGGTGCTACGGCTTCAACCATGAGGAAGGCATAAAATGCTTCGAGAAGGCGCTGGAGACCGACCCTGATTGCGCCTTCGTGCATTGGGGCATCGCCTATGCCGCCGGGCCTTTTTACAACCTCACCTGGAAGGAACATGGCAAGGACGAAGCGAACCGCGCCGCCAAACGCTGCTTCGATCATGTCCAGCTCGCGCGGGCTGTTTCTGCGAGCGCCAGCCCCGTCGAGCAGCGGCTGATCGATGCGCTGGCCGCCCGCTTCCAGCAGCCGCATGGCGTGCCCGCGGAATTCGAACAGTGGGATAACGCCTACGCTGCCGCGATGCGGCAGGTTTATCGCGACTTTCCCGACGACCATGACGTGATGGCGCTTACCGTCGAGGCGCTGATGATGCGCACGGTGCGGCGGCTGTGGGATTTGAAGACCGGCAAGCCGGCGCCGAATTCGGATGTGCTGGAAGCGCTGGGGGTCTGCGAGCGCTCGATCCGGCTGTCGGACGAAGCAGGTACTGCGCCGCATCCGGCGATTCTGCACCTGCACATCCATCTGCTGGAAATGTCGACGCAGCCGGAACGCGGCATACGCTCGGCCGACCTGCTCGGTACCATGTGCCCCGATGCTGGCCACATGAACCACATGCCCGGGCATATCCATGTGCTGTGCGGCGACTACGAGAAGGCGAAGCTTGCCAGCGAAAAGGCGGTGCGGGCCAACGACCTCTATCTCGCCTATGCCGGTGAGACGACCTACTATTTGCTCGGCTGCTGCCACGACCTGCATCTGATGATGTTCACCTGCATGTTCCTTGGCCAGTACCAGCCGGCGCTGTGGGCGGCCGACAAGGTGCGCAGCCTGGTCACGCGCGACGTGGTCGCCATCCAGGACCGGCCGAAGCTCACCCAGACGGTGGAGGGCTATCACGCCATGCGCGCGCACGTGCAGGTGCGCTTCGGCCGCTGGCAGGAGATCATCGACGAGCCAATGGTGGCGGAGCCGGAACTCTACGTGCTGACCGCCGCCATGCAGCACTACGCCAAGGGCGTCGCGCACGCTACGCTCAAGCAGTTTTCGGCCGCCGAGCGCGAGCGCGAAAATTTTCGCCGGCATATCGAAGCCATCCCACCCGAGCGGCGCTTCCTCAGCAATCCGACGCGGGCCTCGCTGGCCGTCGGCGCTGCCCTGCTCGACGGCGAGCTCGCCTATCATCAGGGCCGGCACGATGAGGCCTACGCTCATCTGCGCCACGCGGTCGAGCTCGACGACAATCTGTCCTACACCGAGCCATGGGCCTGGATGCACCCCCCGCGCCATGCGCTGGCGGCTCTGCTGCTCGATCAGGGCCACACTGAAGAGGCCGAGCAGGTCTATCGCGACGATCTCGGCTTGAGCGGCAGGGTGCAACGCTGCGCCCAGCACCCCGACAATGTCTGGGCGCTGCACGGGCTGGTGGAATGCCTGAAACGGCGCGGCGAGAGCGTGGAGATGCCGGGGCTGCAGGCGAAGCTTGCCGGAGCGCTGACCAAGGCGGATGTGACGATCACCTCGTCATGCCTGTGCCGAACGAGCGTGCAATCGGAGCATAGCTACTGCCACTGAATCCGTGCGGCTCGACCGCTGCATGGCCGTCAGGAGAAAATCTCCGCCAGCTCGTCGACGCTGGTGCCTTCCTTGACCTGGCGCAGCTCGATGTAGGTGACGGCGATCGCCACCGAAATTACCGCCGAAACGATTGTCGACAGCAGGCTGCTTCCGATGGCGGCGGCAATGAGTCCGGTCGTGCTGATACCGCCGCTCACAATTGCAGCCTGAAACAGCAAGGTGAAAACCGCTTGTAGCCCTATCGCAACAATGCCGAGGACGAGAAACAGCGCGAATATCCGCCAGCGGCTTCCCTTCGTCAGCGCCCTGCTTCGCGAAATCGAGGCGAAGACGCCAGGCCTTTCCTGAACCGCGACGGGCACGGCCACCGATATGCTGATCAACCACATGGCTATGGGGATAAGCGACAGAAGTGCAATCACGCCGCCGACGATGGGGATGGCCATGGTGATGACCGTTAATATCATCGCCACCAGAAACATTGCCACGATGATCACAAGACCAATTCCGAGCGTGGGGAGGAAGCTGCGCAGGGCTATCTGAATGCAATCGCCAATCGACGGGCGCTTGCCGTTCAAATCTTCGATTGTCGCTCGTACCAGCGCCGCCTGCGCCAGAAAGGCCAAGATCAGGAGCACCAGGCCGGCAATCATCGAAACGGCACCATAGCCCGCCATAGCCGATTGCTCGAAGCTCGCCCCAGGTACTGCTATCTTTGCAATCTGTCTAAAGCTCCAGATGTTGTACAGCAGCGCAGGCAGCGTCGAAAAAAGGCCGACGATGGCGGCAAGTGGGACGAAGCTTCGTCCGATTACCGAAAACGTATTGCTGAAAGCCCTGCCGATGCTGAACCGTTCCGGCCGCTCGCTCGCGATTGACGTCATGTTACATTCCCCCCGACTAATGGATACCCGAAATCAGAAAGTATAAATCACCGATATTGATACTTGCGGTTGCCGCCGCTTGCAATTGCCTTGGCGTATTGTCAGTGTCGGCCCGCGAACCGCAGGTTGCAGGGGGGGCGAAAAGGTGACTGCTGCACAGCCGGACGCTGCGCAAGCCGAATGGCTGGCCAAACTGCACAAGCAGTTGCTGTCGGACGATTCGATCCAGTTCGACCTGCCGGCCTACAGACCACCCGAGACCCCCGAGTGGCTAAGACCGCTGGGCGAGTTCCTGAAATCGCTCGGCCCTTACACGATCTATCTGTTCTGGGGGGCCGTGATCACAGGTGCCGCAATCATTCTGCTGCTGATTTTGCTTGAGGTGAAAGGCGTCGCCTGGCGCCTGCCCTGGTGGCGCAAAAAGAGCGTGACCGAGGCGGAAGCGACATGGCACCCCGACGTTGGCGCCGCGCAGGTCCTGCTGTCGGAAGCCGATGCGCTCGCCGCCCGGGGCAATTACGACGAGGCGGTGCATCTCCTGCTGCGCCGCAGCGTTGCCGACATTGCCGGCCGCCTGCCCGACTTCCTGCGCCCGTCGCTGACCGCGCGCGATATCGCGGGAGCGGCGTCGCTGCCAACACGGGCGCGTGGCGCCTTTACCCATATCGCGCGCATCGTCGAGGCGGCGTTGTTCGCGCGCCGGCCGGTCGGGCCCGAGGGCTGGCAGGAGGCGCGCAGCGCCTATGAGCGATTCGTCTTCAGGGATGCCTGGACGTGAGTGACGCGACAGCCGAGATCGCCCAGCAGGAGCCGTTCAGCCGCAGGACGCTGTTCTGGGGCATTTTCGCCAGCCTGCTCGCGGCCGCGGGCTTCTTCCTGTTGTCCACCTATGCGCCCGACTTTCGCCAGCCGAGCGTCGGTGGCGCAACCCCGCTGTCGAAGAGCGGCATCGGCTATGCCGGCTTGGCGGAATGGCTGGAGCTGACCGGCGAAGCGCCCGACATGGCGCGGTCCGACAGCGATCTTCAGATCGACACGAACCTCCTGATCGTCACCATTTCGCCCGACAGCGACCCGGATGCGCTTGCCAACATCATCAAGCTTCGCAAGGGCCTGGATACGCTGTTCGTGCTGCCCAAATGGGCGACCTTGCCGCTGGCCTTGCACGAAGGCTGGGAGATGAAGATCCAGCGGCTGCCGGATGTGGTGGTCAACGACTGGCTCGGCCGCATCGCCAAGGCCAAGCTCGGCGAAGGTGAGACCACGGTCAAGCAACTCGACGTCTCAGGGCAAATGGTCAGCGTTCCCGGCCAGTTGCAATGGGTGGCCGACGAACACCCGCTGATTGCCGCCGGCAACGGCAAGGCCGTGCTGACCGAGGTCGAAGACGAGCGGTTCTACATTCTGACGGACCCCGATCTCATCAATAACGCTGGCTTGAAAGATCCCGACAAGGCGGCGGCGGCGCTCAAGCTGATCGAGCTCCTCCAGCCCGAAGAGGGTGCCGTCATGTTCGACCTGACGCTGCATGGCGTCGGGCGAAAATACGATCTCGCCAAGCTTCTGGTCGAGCCGCCCTTCCTGGCGCTGACGCTGACCATCCTGGCGGCGGCGGCACTTGCCTTCCTGCATGGCCTTGGCCGGTTCGGGCCGCCACGGGCCGATCAGCGCGCCATCGCCTTCGGCAAGCGCGCGCTGGTCGATACCACGGCGATGCTGTTGCGCCGCGCCGGCCGGCTGGAGGAACTGGGCGACCGCTATGGAGCACTGGCACGCGTGCGCGCCGGCGCGCTGCTCGGCGCGCCGCACGGTTTGCAGGGCGAAGCGCTCGACCGCTGGCTCGATTCCCGCGACAAGGACGAAGCCGGCGGTTTCACGACCCGCCTGCAAGCTGCGAACGCGGCAAAGACCCTGACACAAATGCATGATGCAGCCGAAAAGCTGCACGACTGGACGGCAAGGAGGCTCGGTGAACGTCGATGATGTGAAGGCCCTGGCGACACAGATCAGGGAAGAGGTGGCCAAGGCCATCACCGGGCAACACGATACGGTCGATCTGATGCTCACGGCATTGTTCGCCGGCGGGCATATATTGCTCGAAGGACCGCCGGGCACGGCCAAGACGATGACGGCGCGCTGCTTTGCCCAGGCGCTGGGCGTCGCCTATGGCCGCATCCAGTTCACACCCGACCTGATGCCCGGCGATATCGTCGGTTCCAACATCTACAATTTCCAGACCGGGCAATTCACGCTGACGCGCGGCCCGATCTTCTGCGACCTTTTGCTCGCCGACGAGATCAACCGCACGCCGCCCAAGACCCAGGCTGCCCTTTTGGAGGCGATGCAGGAGCATGCCGTCACCTTCGACGGCACCACTCATGCGCTCGGCCCGAACTTCATGGTGGTGGCGACGCAGAACCCTATCGAACACCAGGGCGTCTATCCCCTGCCCGAAGCCCAGCTCGACCGTTTCCTGTTCAAGCACCGGGTGAGCTACCCCGGCGCGCAAGAGGAAAAGGCGATCATCATCCACCATGGCGGCGGCACCGCCTCGCACGATATCAAGCAATACGGCATCACCGCCCAGGCCGACCGCAAGACGCTGGAAAAGGCGTTGGCGACCGTCGGCGAGGTCACGCTTGTCGACGACGTCGTGGACTATATCGCAAGGCTGGTGCGGGCCACGCGCGAAAGCCCCGACCTCGAGGTCGGCGCCAGCCCGCGCGCGGGCGCCATGCTGGCGAGAGCTGCACGGGCTCGGGCAGCGCTCGACGGGCGTGCCTATGTCATCCCCGACGACGTCAAGGCGCTTGCCGTGCCGGCGCTGCGCCATCGCGTTATCCTGTCGCCGGCGGCGCAGATCGACGGCCGCCTGGTCGAGCAGATCGTCACCGACCTTGTCGACCAGACGGAAGCGCCACGTTGATCTATCCGAGCGGCCGGGCAGTCTGGGGAGGTGCGGCAGGTGCAATACCGGCCTTCCTGATCGCGCTCGCACTGCCGTCGCTGTGGTATCTCGGCCTGTTGTGGATTTGCGTGCTGCTTGCTTTCCTGGCCGTGGACGCCGCCGCCGGACGCGGACGGGCTTCGCTGGATGCCAGCATCCATGCCCCGCCACAGGTCAGCGTCGGCGGCCAGTTCACCGTCCATGTCACCGCCGGGCTCAGCGGACGGCCGCGCGCCGTGCAGGCTCGTCTTGGCCATGACGAGCGGCTGGAACCGGTGGGCGGCACCGGCGGCGCATCGACCGCCGAGGCCGGCAGCGCATCGCTCGATCTCAGATTTCAGGCGCTGCGGCGCGGCATTGCCAGGTTCGATCGCCTGTGGGTGCGCTGGCGCGGGCCGTTCGGGCTGGTCTGGAACCAGGTGGTGCTGCCGATGGACGGCAAGGTGGCGGTGCTGCCCAACGTCAGCAGCGCCCGCGACGAGGCGATCACGCTTCTGCAGCGCCAGGCGCTGCCCGACGGACATGCGCAGCGCCGCGCCGGCCAGGGCCGCGAATTCGAGGCGCTCAAGGACTACCAGCCCGGCATGGGCCGGCGCATGATCGACTGGAAGCGCAGCGCCCGCCACGGCAGGCTTCTGGCGCGCGAATTCCGTATCGAGGAGAACAACAACATCGTGCTGGCCATCGATAGCGGCCGGCTGATGTGCGAGCCCGTCGACGGCGTGCCGAAGGTCGACCGCGCCGTCACCGCAGCCTTGCTGTCGGCGTTCATTGCGCTGAAGGGCGGCGACATGGTCTCCCTGTTCGGCTTCGATGCGCGGCCGCGCGTCTCCAGCGGCGCCGTGCGCGGCTCCGCCAGCTTCGCCATGATCCAGAAGCGGGCGGCGGAGATCGACTATTCCACCGAAGAGACCAATTTCACCCTGGCGCTGACGACCCTTGCAGCAAAGCTCGACCGGCGTTCGCTGGTGATCATCTTCACCGACTTCGTCGATCCGATCAGCGCCGAACTGATGCTGCGCACCGTCGGCCGGCTCACCGAACGGCATCTGGTGCTGTTCATGATGATGAAGGATGTCGAACTGGAGACACTGGCCGACATGCCGCCGGACGCACCGGAGGATGTGGCGCGCTCGGTTGTCGCCGGCGGGCTGCTGCGCGAAAGGCAGGTCGTCATCGGCAGGCTCAGGCTGCTCGGCGCGCATGTCATCGAAGCCGACCATCAGAGGCTCGGGCCGGCACTGGTCGAGCGCTATCTCGAACTCAAGCGAGAGGATCTGTTGTGAACGCGCTGGTCGGCAAGGATGCGGTGCGGCAGTCGCTGGCGAGCTTCCGTTCGGAGCGCGAGGCCGACTGGAAGGCGTTCGAGGCGCTGCTTGCCCGGGTCGAGAAACGTGCGCCACGCACGCTATCGGAAGACGAACTGCTGTCGCTGCCATTGCTCTACCGCTCGGCGCTGTCCTCGCTTTCGGTGGCGCGGGCGACCTCGCTCGACAATGCGCTGGTCAGCTATCTCGAAGCGCTTTGCCTGCGCGGCTACTTCTACCTCTATGGCGCACGTCGCGGCTTGCGGCAGCGCATCGGCGACTTCTTCCTGCATGACTGGCCGCATGCCATTCGCGATTTGTGGCGCGAGACCTTGCTGTCGGTCGTCCTGACCTTTGTCGGCGCCGGCGCCGGCTACTGGCTGGTGGCCAAAGACAAGGGCTGGTTCGACGCCATCATTCCGCCGAGCCTGGCCGGGGGGCGCAACCCGGATGCCTCGGCCGAAGTGCTGCGGCAGGTGCTTTATGACGGCACCGAGAATAATTTCCTGTCGGGCTTCGCCGCCTATCTGTTCACGCACAATGTCCAGGTGGCGATCCTGGCCTTCGCGCTGGGCTTTGCCTTCGCGGTGCCGAGCGTGCTCTTGATCCTGATGAATGGCTGCCTGCTTGGCGCGATGTTCCAGATCTACGTCGCCAAGGGGCTCGGCCTGGAGCTGGGCGGATGGCTGTCCATCCATGGCACCACCGAGATGTTCGCGATCGCCTTGGCGGGCGCCGCCGGCATGCGCATCGGCACACGCATCGCGTTCCCCGGCGAACTGACGCGGATGACGGCCGCTGCCGATGCCGGGCGCGTGGCCGCAACCACGATGGTCGGCGTGACGATCATGCTTTTGTTTGCCGGCCTGCTCGAAGGCATCGGCAGGCAGGTGATCACCAGCGACGTGACACGCTATGCCATTGGCGGCGTCATGCTGACGCTGTGGCTTTGCTATTTCTATGTGTTCAGGGTGGTGCGGCATGGCGACCGCTAGGCGCGCTGCCGTCTCGACGATACGGCCGCTGATCACGCCGGAAGGGGTCGATCTCCGGATCAAGCTCGCCGATGCCGGCACCCGCGCCGCCGCCTTCCTGCTCGACTTTGTCATCATCATCGTCACGGCGATCGTGATCTCAATCATTGCACTGTTCGGGCTGGCCGGCCTCAAAGGCGAAGGCGCGCAGCCGCTGTTCATCGTCTGGATCATCCTGATCTTCTTCCTGCGCAACGCCTATTTCATCGTCTTCGAAGCCGGCCGCCGCGCCGCCACGCCCGGCAAGCGGATGCTCGGCATCCGGGTGGCGTCGCGCAGCGGCGCCGGCCTGTCGATCGATCAGGTCATTGCCCGCAACCTGATGCGCGAGATCGAGATCTTCCTGCCGCTGTCGATCATCCTCGGCCGCAGCGAGATGGGGCTCGCCGACACGCTGACGACGATCTTCGGACTGGTGTGGACGCTGCTGTTTGCGCTCTTCCCGCTGTTCAACCGCGACCGCATGCGCATCGGCGACCTTTTGGCCGGAACGTGGGTTGTCGAGGCGCCGAAACTGGCGCTGGTCGAAGACCTGTCGCAACGCCAGGACACCACCACCCGCGCATTCCGCTTCACCCAGGCGCAGCTCGATGCCTATGGCATCGCCGAACTGCACAAGCTGGAAGAGGTGCTGCGCCGCGACGACTATTTCGCGCTGAAAGCCGTGGCCGAAACGATCGGGCGCAAGATCGGCATGACGATCGAGCCGGTCGATTCCAGGGCCTTCCTCACCGCCTATTATGGCGAGCTGCGGGCACAGCTTGAGCGCAAGCTTTTGCTGGGGACGCGTAAGGCGGATAAGTACCAGCGGTAGATCGGAGTTCGGGATGCCGGCTCAAGTTAGCGAAGCGGAAAAAGCCAGAATAGAACGCGCCATTCAGGCGGCAGTCTCCGGATCCTGGAAGGAATTTGCAGAACTCACCGACGAACCGTTTCCAACGATGCATCGATGAGGGAGCAATTCGGAGATACTTCTTCCCGACTTCAGCAAGCCGACGGAAATTGGGAAATGACCTCAGGCATAGGTATCGTGCCTGACGGCAGCGCGCGCCTGATCACAGTCTTGATCAAGGCGCCGCCCACCGTGGATATTGTCCTGACGCTGCACAGCACGAGCGATCGGGATGACAGCACGATCAGCATCTGGACGTTCTTTCAGCAGGTGAATTGGGGCGATTAGGCATCGCCTACCCCACCCACTTCTCATAGTCGGACACCAAAAGGTGCACCGGCGCGACATCCTCGTCGATGTTGGAGAAGCGGCCGATCGGTTCGCGGAAGACGTTGTCGGTGAGATCGTCATTGACGGTCGATACTTCGCCGATCAGCACATCCTTGCCCTCGGCCCAGAAGGCGTGCCAGACGCCGGGCAGCAACGTGACGCTCTGGCCCGGGTCGAGCTTCAGGAGCCCGCCTGCCGGCAGCCTGTGGATGGTGCCGTCGACCGGCACCGTCACTTCGGCCTTCGGATCGATGCCGCCGTCGCGATCATGCATGAACAGTTCCAGCACGAGCTTGCCGCCGCCGCGGTTGATGATGTCCTCGGCCTTGATGTTGTGGCGGTGCATCGGCGACAGCTGATCCTTGCGCGAGATCATGATCTTCTCGGCATAGAGCATGCCCATGCCCTTCTTCATGTCGGCATAGACGCCATTGCGCACCGTGAACAGGAATAGGCCGAGTTCGTCGAATTTCTCCTGGCCGTAATCGGTGATGTCCCAGCCGAGCCGCGAGGTGAACACGGCCGCGGAGTCGGCCTTGTGCGCCTTCATCTCCTCCGGTGACCAATAGGCGAAAGGCGGCATGATGTAGCCGAACGAGCGGATGAAGGCGTCGGCATCGCGGATGATGTCGTTGACGGTGGAGCGTTTCATGGTCGTGATCCCTTCGCGTCGCATTCCCTGGAATTGCCTAAAGCGCATAGCCGAACAGCGCCGCGGTGTCGACGCAAACTGCATGCTGGCCTCATGACATCCGGCCCGATCGAGGCCATAAGTCCAGGCTAAATTCCCAAGGTAACAATCCCATGCACAGCATAGACGACCTCGATACGCCGGCGATCCTGATCGATGCGGCCCGCGCCGAAGCCAACATCACACGAGCGCAGGCGCATGCCGACCGCCACGGGCTAAAACTCAGGCCGCACATCAAGACGCACAAGCTGCCCTATTGGGCGAAGAAACAGGTGGCGGCAGGTGCGGTCGGCATCAGCTGCCAGAAGATCGGCGAGGCGGAAGTGATGGCCGATGCCGGGCTCTCCGACATCTTCCTGCCCTACAACATCCTTGGCCGCGCCAAGCTGGAGCGCCTCAAGGCGCTGCATGGTCGTGTGACGCTGTCAGTGACGGCCGACAGCCGCGAAACGCTGGAGGGGCTCGCCGCTACTTTCATCGATGCCGGGCGGCCCCTGCCCGTGCTGGTCGAATGCGACACCGGCATGGGCCGCTGCGGTGTGCAGAGCGCCGCCGAGGCGTTGGCCTTGGCGAAAATCATCGACCAGGCCAAGGGGCTCACCTTCGGCGGACTGATGACCTACCCCGCGGCAGGCCGCGCCGCCGAGGCCGAATCCTGGCTGGCCGGCGCCAAGCAGGCCCTTGCGGCGTCGGATCTCGCCTGTGAACGCATCTCCAGCGGCGGCACGCCGGATATGTGGCGCTCCGGCGAGGACAGCGTGGTCACCGAATACCGCCCCGGCACCTACATCTATCTCGACCGCTACCAGGTCGCCAAAGGCGTCGGCACGCTCGACGATTGTGCGCTGACGGTGCTCGCCACCGTGGTCAGCCATCCGACGCCGGCCCGCGCCATCCTGGACAGCGGCAGCAAGGCGCTGTCCAGCGACACGCTGGGGCTCGCCGATTTTGGCGAGCTGCTCGGCATGCCCGGCGCCCGCGTCACCAGCTTGAGCGAGGAACATGGCACGGTCACGCTTGGAAATGGTGCGAAGCTTCGCATTGGCGAGCGCGTGCGCGTGGTGCCTGATCATTGCTGCGTCGTGACCAACCTGTTCGACCAGGTGCATCTGATCGACGGTGACAAGGTGCTGGAAACGCTGAAGGTGGAAGCGCGTGGGCGGATGGGGTGAGGCTTTTCGTTTTGGAGGCTCGCCCTATTTCGACATTGACGAATTGTAATTTATAACTTACTAGTCACCATGGCAATCCTGAAGCAGACAGCCACCTTTCGGAGGTGGCACCAAAAGCTGAAAGACGGAAGAGCCAAGGCGGCAATTGCCGTTCGGCTGCAACGTTTGATTGTAGAAATCCCGGCGACGTGGCCCCAGTGGGTGAAGGCATCAGTGAATTGCGCATTCACTATGGGCCCGGCTATCGCGTTTATTTCACAAGCGCGGTGAAACGGTCATCCTGCTCCTGTGCGGCGGGGATAAAAGTTCACAAGAAACCGACATACGGACAGCAAAGCGCCTGGCCGTAGAATGGAGTGACGACAATAGTTGAAAAAATCTATGATTTCGATCCCGCCGAAATGCTCGATTCCGATACGGCAATCGAGGCGTTTCTGGCAGAGGCAATGGAAACCGGAGACGCCAAATTCGTCGCGTCCGCCCTCGGTGTCGTTGCCCGCGCCAAGGGGATGAGCAACATTGCCAGAAAGACCGGCTTGGCTCGCGAGCATCTTTATACCTCGCTCAGCGAAAACGGTAATCCTACGCTGGAAACCACACTGGCGGTCATGAAAGCATTCGGCTTTCATTTGGCCCCAAAGCACGGTGCAACTCAGGTCTAATCTACGCCAGCGCGCGTCGAGCGCGAGGTTGTTCGGGCCAACTGAAATCAGGACGGATAAACCGGACCCAGCGCCGCCTTCAGCGGATCCAGCGCGTCGCCATACAGCTTCCAGCGCTCGACCGAGGATGAATAGATCGGCTGGCGCACCTGCCAGCGGCTCGGCGTCCGGACCGTGCGCTCGGTTTCGTTGAAACGCAAGCAGGCATCGTCCCACTCGATGCCGAGGAATCCGATCAATCCGCGGGCGCGATTTTCGAAATCGGCGACCGTTTCTTCGTAGGGCATGTCGTGGATATCCAGCGGGATGACCTTGGCCCAATGGCGCATCAGGCGGTCATACTGCCGGTAATACTGCCCAAGCTTGGTCAGATCGGCATTATAGCCGTGCGCCTCGGAAAAATTATGCATGAAACAGGACGCGCAATTGTCCATCGGGTCACGCCGGCAATGGATGATGCGGGCATTCGGCAAGATCAGGCTGATGAAGGCCAGCAGCTCGAAATTATGCGGCATCTTGTCGACGACAAGCCGCACCGTGTTGTTGCGCTTTTTGAGATCGTCGAGATATTTCGATCCAAGCTCCTTGGCCTTGGCCGCAGTGAGCGCCGCCATGGCCTTGGTGAAAATGGCTGGGTCGAGCTTGTCGAACCCAAGTTCGCCGGCAAGTGAACGAATGGTCGACAACTCCCCGGCGCCATGGATATCGCCATGACTGGCGCATATCTGCTCGGTCAGCGTCGTTCCCGACCGTGGCATGCCGACGATGAAGACCGGGCGTCTGGATGGATTTCCCAAATTGGCTCGCGCCTCGAAGAAGCCGGCGTCGAAAGTGTCGATGAAGCTGTCGTAAAGCTGGGTGTGCCGGTCGATGTCGAAATCATTGCCGGAAATCGCCTTGGCCCTCGCGAAATGGCGGATTGCCGAGCGATACTCGCGCTGATCGTTGAGCATCTTGCCGGCGGCATGGTGCAGCACCACCCGCTCGCGATCGGTGGTCGTCGGCAATTCCAGACGAGCCCGTATTAGAGGCAGCGTCGGATCATCCTTGACCGCCCGGCGCGCAAGCGCCATTCCAGCCAGCGCCTCGACATGGCCCGGGTCGATGGCAAGGGCCTTGCTGAAGCATTCGACCGCCTCGGCCGGCCGGCCAATGTCGGTGAGCAAATCGCCCATACCGGCAAGTGCCATCACCGACTGGCCGTCGATAGCCAGCGCCTGGCGATAGAACCCTTCGGCAATGTCGCCCTCGAGCTGGCTGCGGTAGGAGCGGCCGAGATTGCACAGCGCTTCGATGAGCCCTCCGTCGAGCTCGATCGCCTTTCTCAGATGTCTGCGCGCCTTGTCGACGTTGCCGGTGACATTGTAGGCATTGCCGAGATTGTTGCGGAAGATGGCGTTGTCCGGTTCGAGCTTGACCGCCCTTTCCATATAGGCAATGGCGGCGTCATGATGCTCGGCCTCGATGGCGAGCGTGCCCATCAGGTTCAGCGCCATGGCATTTTTGGGCTGCGTGCGAAGCACCGTCTGGTAGCAGAACTCGGCCTCGCGAAAACGCTTGCGCCGTTGCAGGTCGATGCCGCGCTGCAATGTCTTTTCCGCCGGCTCACCGGCGGTCGGCAGCGAGGCTGGGATCATTGCCGGCAGGCCCAGGGGTTGCCGGCGTGGCAAGAGCGGCATCCGTCAAATCCCCGCGGCCTGCGACGAACCAATCAGAACTTCAGGGTTACGCCAAGCTGGAGATTGTGGGAGTACAATTTGGCGTTCTCGTATGTGCCGCCGCCATCATTGTCGTCTAGATCCACGCTTGTCACGGCCTTAAAGCGGTAACCGAAATCGAGGTCGACATTCTGCGTTACCGCGTAGGTAACACCGGCGCCCACTTGGCCGGCGAAACCCCAGCCGCCAGGCCCGTATCCAAAGGCGTGGCCATCAAAGTGAGTATCGGCGGTAACATAGGCCGCGCCGACACCGCCGCCGACATAGAGTTTGGCATCACCAAAATGCGCAACATCGGCCCAGACGTTGGCGAGAAGATAGGTGGCCGACAGATTGCCGGAAGCCGGATAGTTGCCGACGCCCGTGTAGCTGTATTCGCTTGCCTTGTAGCGCGCGTAGGACAGTTCGCCTTCGACACGAAACACATCGTTGATGCGCCGACCGACAGCGCCGCCGATTACGAACCCGGTATCAAGATCGACTGAATAGCCAGTACCATTGTAGTCCGTTTTCACATGGTTCGGGAAACTGGCGCCGCCGAAGAGCGTGACGTACCAGAGATCCTCCGCCCTCGGAACGTCGACAATCGCGTCGGCGGCGTAGGCCGAACTCCAACCAAGCGCCAATGCAAATGTCGAGACGCCAGCCAACAAGCGCAGTTTCATCGCCGATTCCCTCGCTACAACTAGTGACTGGTATCACTCTTGCTTCGCGGCCGAGCTGTCAAGAAAGCAAACGAGATCAAGGAGCCAAGCGAAGTCGGGAACAATCTTTTGAGAATTCTTGTTGCTGCACCGCAACATAGCAGCACATGCTAATGTTTGGCGGCAGGCGTATGGCTTCGATTTTGAAAATCGCGCTAGTCGGCCTGCCGTGCCGCCACCCTGCGCATGGCGATCACCCGCCGGCGGCGGATTTCGGTGCGCATCGCCGTCAAATGCAGCGCGAAGAACAGCACGGTGAAGCCGAGCGCCATCACCAGCAGTGGCCATAGCAGGCTGGGATCGATCGTCGGTCCGCCGAGCCGGAACACCGAGGCCGGCTGGTGCAGCGTGTTCCACCAGTCGACCGAGAATTTGATGATCGGGATGTTGATGAAGCCGACGAGCGTGATGATGGCGGCGGCCCAGGCGGCGCGGCTGGCGTCATCCAGCGCACGCGTCAGCGCGATGATGCCGAGATACATCAGGAACAGGATGAAGACCGAGGTCAGGCGGGCGTCCCAGACCCACCAGGTGCCCCACATCGGCTTGCCCCAGATCGAGCCGGTGACCAGCGCAAGCGCGGTGAAGGTGGCGCCGATCGGGGCTGCCGACTTCAGCGCGACATCGGCCAAGGGATGGCGCCAGACCAGCGTGCCGAGCGCGGCAACGGCCATCACCGTGTAGCACATCATGGCGAGCCAGGCGAAAGGCACGTGTATATACATGATGCGCACCGTGATGCCCTGCTGGAAATCCTCAGGCGCGGCAAAGCTCATATAGAGACCGATGGCGAGCAGGATCGCGGCGATCGACGCCAGCCACGGCACCAGCCTATCGGCCAGCCCGACAAAGCGCGTCGGGTTGGCGAGGTCGGTCCAGCCGGCGAGGCGTGAGGAGGTATCGCTCATAAGGTCTAGATAGACCGGCGGCGCGTTCGGGGCAATCGAGGGAGTGTCGCAGTCTTATTTACCCTCCCCCTCGTGGGGAGGGTCGCTGCGAAGCAGCGGGGTGGGGGTGGTGGGGCACTACCCCCACCCGGACCCTACGGGTCCGACCTCCCCACAAGGGGGAGGTAAAAAAGCTTACGCCGCTTCGATATTCACGGTGCGGCTGAGGCGGCGGACTTCCTCGTCGTTGAGCAGGCCGCCGGCGCGCAGCAGGCTGGCGAAACGGCCATTGCGCAGCGACAGTTCGGCGAAGCCGCCCATCTCGACCACCTTGCCCTTGTCCATGAACACGACCAGGTCGGCGTCGCGGACGGTGGTCAGGCGGTGGGCGATGATGAAGGTGGTCCGGTTGCGCCTCAGTTCGTCGATGGCTTCCTTGACGCGGTCCTCGGTCTCGACATCGAGCGCGCTCGTTGCCTCGTCGAGCACCAGGATCGGTGCGTCCTTGAGCACGGCGCGGGCAATGGCGATGCGCTGACGCTCGCCGCCTGAAAGCTGGCCGCCGCGCTCGCCAACGACGGTGTCATAGCCGGCGCTCTTGGCAAGGATGAAATCCTGCGCGGCAGCCGCATTGGCGGCGGCGTGAACCTCGTCATAAGTCGCCTCGGCACGACCGACGCGGATGTTGTCCTCGATCGAGCGGTTGAGCAGGCCGGCATCCTGGAAGACGGTGGCGATCGAATGACGCAGCGACTTGCGGGTCACCGTGCGGGTGTCGATGCCGTCGATCAGGATACGGCCATGAGACGGCGAGAAGACGCGCTGCAAGAGGTTGATCAGCGTCGTCTTGCCGGCGCCGGTCGGGCCGACGATGGCAACCGTCTGCCCGGCCTGGACTTCGAAGGAGACGTCGTCGACGCCCTGCCTCGAATTGGCAAACTCGAAGCCGACATTCTCGAAGCGGACGTGGCCGGTGACGTTGGTGAGGTCGCGCAAGCCGTCCGGCTCGGCGGAGTCGGCGGCCGAATCCTCGAGGTGATAGAAGTCCTCGAGCTTGGCGCGGGCTTCCGAAATCTGATTGGCGAAAGCCGACATCTGGTCGAGGCGGGCAATCAGCAGCGTGGCAAAGCCGGTGAAAGCGATGACGTCGCCGATCTTGAGCTGGCCATGGGTGACCAGATAGGCGCCGATCAAAAGCACAATCATCATCGATATGGTCGACGACAGGCGGTGCAACGCATTGGCCATCGCCCACCAGTCGAGCACCGGGTTCTGCGCGTCGAGCAGGTTCTTGACATAGCGGCGCAGCGTATCGGCCTCGTGGCCGAGACGGTTGTAGCTCTGCAGCACGGCGACATTGCTGACCGAGTCGGTCACATGCGCGAAGACCTGATGGTAGTGACGCTCGACCGCGGCCTGGCCCGCCTTGGTGCGCTTCATCACAAGCCGGCCGATGCCGACATAGAGAACGCCCAGCGCCATTAGCACCAGCGACATGCGAAGATCCATGCTTATCGCGGTCGGAATCAGCAGAGCCAGCGCAACCGCCGTCGACAGATGCTGGCGCATGAATTCAAGCCACAGACTGAACAGCGTCTCGACGGCGCGCAGCAGCGTGTGCAGCGCGTTGGAGGTGCCGCGCTGGTGGTGCCAGGCGAGCGGCATGGTGATCACGCGCTCGAACGACTGGCACAGCACCTCGCTGCGCCGCTTGTGGGCAAAACGGTCGGCGCCGCGCGCCACCAGCACGAAGGCGACGATGTTAAAGGCGCCGAGACCGGCCCACAGCGCCAGGGTCGAAAACACCGAACCCTTATCGGAGATGGCGTCGATCACCCGGCCGAACATGATCGGCTCGAGGATGGCGATAATGGCGAGCGCGACATTCGCACCGCAGATAAACGCAACGCGCTTCCTGTCGGCTGCGAGATAACCCAGCGCTCTCCAGTAGATTTGCAGAAGTGACACTTCAGCTACTCCGCCCAAAACATTATTGTGCACCGCACCATTTCTTGACACGTACCGGTTAACGGGTCGCAAAACAATGCCCGTCTACCTCTTCCGTTCCCATTCTGCGAACAAAAGATGACGACGTTGCGAAATCTGCCGTGATCACCTAACGGTTTGAGATAAAAGGTGAAATGTCAGTCTTGCGGCAAAATCATGGCAGCATCTGGCGCTGCCACATTTTTAGTCACTGCACGCTTGGCCCGCCGGTATCCGGGAAGGCACGCCGTACTGCGCCACGAGCATGCCCAAGTAGAAAACGCGCGCCTCGAAAGGCGCGCGTCAACAATCTGAAGCCCTTGATTTTACGCGGGTATCTTGACGACCACCTCGGTCTTGTCGCCGGCCTTCGGCTGAAAACCGGAAGACTTTGTCTTGGTTCCATTGACTTCGAGCGAGATGGATTTGGCCTTTTTGTCGCGGATGACGCGAACCTTGACCTCCGCCCCCAGCATCTTCAGCGTTGCAGAATAGCCGTCCCAATGGCTGGGCAGTTTCGGCCGGAACGTGATCTGCTTGCCCCGCCGCTCAATGCCCAGAATGCCTTCGACCGCAGCACGGTAGAGCCATCCCGCTGAGCCCGTATACCAGGTCCAGCCGCCGCGACCGCCCTTGTCCTCACCGGAATAGATGTCGGCGGCGACGACGTACGGCTCGACGCGATAATGCTCGGCCGATGCATCGTCGAGCGCATGGTTGACCGGGTTCAGCATCGAGAAGCAGCGATAGGCATCGTCGGTGCGGCCCATTTCGGCGAGCGCGATCACGAACCAGGTCGCCGCATGGGTGTACTGGCCGCCGTTCTCGCGCACGCCCGGCGGATAACTCTTGATGTAACCAGGGTCCTTTCTCGTGTTCTGGAAGGCCGGGGTAAACAGTTTGACGATCTTGAGCTTGTCGTCGACCAGCAGGTTCGTCGCCTGCTGCATCGCCGTGGTCGAGCGCGCGGGGTCGCCCTCGCCGGAGAGCACGCTCCACGACTGCGCGATGGAGTCGATCTTGCACTCGTCCGAATTGTGCGAGCCAAGCGGCGTGCCGTCATCGTAGCTGCCGCGGCGATACCACTGGCCGTCCCAGGCGGTGCTTTCCAGCGCCCGCTTCAGCACATCGGCGTGTTTTGTCCAGGCCTGCGCCCGCTTGGTGTCGCCCTGCCCCTTGGCCACGGTGGTAAAGTCGCCCAGCGTCTTCAAAAGGAACCAGCCGAGCCAGACACTCTCCCCCTTGCCGGCTTCGCCGACGCGGTTCATGCCGTCGTTCCAGTCGCCGCCGAGGATCAGCGGCAGCCCGGCCGGGCTGCTGCGCTTGACCGCAAGGTCGAGCGCGCGCGCGCAATGGTCGTAGAGCGAAGCGTTCGTCTTGGAGATTTCCGGCGTGAAGAAGGCGTCGTGCTCGCCCTCGCCCAGCACCTGCCCGTCGATGAAAGGCAGCTGCTCCTTCAGGATCCCTGTATCGCCGGTCACCTCGATGTAGCGATTGGTGGCATGCGCCAGCCAGACCACATCGTCGGAGATCATGGTGCGCACGCCGGCGTCGGTGCGCGGCAACCACCAATGCTGGACATCGCCTTCGGGGAACTGCCGGCGCGCCGCATTGAGGATCTGGTCGCGCGCCAGTTTCGGATCATGCGCAAGCAGGGCCAGCGTGTCCTGCAGCTGGTCGCGGAAGCCGAAGGCGCCGCTTGCCTGATAAAAGGCCGAGCGGGCGCGGATGCGGCAGGCCAGGCTCTGATAGGGCAGCCAGTGATTGACCATGGCGTCGAGCGCCTTGTCGGGCGTCTCGACCTGGATGGTGTCGAGGAAGCCGCGCCAGACGCGTTCATTGTCGGCCAGCCGCTGGTCGAAATCCTTGCCCGAATGGGTCTGCACCAACGCGCTCGCCTCGGCTGATGTGGCGGCGTCGCCAAGCAGCCAGACCAGCGTGACGTCGCCGCCGGCGGGGATGTCGACATCGCTGGCGACAGCTGCGCACGGATCGTCGCCGGCCTCGACGCGGCCCGACAGGCCGGCTCCGCTGACGACGGCGTGCGGGAAGGCGCTGGTGCCATGCCTGCCGATGAACTCGCCGCGATCGGCTGTCACCGAATGCACCGGACCAGTGGCGGCCAGGAAGGCCACCCGGTCGCCGAAATCGAGACCGTAGGGGTTTTGCGCCAGAAGCGCGCCAGTCGCTGGATCCCTGGACGGGATGATGGTCGCAGCCGTGCTCGAGCGATGGCTGCCGAGGACCCATTCGGCATAGGCATAGACGCGCAGCCGCGCCGGCGCCGAGCCTGAGTTCTGGATGCGCAGCCGCGTGATCTTCACTGGATCGACGGGATCGACGACGTGCGTCAGATCCATCGACAGCGGGCCGCGTTTGGACCGGAAGGTGGAGAAGCCCTGGCCGTGCCATGTCTCATAGGTCATCGAGGGATCGCGGACCACGGCAGCCAGCGGCGAGAATGCCTTGCCGCTGGCCTGATCGTAGATGTAGATGCCCTCGCCCGGCCGGTTGGTGACCGGATCATTCGACCATGGCGTCAGCTGGTAATCGCGGCTGTTGCGGCTCCAGGTGAAGGCAGCGCCTTCGGCCGAGACATGGAATCCGAACGAGGCGTTCGAGACGACGTTGATCCAGGGCTGCGGCGTCGAGCGCCGCCCGGCAAGGCGGGTGACGTAGTGGCGGCCGTCGCCCTCGAAACCGCCAAAGCCGTTCCATTGGCTGAGGCCGCTGCCGTCGGCGCTGCTGTCGGACGCGGCATGGTATGCAGGCGCCGCCGGCACCGGCAGAGACGGCTCGCGCAGCGACGCGGGGGCCACCGGCTGCAGGGCATCGCGTGCTTGCAAGGCTGCCGCCTCGGCGCGTTCGATCTGGTCGAAGATGGTGCCGTTGCGCGTGTGCAGAACCACGCGGGCAACCGCCAGCAGCGTCTTGTACGTCGCCTCGTCCATCAGGTCGCGGCGCACGGCGAAGATGTGCTGGCGCGGCCCGAGTTCCTTGCCGCGCAGGCGGCTGTTTTCGCACAGCGTCTCCACCGCGCGCTGCAGGTCCTGGACATAGGACGATGCCTGCTCGTTGACGACCACGAAGTCGATCATCATGCCGCGGGCGCGCATATACTCCTGGAAGCGCAGCGCCTGGGCGACAATTTCGAGGTCGGCCACGTCGCCGATGCGGACCAGGAAGATCGGGAAATCGCCCGAAATGCTGGTCGGCCACAGGCTGGACTGCTTGCCCAGCCCCGAAGCGATGGATTCGCCGGGCAGGCGCAGGAACGGATCGGGATAGATCAGGAAACGCGCCAGCTTCTGCACATTGGCGGCGTCGGTCAGGCTGAGACCAAGATGGCGGGTCTGCACCTGCGAACGCGTCCAGGCAAGCATCGCCTGGCGGGCAAAACTTTCGGGATGGTCGAGCCTGGCGATGGCCTCGTCAAGTTCGGCGCGGTTGGCGCCGACGGCGGTCCAGAAGGTCAGCGATATCTTCTTGTTGGCCGGCACCCGCAGCTGGCGGCGCAGGGCCGCTACCGGATCAAGGGTGAAGCCGTGGTGACCGCCAAGCTTGGCGCCGGGATCGAAGGCCGCCGCTTCCGCGATGGTACGGCCACGGCCGATGAAGGCACGGCGGTCGGTTTCGGCCTCGGCATCGCGCGCCGACCCGGACGGATCGGTGACGAAATGCACCATGGTGACGTCAGGCTCGTTCTTCTCGCGCTTGCGCCTGGTGGCAAAGATGGCGCCGTTGTTGGCAGCGATCTCGGTCTCGATAAACATTTTCGAGAACGCAGGATGGGCATTGTCGGAGGCTTCGTTACCCAGCACCAGCTCGGCAAAGGAGGTCACCTCGATATGCCGGTCAGTGGCGCCGTCATTGTAGAGCGTGACGCGCCGTCCCTCGCCATTGCCTTCCGAGATGACGATGCATTCGACCTCCGAACGCAGCGAGCCCACTGTTTTGACGAAGCTCGCCTTGTCGTCGGAAAACAGCGTTTGCACTCTCTCGCAGGTCGCCTGCTTCGGCTCTGCGGTGGCCGACCACCAGTCGCCGCTGCCGGCGTCGCGCAGGAAGATGTAGGAGCCGAGCCGGTCTTCGGTCGGATCGGGCTGCCAACGGGTGACGGCGAGTTCGCCCCAGCGGCTGTAACCGGAACCGGTGGCCGAGACCATGACGGAGTAGCGGCCATTGGACATGACGCTGGTGGCGCGCAACGCCCTCAGCGGGTCGAGGACGATGCGCGAATCCGGGCTCTCGACCTCGGTCTCGTCCTTCGAGCGCTCGTCGGCTTCGGTCCTGACCGTGGCGGTCGGGATGTCGCGCGGCGCCCTCTCCTGCAGCAGGAGTTCGGCAGACTCGATCACCGGATCGCTGTGGAAGCGGTCGCGCAGCCGGCCCTCGAAGATGGCGTCGGCAACGGCGGCGATCGACATGCCGGAGTGATGCGCCATGTAGTTCAGGACAACAGCGTGGTCGGTGCCTTCCGGCACGCGCTGCGGCGTGAAGTCGACGGCGTCGTAAAAGCCATGCCGGCCGAGAGCGCCGATGGAGCGCAGCCTGGCCAGATTCTGGACGGATTCGCGCGGTGTGAACTGCGCCGCGAGGATCGTGGCGTAAGGCGCGATCACCGTGTTCTGGCCAAGGCCGCGCTTGAGACCAAGTCCGGGCACGCCGAAATTGGTATACTGGTAGGTCAGTTCGCGGTCGCGGGCATTGTAGGCCGCTTCCGAAATGCCCCAGGGCACGTTCTTCGAACGCGCGTACTGCATCTGGCGCTTGATGATCAGCTTGCTGGTCTGGTTGAGGATCGACCCCTGCGGCTCCTTCATTACCAAAGGCGGCATCAGATACTCGAACATCGAGCCCGACCAGGACATCAGCGCACCCTGGAAGCCGATCTCGACAATCGGCCTTCCAAGCCGGAACCAATGCTCCGTGGGCAGGTCACCCTTGGCGATGGCGAACAGGCTGGTCAGCCGCGCCTCGGAGGCGAGCAGATCGTAGCAGCTCTCGTCCAGCTGGTGCTCCTCGACCCGGTAGCCGATCGACAGCAGTTTGCGCTCCTGACGCATCAGGAAAGAGAAATCCATCTCGAAGGCATAGCGGCGGCAGCGTTCGCGCAGCGCCAGCAGCTTGGCGCGCAAGGCTTCGACGGCGTTTTCGTCGCTGTGCGAGTCATGCACATGCGCCTCGCAGGTCGCTTCCAGCCGTGCCGCCCAGTCGGCGATAATGTCGCTCCGCTGCGATCCGGCCTCGGTGTGGATGGCGGTGGCGAGCTTGCGGATCTCGCCGGCAAGCACGGCCAGGTTGATCGTGCGGATCGAGGCCATCTCCGGCTGCGCCTTGATGGTCATGACGGCGCGCCGCATGCCGTCGAGGCGGTCGGCCAGACGCTGGCGCAACGGCCGCAGTTGCCGGCGGTCGTCAGGCAATTCCTCGAGGCTCTCGTCGAGGATGCTCACCGTGTCGAGGACGCCTTCGAAATCGCCCTGCAGGTGAACGGACGGGGCTTCCGCCCATTCGGCGCAGGCAGCCGCCACCGCGACCAGATGTCCGGCGAGATTGCCGCTGTCGACGGCCGAGATGTAAAGCGGATAGAGCGGCTTGAGCGTCGTGGTGTCGTACCAGTTGAAGAGGTGGCCGCGGTTGCGCGGCATGCTCTCGATGGTCGTCATCGTGGCGTCGATGCGGGTGATGGCATCGGAGAGCGCAATCCAGCCGAAATCGCGTGCCGACACCACCGACAGCAGGTAGACGCCGATATTGGTCGGCGACGTCCGCGGCGCCACAACGGGCGCCGGGCTTTCCTGGAAATTGTCGGGCGGCAGATTGTGGTGCTCGGCCGTGACGAAGGTTTCGAAATAATGCCAGGTGCGGCGCGCCACGGTGCGTAGCGCGTGGATGTCGGCCTGCGATATGCGCAGGCGGTCCTCGGTCTCGGCCGAGCGGCTGATCCAGCAGGCAACCGCCGGCGAACCGATCCAGAACAGAGCGAAGAAGAAGGCGACGAAGGCACCGGTGGAATCGGCCAGCACGGGGATGGCGAGACCGACGACGCCGATGATCACGGCGCCATACATCATGCTGTAATAGGAGCCGAGATCGTTGTCGCCGCCCTTGTGCGCCTGCGATGCGGTGCGCCATTCCAGCAGGTTCTGGCGGCTGACGAACAGGCGGTAGAGCGTGCGCACGATGGCGTCGCCCATCATCCAGGCATTGTGCGCCATCAACAGCACTTTCAGCGCCACAAGGGCCGTGCCGAAGACGGTGTCGTGGGCCAGCGCGGAGAAATGGCCGCGCGGCGTCTGGTCGCCGCTCTTGGGCAGGATGGCGTTGACGACATCGAAGGTCGGCGCCATGAACAGCGACAGGATCAGCAGCGCCTGCCACTGCGCGGCCTGCGTGAAGGGCAGCAGCGTCCAGCCGGCAATCGCCGCCATCACCCAGAAGATCGGGGTCAGCGAGCGGCGCAGATTGTCGACCATCTTCCAGCGCGACAGCGCCGGCACGCCGGAACGCGGCGAGAAGATGAAGCGCAGCAGCTGCCAGTCGCCGCGCGCCCAGCGGTGGTGGCGCGAGGCGTCGACCGAGTAGCGGGTAGGATAGTCCTCGACCAGTTCGACATCGGTGACAAGTGCTGCGCGCGCCAACGCACCTTCGAGCAGATCGTGGCTGAGGACGGTGTTTTCCTCGATGCGGCCCTGCAGCGCCGCCTCGAAAGCGTCGACGTGATAAAGGCCCTTGCCGGTGAAAGAGCCGTCGCTGAAGACGTCCTGGTAGAGATCCGAGACGGCAAAGACGTAAGGATCGAGACCGCTGTTGGACGAAAAGACGCGCTGGAAGAAAGAAGCGTCGTCGCCGCTGGTGAGCGAGGCTGTGATGCGCGGCTGCAGAATGGTGTAGCCGGCGGTAACGACGCGCTTTGTCGCGTCGAAATGCGGGCGGTTGAGCGGATGGGCGAGCTTGCCGACCAGTGACGACACAGCGTCGCGCGTGGTGCGCGTGTCGGCGTCGAGCGTCATGACATAGACGACCTTTTCCGGCAGCGGCACGTCGAGCGGCAGGAAGGTGGTGTCGCTATCGCCGCGCAAGAGAAGGTTCAGCTCATGCAGCTTGCCGCGCTTGCGCTCCCAGCCCATCCAGGCGCCCTGCGCCTGGTTGTAGAGCCGGCGGCGATGCAGGATATAGAAACGCGGCGCGCCTTCCGAGGGATAACGGGCATTGAGCCTGGCGATCTCGTCGCGCGCATATTGCAGGATCTCGATGTCGGCGGCGTCGATCTCGGTCTTGGAATCCGGCCAGTCGGACAGCAGCGCGAAATGGATTTCTTCGGCCGTGTTGGCGAGGTGATGCACCTCGATGTTGCGGATGTTTTCCTCGACATCATCGCGCGAGCCGATCAGCGACGGCACCACGACCAAGGTGCGTGATGCCGCCGGAATGCCGTGCTTGTAGTCATAGCCGACGAGCCGCGTCGGCTTCAGGAACAGTGAAACAACGGTGTTGAAGAAGGCGAGCGCGCCTTCGCTGGCAGGCACCGCAAACAGCGCCAGCATCAGCGTGATGGATTCCACCGACAGGCCAAGATGGGCAAGCGCATTGCCGGAGACAACCAGCAGTAGCACCGTAAGCAGGAAGACCGGCACAACGATGCCGAGCCAGCCCGTGGCGGTGAAGGCTCGCTTGAAGGTCACATGGAAGGGCGGCCGGTAGCCGATCGCCTCTTCCAGATCCGGCCGGCGCGGGCCGACCAGGAAGAAGCCGACATCGGTATGCATGGCCGGATCGGCTGATGCATCCGGCACGCCGGAGGCATCGGTGACGCCGGGGACATGGCTGGCCAGCTCGATGGCCTTTTCGGCGACACGGAATTCGGACAGGTCGGAGCGGCGCGCCAGTTGCTCGATCGACGTGCGGTACTGGTCGCGCGAAAAGAAATCGAGCGCGGCGAAATCGGTGCGCTCGCGCAAGAGCGTGTCGATGCGGCTGACGCCCTCGAACCACACCGTCCAGTCGACGTCGTTGATGAGGCGCAGGCCGCGGATGATGTTGCCGGTGGTGACATTGCCGCTGGACAGCGTGCGATGCTCGGAAATGATGATTTCCTCGGCGTCGGAGCCGGTTTTCTCGAGCTCGACCTCCAGCCATTCCAGCGCCCTGCCGGCATTCTGCGAGCCGTCGCGCAGGCGGTAGAGCAACTGGGTGGCGAAGGTGGTGTCCTGCGCATGCGCGCCGTAGCCCGACAGGATCTTCCGGCGGTCTGCATTGTCGTCGGTCGCCAGCACGCGGTCGGCGACCTCGTTGGCGATATGGCGCATCTGCCTGGTGCGGTCGACGCGCACGGCGATGCGGCGCAGATTCTCGATTAAAACGAAGCGCAGCAGCGACGGCAGCGCCCACAATTCGCCGATCTTGAGCGGCTCGACCGACTGAAAACCCTCGACGATGGATTTGAACATGGTCGCCGAAACCGAACTGTCGGAATGGGCAACATAGCTCCAGGCCAAGGCCAGCGCGCGCGGCACCGCGGCGCGATCGGCAACTTCCAGGGTCGGCAACTGCCGGTAGAAACGGCGCGGCAAGTCGCGCTTCACCTGAAAAATGGTCTCCTCGACGAGATAATTGTTGTCGAGCAGCCATTGCGCGGCAGGCGTGATGGTTTCGCCCTTGGCCTGGGCGGCATTGGTCGAGCGGTAGACTTCGAGGATTTTCTTGGCGCTGTCGCGGATGCGGGCCTGGAAATCGAACGGCGTCAGGCCGAACAGGTCCTTGATGTCGCCGTTGGCGAGGCTTTCGCCCAGCGCGCGCAGCCGCTCTTCGGGCAGGAAATTGGAGCGTATCGGCTCTTCGGTGATGACCGGGAAGCCGGCGCTGGACTTTTCGATTTGGGCAGGATTTGTCTGGATATTCATTGAAAATTCCGCATGGGGGACGCGATGCGGCGCCACCGCCACGGCAATGTCCCTAAAACCGATTCAAATGCAATTGGTTGCATGATTACACTGGCCGAAAGTTTTGCTTCGCACCACGCCAGAGGCGTTATCCCTTCGACATTTTAAGTGGGGCTTTCGACAACTCAAGGACGAGCACCCCTGCCCTCCCGTCCGCCTTGGAACGACGGAAGGATTCGGGCTTTTTCGTGATCCAGACAACAGCTTACGCCAGATTTCTCCGGCGTGCGATCATGTTTGGCAACAGGCGTTAATCGTTGTGCTGGCGGTGCGGCTGGCCCAGCCTGGCTATCCGGATGACGAACACGGTCGTCGGCCGTACCGGTTCAACCCGTAGTTTCGCCTGCCGACCGAGCAACAGCGTGTCGAGGGGTCCAAGACGAGACGATGTCGGGCCGCTGAGGCCGACCTCGCCGTCGAACGGCAGGATCAGGGTCATAGCGCTGGTCGGCCGGATATCGGTCGGAACCGAGAACACCAGGCGCTCGACCGTGTGCGTGGCCCGCGCGCGGCGGGTCATGACGTTGAGGTCGGTGATCGGACCGGAGATCAGCGCGGCCGTGGTCGGCACATCGGCCGGGAAGGACAGCGGGGCGGAAGCCGCCGTCACTTCGGCCGGCGGACGGCCGGCAATATCAAGCACGATACCCTCGCCTTCCAGCACGGCAAGCGTGCGGTCGACGCCGGCAAAGCCCGAGAACGGGCCGCTGCCCTCGACTCGCGCCATCGAAACGCGCCAGTCGAAATCGTCCAGCCCGGCGCCGTCCGGCGAGACGGCGATCTCGGTGGTCGTGCCGCCGCCATTCTTCCACGGCATGACGCGGTAGTCGGCGGCCCGTAGGATGCGCATCATTTAAGCCAATCAGCCTAAAATACCGGGCAGATTGAGCTGGTGCTCCTTCGCGCACTCGATGGCGATGTCGTAGCCGGCATCGGCGTGGCGCATGACGCCTGTCGCCGGATCGTTCCACAACACGCGCTGCAGGCGCCTTGCGGCGTCCGGCGTGCCGTCGGCGACGATGACCATGCCGGCATGCTGCGAGAAGCCCATGCCGACGCCACCGCCATGATGCAGCGACACCCAGGTTGCGCCCGACGCGGTGTTGAGCAACGCATTGAGCAGCGGCCAGTCGGAGACGGCGTCGGAGCCGTCCTTCATCGCTTCCGTCTCGCGGTTGGGCGAAGCCACCGAGCCGGAATCGAGGTGGTCGCGGCCGATGACGACGGGCGCCTTGAGTTCGCCCCTGGCCACCATCTCGTTGAAGGCGAGCCCCAGCCTGTGGCGGTCGCCGAGGCCGACCCAGCAGATGCGCGCCGGCAGGCCCTGGAAGGCGATGCGCTCACGTGCCATGTCCAGCCAGTTGTGCAGATGGGTGTTGCCGGGGGTGAGTTCGCGCACCTTGGCGTCCGTCTTGTAGATATCCTCGGGATCGCCCGAAAGAGCAGCCCAGCGGAACGGGCCGATGCCACGGCAGAACAGCGGCCTTATGTAGGCCGGCACGAAACCCGGGAAAGCAAAGGCGTTCTCGAAGCCTTCGTCCTTGGCGACCTGGCGGATGTTGTTGCCATAGTCGAGCGTCGGCACGCCGGCATTCCAGAACGCGACCATCGCCTCGACATGCTGGCGCATTGAGGCGCGGGCGGCCTTCTCGACAGCCTTGGGATCGGAGACGCGCTTCTCGCGCCACTCAGCCATCGTCCAGCCCTTGGGCAGATAGCCGTTGATCGGGTCATGCGCCGAGGTCTGGTCGGTGACCATGTCGGGGCGGATGCCCCGCTTGAACATTTCCGGCACGATGTCGGCCGAATTGCCGAGCAGGCCGACCGACTTCGCCTCGCCGGCCTTGGTCCAGCGCTCGATCATTTCCATCGCTTCGTCGAGCGTCTCGGCCTTCTCGTCGACATAGCGGGTGCGCAGCCGGAAATCGATCGAGTCCGGATTGCATTCGATGGCGAGGCAGCAGGCGCCGGCCATGACGGCGGCAAGCGGCTGGGCGCCGCCCATGCCGCCGAGGCCGCCGGTCAGGATCCATTTGCCCGTAAGGTTGCCATTGTAGTGCTGGCGGCCGGCCTCGACGAAGGTCTCGTAGGTGCCCTGCACGATGCCTTGCGTGCCGATATAGATCCAGGAGCCGGCCGTCATCTGGCCGTACATCATCAGGCCTTTTTTATCGAGCTCGTTGAATTTGTCCCAGGTCGCCCAATGCGGCACGATGTTGGAGTTGGCGATCAGCACGCGCGGCGCATCGGTGTGCGTCCGGAAGACGCCGACCGGTTTGCCGGACTGGACCAGCAGCGTCTCGTCTTCATTGAGGGTCTTCAACGAGGCGACGATGCTGTCGAAATCGTTCCAGGTGCGCGCGGCCCGGCCGATGCCGCCATAGACGACGAGCTCATTGGGGTTTTCGGCGACATCGGGATCGAGGTTGTTCATCAGCATGCGCAGCGGCGCTTCGGTCGTCCAGTATTTGGCGTTGAGCTTGTCGCCGCGGGGCGCGCGCACTTCGCGGATGTTGTGGCGAGGATTGTTCATCATTGTCCCTTTGGAGTAAGGCGGCGTCTCAGCGCCCGGCCCAGTCAATGGCGGATTGGAGGATTTTCGTCAGTGTGGCGCGCATCGGCGCGGCGAACTCGGCATCATAAGGCACCGGCCAATTGTCCGGTTCGCCCTTGCCCTCGGGCTCGCGCAAATAGCCGCGATCGGCAAGTTCCATCTGCAGCGCATGGTAGCCGCCTTGCGGATTGCCGAAATAGCGGGTGATCCAGCCGCCCTTGAAACGACCGTTGATGACATTGCTTTCACCGCTCTCGGCCATGATCTGACCAACCAGCGCCTGCAGCGTAGGATCCGCGGTCTGGCCGTCATTGGTGCCGAGATTGAATACCGGCAGCGTGCCGTAGAACAGGCGCGGCAGCACCGACCGGATCGAGTGGCAATCGTAAATGACGACCTTCTCATGCAGGCCGCGCAGCCTGACGGCCTGGGCCGCCAGCATTTCATGGTAAGGCACGAAATACGCTATGCGGCGCTGGTCTATCTCCGACGGCGTCGGTTCCGCGCCGGGCAGATACAGCGGATCGCCGTCGAAGGTCTCGGTCGGGCATAGCGTCGTTGTCGTCTGCCCGGGATAGAGCGAGGCGCCGGAAGGATCGCGGTTGACGTCGATAACGGTGCGCGAGATCGACGTATGCACAATCGTCGCGCCAAGGCCGGCGGCGAAATCGTAGAGATTGTCGATCCACCAGTCGCAATCGCGGCGGCCGAGCCAGGGCGAGACCAGCCGATTGTCCATGCCGGCGAGATCGATACCCGTGTGCGGGATCGACACCAACAGGGGTGCCGTGCCTTCGGTCACTGTCAGCCAGTCGGTCATGTCAGACTCCCGAGATCGAAGGCAATGTCACCGCGCTCGCAGCCTTGATGGCTGCGCCGCTGCGCACCATGGCGATGGCTTTTTCCATGTCAGGGTGGAAATGCCGGTCATTGTCGAGATGCGGCACTTCTGCGCGGACCAGCTTGCGAACCGCTTCCAGAGCTGCACTCGACGCCAGCGGCGCATGGAAATCGCAGCCTTGCGCGGCGGCCAAGAGTTCGATGCCGATGACGGCCGTGGCGTTTTCGATCATGCCGATCAGCCGGCGAGCGCCGTGTGCGGCCATCGATACATGGTCTTCCTGGTTGGCCGAGGTCGGGATGGAATCGACACTTGCCGGATAGGCCTTCTGCTTGTTCTCAGAGACGAGCGCCGCCGCCGTCACCTGCGGGATCATGAAGCCGGAGTTCAGGCCGGGCTTCGGCGTCAGGAAGGCCGGCATGCCGGACAGCGCGGGGTCTACCAGCATGGCGATGCGGCGCTCCGACAGCGAGCCGATCTCGCAGACGGCAAGCGCGATCATGTCGGCAGCGAAAGCCACCGGCTCGGCGTGGAAATTGCCGCCTGAAAGCGCAGTATCGTCCTCGGCGAAGATCAGCGGATTGTCGGTGACGCCATTGGCCTCGGTGCCGAGCGTATCGGCAGCCTGGCGCAGCACGCTGAGTGCAGCACCCATCACCTGCGGCTGGCATCGCAGGCAGTACGGATCCTGCACGCGCTCATCGCCGACGCGGTGCGATTCACGGATGGCGCTGCCGGACATCAGATTGCGCAGCGCTGCCGCCGTCTCGATCTGGCCCGGGTGTTTTCTGAGGAGATGGATGCGCGGATCGAAGGGTGCATCCGAGCCCTTGGCAGCGTCGGTCGACAGCGCCCCGGCGACCAGCGCCGACTGATATAGCACTTCGGCCTCGAACAGAGCGGCCAGCGCGTAGGCGGTGGAAAACTGCGTGCCGTTGAGCAGCGCCAGACCTTCCTTGGCGCCAAGCGTCACCGGCTCCAGGCCGTGCGAGACGAAAGCGACCTTGGCCGGGAAGCGGCCATGCGGTGTAAAGCATTCGCCGACGCCGATCATCACCGCCGTCATGTGCGACAGCGGCGCGAGATCTCCGGAGGCGCCGACCGAGCCCTGCGCCGGCACGACGGGGATGACGTCGTTGGCCAGCATCGCTTCCAGCAACTCGATCGTTTGCGGCCGCACGCCCGACGCGCCCTGCGCAAGGCTGGCGAGTTTTAGCGCCATCATCAGCCGGACAATCGAAACCGACATCGGCTCGCCGACACCGGCGGCATGCGACAAAACGATGTTGCGTTGCAGGGTTTCCAGATCGGCGGCCGGAATGCGGACGCTGGCCAGTTTGCCGAAGCCGGTGTTGATGCCATAGACCGGCTCACCCTTGGCGACGATACGGGCGACAGCCTCGGCGCTGGCCTTGATCTTCGGACGGCAGGCAGCGTCGAGCTTCGGCACGGCGCCACGATAGATGGTGCGCCAGTCGGCCAGCGACGCATTGCCGGGCTTCAGGGTAAGTTCGGTCATTGTCCTCTCCAGATGCGGGCATGGAGCGGGTTGAAGCCCATGCGGTAGACGAGTTCGGCCGGACGCTCGACGTCCCAGATCGCCAGGTCGGCGGATTTTCCTGCCTCCAGCGTGCCGGTCTGGCCGAGCAATCCCAGCGCGCGGGCAGCCTCGCGAGTGGTGCCGGCCAGGCATTCCTCGACGGTCAGGCCGAAAAGCGTCGCGGCCATGTTCATGGTCAGCAACAGCGAGGTCAGCGGCGACGTCCCGGGATTGTTGTCGGTGGCGACCGCCATCTTGACGCCGTGCTGGCGGAACAGGCCGACCGGCGGCTTCCTGGTTTCGCGGATGAAATAGTAGGCGCCGGGCAGGATGGTCGCCACGGTGCCGGCCTTGGCCATGGCTGCGGCGCCGGCCTCGTCGGTGTATTCGAGATGGTCGGCCGACAGCGCGCCATAGCCGGCGGCGAGTTCGGCGCCATGCAAATTGGACAGCTGGTCGGCATGGAGTTTTACGGGCAGGCCAAGCGCCTTGGCCTTGTCGAAGACGCGGGCGATTTGCTCGGGCGAAAAGGCAATGCCTTCGCAGAAACCGTCGACGGCGTCCGCCAGGCCTTCGGCGGCGATGGAGGGCAGGATCGTGTTGGCAACGAGATCGACAAAAGCGTCCTTGTCGCCTTTTGCTTCCGGCGGCAGCGCATGCGCGCCGAGGAAGGTGGTGCGGACCGTGACCGGGCGTTGCTTGTCCAGCTGCCGCGCGGCGCGAAGCGACTTCTGTTCATTTTCGAGATCGAGCCCGTAACCCGACTTTACCTCTACCGTGGTGACGCCCTCGGCCATCAACGCGTCAAGGCGCGGGAGCGTCTGCGCAACCAGTTCGTCTTCGCTCGCGGCACGCAGGGATTTGACCGAGGAGACGATGCCGCCGCCGGCACGGGCGACTTCCTCATAGCTGGCGCCGGCCAGCCGCATCTCGAACTCGTTGGCACGGTTGCCGGCATGGATGAGATGGGTGTGGCAGTCGATCAGGCCGGGCGTAATCCAGCGGCCTTCGCAATCGGTAGTCTCGCTGCCCTGAGCCAACGCTGACGGCATCTCGGCTTCCGGACCGGCATAGACGATGACGCCGTCACGGGCGATGATCGCGCCCTTGTCGACAATGCCCAGTCCGGCAACGCCTTCGGCCATGGTCGCCAGGCGCGCATTACGCCAAAGCTGAAGGCCCCCTGCCCGGCTTTTGTCTTGTGCCGCCATCATCTTTTTCCGTTGCTTGGATGGCGATTATGTATATACATATTGAAACGCGCTGCAAGTGCATTGTTGATTGAATGCGGAGAAAAACGTGACGGCGATCTTTGCGGAACAGGCGCTGCTGCCCAATGGCTGGCACGACAAGGTGCGGATTTCGTTGAACGATAGTCGCATCACGGCAGTCGAGCCGGGCTCTTCGCAGCAAGCCGACGACGAACGCCACGCCATTGTGGTCCCCGGCATGCCGAACCTGCACAGCCACGCCTTCCAGCGCGGCATGGCCGGGCTTGCCGAACTGCGCGGTCCCTCCGCCGACAGCTTCTGGAGCTGGCGCGAGGTGATGTACCGCTTCGCGCTGTCGATGACGCCGGACCAGGTCGAGGCGGTCGCCGCACAGCTTTACGTCGAGATGCTGGAGGCCGGCTTCTCGCGCGTCGGCGAGTTTCATTATCTCCACCACGATCGCGACGGAACACCCTATTCCAACCTGGCCGAGATGGCGGAGCGGATCGCCGCCGCTGCCAACGAAACAGGGATCAGCCTGACGCTGCTGCCGGTATTTTATGCCCATTCCTCCTTCGGCGGCGCTGCGCCCAACGAAGGCCAGCGGCGATTCATCAACGATGTGAATCGGTTCGAACGCTTGCTTGAGAAAAGCCGCGAATCGGTTCGTGCGTTGAATCAGGCTGTCGTCGGCGTCGCCCCGCACAGCCTGCGCGCCGCGACGCCGGAGGAACTCAGCGCTGTTGCCGCCATTGCGCCGGACGGACCGATCCACATCCACGTCGCCGAGCAGGTGAAGGAGGCCGAGGATTGCCTGGCGTGGTCGGGTGCGCGACCGGTCGAATGGCTGCTCGCCAATGCCGGGATCGACAAGCGTTGGTGCCTGATCCACGCCACCCACATGACCGAGGCTGAGACAACCGGCATGGCCAGAAGCGGCGCCATTGCCGGGCTTTGCCCGATCACCGAGGCCAATCTCGGCGACGGCACCTTTTCAGCACCTCTGTTCATCGAACATGGCGGCCGCTTCGGCGTCGGCTCGGATTCCAACGTGCTGATCGGCCTGCCGGATGAATTGCGCCAGCTCGAATATTCGCAGCGCCTCGCACACCGCGCCCGCAATGTGCTGGCGGTGGCCGGCGGCTCGACCGGGCGGGCTCTGTTCGACGCCGCCCTCGATGGCGGCAGCACCGCACTCGGCGCCGGCCCGTCGCGGATCGCCGCCGGCGCCGCGGCTGATTTCGTCTCCCTCGACGAAAACCATCCTTCGCTGGCCGGAAAAAGTGGCGATGCGATCCTCGACGCCTGGATCTTTGCCAATGGCGGCAAGGTCGATTGCGTCTGGGTGCATGGGAAAAAGCAGGTCAGCGGCGGCCGGCATTCCAGGCGCGAGCCGATTGCAGAGCGCTTTCGCCAGGTGATGACGGCGCTTTCGGCATGAGCATGATTGAGACAGCGGCGTCGGAAGGCGGCGGCTCGCTGCACCAGCGCATCCTGTCCGACATCAGCGAGAAAATAATGTCCGGCGCCTGGGCGCCGGGCCACCGCATCCCGTTCGAGCACGAGCTGACGGCCGAATACAATTGCTCGCGCATGACGGTGAACAAGGCGCTGTCGCAGCTGGCCAAGGCCGGGCTGATAGAGCGCCGCCGCCGTTCGGGCAGCTTTGTCCGCCAGCCGCAGTCGCAGGCCGCGGTGCTGGAAATCCACGACATCAGGATCGAGGTTGAGTCGCTTGGCCTGGCTTATCGTTACGAGCGCTTGGCGCGGCAGAAAAGGCGCAGCAGCGCCGAGGATCGCGCCTTGCTGGAACTGGACGCAGCCGGACAGGTGCTGGCGCTTGAATGCCGGCATTTTGCCTGCAAGCGGCCGTTCGCGCACGAACAGCGGCTGATCAATCTCGCCGCCGTCGCGGAAGCCGCCGAGGAGGAGTTTCTCGACATCGCCCCCGGCCCTTGGCTGATCGGCCGCGTGCCATGGAGCGAGGCAGAGCACCGTATCCGCGCGGTCGCGGCCGACAGACATATTGCCGAAGCGCTCGACATCGCAACCGGCGCGCCCTGCCTGGTGGTCGAGCGCCGAACCTGGAGCGCCGAGCACCCGGTGACGCAGGTGAGGTTCACCTACGCCGCGGAGAGCCACACGCTGGTGGCGCGGTTCAGGCCTTCGCAGGGGTAGCTCCTTTACCCTCCCCCTTGTGGGGAGGGTCGCTGCGAAGCAGCGGGGTGGGGGTCGGCGCCACCCCCCGCGCCGGCGCGCCCCCCGGGCGCCAGCCCCCCACCCGGACCTTCGGTCCGACCTCCCCACAAGGGGGAGGTAGAAGGCTGCGCTCTAAATCGCCGCCGTAACGATAATCTCGACGGTGTATTCCGGCCCTGCAAGCTTGGCCTCACCCGTGGCGCGGGCGGGCGTGTTGCCTTGCGGGACCCACTTGTCCCATTCCTTGTTCATCTCGGCGAAGGTGCCCATATCGGCCAGCCAGATGATCGCCTGCAGGATCTTGGTCTTGTCGGTGCCGGCCTTGGCCAGCAGTTCGTCGATAGATGCGAGGATCGACCTGGTCTGTTCGCCAACGCTGGCGCCGGGCGTTCCGACCTGGCCGGCGAGATAGACGGTGTTGCCGTGGATGACGATCTGGCTCATGCGCGGGCCAACATCGATGCGACGAATGCTCATTGGATGGTTCCTTCGTTTGTCGGTGCGCCTGTTTAGAGTCGCTGCCGCCTCCGGGCAAGGCCAACAGCGCGAAACCTCTTGAGCCTGGGTTGGATCTTAGACCGCAAATGTCTATCTGCGCCGAGGGATTTCTTTCCGGCGCGGATTGCCGACCTCGTGTGAGAGTGGCAAGACTTTGCGCCAAACCAGATTGGAGGATGAGAGCCATGGAATATCGCGAAATCAGCGAGGACTATTCGGTCTCGGGCCAGATCCAGCCCGAAGATGCCGCCGCCATCAAGGAAGCCGGTTTCAAGAGCGTGATCTGCAACCGGCCGGATGACGAGCAGCCCGACCAGCCTTCGGCCGACAGCGTCAAGGCGGCGGTCGAAGCCGCGGGGCTGGCCTTCCGCTACATCCCGGTAATCAGCGGCCAGATCACGGCCGAGAATGTCGAGGACCAGGCCGAAGCGCTCCACGCGCTCGAAGGCCCGGTGTTTGCCTATTGCCGCTCCGGCGCGCGGTGTACCAATCTCTACGGGCTGATTCAGCAGTCCAAGGGGTGAGCATCCTGAGGCGCTGGCGATCCCTCACACCCCCCTCTGTCCTGCCGGACATCTCCCCCGCAAGGGGGGAGATCGGATGTCGCCTTCGCTTTTCGCCAATCGCCGACGTTGCAGGATGAGCGCTGTCGACAAAGCTGCTGATCTCCCTCCTTGCGGGGGAGATGGCCGGCAGGCCAGGGGGGTGCTGTCCCGCCGACGTATCAACTGAAACTCTCTCAAACTAGATCGGCAGCGCCCCGGTCTCCTTCAGCGTCTCCAGCACGATCGCCGTCTTTACATGCTGCACGGAGTCGTGCGGCAACAGCACGCCGTTGACGAATTCCGACAGCGATTTCAGATCGGGGGTCACCACTTTCAAGATGTAGTCCATCTCACCGGTCAGCGCGTGCGCCTCCTGCACTTCCGGCAGCCGCGCCAGCAATTCGCCGAAGCGCCGCGCATTGTCGCGGTTGTGGGTGGCGAGCGTCACCGAGATGACGTTGACCAGCGAGAATCCAAGCTTGTCGCGGTCGAGCACCGCGCGATAGCCCGTGATGAAGCCGTCCTCCTCCAGCCGTTGGCGGCGGCGCGAGCATTGCGATGCCGACAGGTTCACGCGCTCCGAGAGATCGTTGTTGGTGAGCCGCGCGTCGCCCTGCAAGAGAGCCATTATCTTGCGGTCAAATTGATCGATGCGCGCTTCATTCATCGATTCATCTCCAATCATGCATGAATTGCGCACGAGATGATCATTTCAAGCGTTTGAATGCAAGCACCGTGCGGTTGCTTCGCACTATCATGCGTCATCTCGTGGTCCGATGCGGCCACCATCCGTTTGGAGGAATGCCATGGGTCCCTTTCCGCACGACGCCCCGCCCGCCAAGATCAGCAAGGAAAACCCCGCCGGCACCGACGGTTTCGAGTTCGTCGAGTTCGCCCATGCGGAGCCGCAGAAGCTCGCCGAGCTGTTCACCCGCATGGGCTATGTCGCGGTGGCCAAGCACCGCACGAAGGACATCACCATCTGGCGCCAGGGCGACATCAACTATGTCGTCAATGCCGAGCCCGGCTCGCATGCGATGAAATTCGTCGACAAGCACGGCCCCTGCGCCGCCTCGATGGCCTGGCGCGTGGTCGATGCAAAGCATGCGTTCGAGCATGCGGTATCGAAAGGCGCCACGCCCTACGACGGCAACGACAAGGCGCTCGACGTGCCGGCCATTGTCGGCATTGGCGGCTCACTGCTCTATTTCATCGAAGCCTATGGCAAGAAGGGCTCGGCCTATGATGCCGAGTTCGAGTGGCTGGGCGAACGCGACCCGCGGCCCCAAGGCGTCGGCTTCTATTTCCTCGACCACCTCACCCACAATGTCTATCGCGGCCAGATGGACAAATGGTGGGACTTTTATCGCGAATTGTTCGGCTTCAAGCAGATCCATTTCTTCGACATCGACGGCAAGATCACCGGCCTCGTCAGCCGCGCCATCACCTCGCCCTGCGGCAAGATCCGTATCCCGCTGAACGAGTCCAAGGACGACACCAGCCAGATCGCCGAGTATCTGAAGAAGTACAATGGCGAAGGCATCCAGCATATCGCTGTCGGCACCGACGAGATCTACGCCGCCACCGACAAGCTTGCCGACAATGGGCTGAAGTTCATGCCCGGTCCGCCGGAGACCTACTACGACATGTCGTACAACAGGGTGAACGGGCATGACGAGCCGATCGAGCGGATGAAGAAGCACGGCATCCTGATCGACGGCGAAGGCGTGGTCGACGGCGGCATGACCAAGATCCTGCTGCAGATATTCTCCAAAACCGTGATCGGCCCGATCTTCTTCGAATTCATCCAGAGGAAGGGCGACGAAGGTTTTGGCGAAGGCAATTTCCGCGCGCTGTTCGAGTCGATCGAGCAGGACCAGATCAAGCGCGGCGTGATCAAGGTCGACGGGAAAGCGGCCTGAAACCCCGTTTGCGGCTCGATCGGCTTTGATCTAAATTTCGATCACAAGGGTCAAGCCGTGAACGTCTCCATAACCGAAGCAAAGGCCAAACTATCGGAACTCGTCGGCCGCGCGGAGGCCGGCGAGGAGATAGTCATCACTCATCACGGCAAGATCGCGGCGCGGCTCGTGCCACCAGTTCGAGAAGACTTGTTGTCGCGCATAGGTGCCCTGAAGGGCAAGATTTGGATTTCTGACGATTTCGACAAACTCGGCCCTGAATGGAACGAGTACACCAGATAAAGGTCAGAGGCCCAGCCGCACGACCTCTTCCCTCCTCACCTTCAAATCATAATCGAGCAAGAACTCGTCCAGTTGCGGCGGCGCGACTGACGTGCCGGAGAGCATCGCGTGCACCTGGCCGCGATGGTGGATGTCGTGCAGGAAGACATGGGCGAGAATGTCGCCGATTTTTTCGGGGATCATGCCATCCTCGCGCCGGTCGGTGATGACCTGACGGTCGAGATCCGCCTCCGACAGCTTCTCGCAAAAGGCGATCAGGCGTCGATCTGCTGCGACCTGGGCGGCAAACAGCGCCTGCGGCACATCGAACGGCACGTAGTCGTCATAGGCGGCCGCACCGACGCCGCCTTCTTCGAGAAAATCGAGATAGAGATGATCGACCGCAAGGATGTGGTTGAGCGTTGCCTTGATCGACGGGAAGAAGTTGGTGCGTTCGGCTTCGAATTCGCCGGGGTTTAGCTGCAGCACGGCGCGATAGAGCCGGTCGTTCGACCAGAGATTGTTGCCGGCCATGCGGCTGAAGTGGGTGAGAATATCCATGTTATGCGCTTGGCCAACCGACCAAGTCCACCAACTTCAGAATGACGAGTATGGCAGTTATCCCCAGAAGACGAGCGTTCATACCGCGGCGCAGTTCTTGCGTTCCTGCATCGCTTGCGACTTCCCGGTTCAAAGCGACGTACACAAGCCTCGGCAGGCGCGCCTCGCTGCTGAAATTACGCAGCCTTTCAGACCGATCCTCGACCTGCCGGCAGAGCCGAATTGCGGAAATCAAAAGCCAGCCGGTTGCGACGCTGCAAAGCCCAAGAAACCAAAGATAAGAAGCGGTATAGGCCATCTGCCATTCACGCTCCCGTCGATCGCATCAGATACAAGCCTGCCGCCATCACCGCGAGGCCGGCGACAACGATCAGCAAAAGGCGGTTCATGCGCCGCCGCATCGCCTGCGTCTCCTCGTCCCGCGCCACATTGGTGTTGGTGATGGTGTGGAACATCATCGCCTTGCGCGGGTAGCCGCTGCGGTTGGTCAGATCGGGCGAGCGCGCCTCGATGCGGTAGCTCAGCCGGATCGCCTGGATGAAGACCACCAGAATGGCCAACGCCCAGACGCCGGCCAGCAGGTAGAACGCCTCGCCCGTCATTGCATTGCCCCCTCTTATGCCTGGGACTTCTCGACCTTCTGCTCGATGGCGCCGAAGATCGAGTTTCCGCTTTTATTCTTCATCTCGATACGCACCGTATCGCCAAAGCGCAGGAACGGCGTCTTGGGCTCGCCAGACTCGATGGTCTCGATCATGCGCAGTTCAGCGATGCAGGAATAGCCGGCGCCGCCGGCCGCCACCGGTTTGCCCGGCCCGCCATCCAGCTTGTTGGAGACGGTGCCGGAGCCGATGATGGTGCCGGCAACCAGCGGCCGTGTCTTTGCGGCATGGGCAATCAGCGCCGGGAAGTCGAAGGTCATGTCGACGCCGGCATTGGCACGGCCGAACGGCTTGCCGTTGACGTCGGCGAGCAGAGGCAGGTTGACCTTGCCGCCATCCCAGGCGTCGCCGAGTTCGTCCGGCGTCACCGCCACCGGCGAAAAAGCCGAGGACGGCTTCGACTGGAAGAAGCCAAACCCCTTGGCGAGTTCGGAGCCGGTCAACGCGCGCAGCGTCACATCGTTGACCAGCATGACCAGCCGGATGGCGGCCCGCGCCTGGTCGAGGCTGGCGCCCATCGGCACGTCGTCGACGATGACGGCGACTTCCGCCTCCATGTCGATGCCGAAGGCTTCGTCCGCCGCGCGGATCGGATCGCGCGGCGCGATAAAGGAATCCGAGCCGCCCTGGTAGATCAGCGGATCGGTCCAGAAGCTTGCCGGCATCTCGGCGCCGCGAGCTTTGCGCACCAGCTCGACATGGTTCACATAGGCTGAACCATCGGCCCATTGATAGGCGCGCGGCAGCGGCGATTGGGCGTCATGCTCATGGAAGCGTGCCGACGGCACCGCATTGTTCTCCAGCGATTCGGCGATCGTCGCCAGGTGCGGCGAAATCCGCTGCCAGTCGTCGAGTGCGGCCTGCAGCGTGCGCGCCAGGAACGAGGCGTCGGTGAAGCGCGTCAGGTCGCGCGAGACGACGACAAGCTTTCCGTCGCGCGTCCCGTCCCTCAATGTGGCAAGCTTCATGCGGTTTCCTCTCCTAATGCGGCTTTGGCGCCGTCTAAGTTCACAACAAGGCCGTCGCGGGCAATCGTCAAGTCACCCGCCCACGATTTCCTGACGGCGGCCTCCCAGTCGGCCTCGCCGATCTCGGCATCGTCGGCCGGAATGAGGTGGTTGAGCACCAGCCTCTTCACCCCGGCATCGCTTGCGATGCGGCCTGCCTGCTCGGCAAATGAGTGGCTGGCAAGCAGATGCTCTTTCAGCCGCGCGCCATTGCCGGTCCTGGCGACCAGCCGCTCGATGCCTTCTTCCAGCATGGCCTCATGGACGAGAATGTCGGCATTTCGGGCAAAGCCTGCGAGCGGCGGAAAGAAGGCTGTGTCGGCCGAGAACACGACGCTATTCGCACCATGCTCGAAGCGCAGCGCGAAACAGTCGGTCACCGGCGGATGGTCGACGCGCAGTGCCGAGACCTTCAGGCCGCGCTGCGCAAAAATCTCGCCCTCGCCGAATTCCACGATCGAAACCATTTCGCGAATGTCCGGCCTGCCCTCATCGACGATGCGAATTTCGATGTCGAACTCCATCGCCTGGCAGAAACGGCGCCAGTATTGGCCGGTGCCGGGCGGTCCGAACAGCGTCACCGGGCTGGCGAGCCCGGCGGTCCAGGCGGTGTGGAGCAACGGGCCCAGTTCCAGCACATGGTCGGAATGCAGATGGGTGATGAAGACCAGGTCGAGCGCCTTCAGGCTGACGGCGGAATCGACCAGGCCGCGCGTGACGCCGAGCCCGCAATCGACGACGACGGTTCGCCCGCCCAGTTCCAGCAGCGACGAACTCGGCCACGGCCCGCCCGGCCGCAGCGCCGGGCCGCCCTTGGAGCCGAGAAGCACCAGCCGGTCGTTCATCGGGCTGATCTCAAGACCAGTCGCCCTCCGGCGTGCCGTTGAAACGCTTCTTCAGATCGGTCCAGCAATCGATGTAATTGTCCTGCCTCGTTTCAAGCTCGGCGCCGTAGCGGGTGAGCATTTGCGGGAATCGGGTCTCGAACATGAAGGCCATGGTTTTGTCGAGCTTGACCGGTTTCAGCTCGGAGCGCGAGGCCTTTTCGAAGCCAGGCGCGTCTGGGCCGTGGGCCAGCATCAGATTGTGCAGGCTGATGCCGCCCGGGACAAAACCTTCCTCCTTGGCGTCATACTGGCCGCGGATCAGGCCCATGAACTCGCTCATGATGTTGCGGTGGTACCAGGGCGGCCGGAACGTATCCTCCGCCACCAGCCAGCGCGGCGGAAAGATGACGAAGTCGATGTTGGCAGTGCCTTCCTCGCCGCTCGGCGCCGTCAGCACCGTGAAAATCGACGGATCGGGATGGTCGAACAGGATGGCGCCAACCGGAGAAAACGTCGCCAGATCATATTTGTAGGGCGCATAATTGCCGTGCCAGGCGACGACGTCGAGCGGCGAATGGCCAATTTCGGTGACATGGAAATTGCCGCACCATTTCACCGTCAGCCTGCACGGCGTCTCCTTCTCCTCGAACCAGGCGCAGGGCGTCTTGAAATCGCGAGGATTGGCGAGGCAGTTGGCGCCGATCGGGCCGCGATCGGGTAGCGTCAGCTTGGCGCCGTAATTCTCGCAGACATAGCCGCGCACTTCCTTGTCGGCGAGCTCGACCTTGAACACCAGACCGCGCGGCAGCACGGCGATCTCACCGGGTCGCAGCTCGATGACGCCCATCTCGGTGACGAAGCGCAAGGCGCCGACCTGGGGGACGACCAGCAACTCGCCGTCGGCATTGAAGAAATGATCGTCGACCATCGATCGGTTGGCGACATAGACATGCGCGGCCATGCCGCTTTGGCCCAGCACATCTCCGGCGGTGGTGATGGTGCGCATGCCGGCGATGAAGTCGGTCGGCTCACTCGGCATCGGCACCGGGTTCCAGCGATACTGCCCGAGCGCCAGTTCGTGGTCGCCGACATTGGGTGCTGTCTTCCACAAGGGATAGCTCGCTGCCTTGAAGCGGCCGGTGTGTTTTACGCTCGGCCGGATGCGGTAGAGCCAGGAACGCTCATTGGTGCCGCGCGGCGCGGTGAAGGGCGAGCCCGATAGCTGTTCGGCATAGAGCCCGTAAGCCGGCCGTTGCGGCGAGTTCCGCCCCTGCGGCAGCGAGCCGGGCAGCGTCTCGGTTTCGAAGTCGTTGCCGAAGCCCGGCATGTAGGAAAAGGTCATCCGATCCTCCCTGATCCCGGCCCCGCGAAGCGCTGCTTGCCGGCGATGTTGACCAAACTGGTTTCATTTGTAACCATCGAAAATGTAACTATCAACGGGCGAATGCCGCATCCATGGTGCAGATGGAAATCCTCGAACTCGAAACCTTCCTGCCCTATCGGCTCTACCGGCTGGCCGACGCCGTCAGCCGCGAATTTTCAAAAATCTACCGCGACCGCCACGGCCTGACGCGGCCGGAATGGCGCACGCTGTCAGGGCTCGGACAGCGCGGCACCATGACGGCGACAGCGCTTGGCGAACAGTCGGCCATGCACAAGACCAAGGTGTCGCGCGCCGTGGCCGAGCTCGAGCGGCGACGCTGGCTGGTACGCACAACCGACGAGAATGATCGACGTGTGGAGCATCTGGCGCTGACGAAGGCGGGGCTGGCGGCCTATGGCGAAATGGTACCGCTGGCGAAGGCGTTTGAACGGGAGTTGCTGGAGAGGCTGAGCACGGAGGAGCGGACAGCGATTGTGAGCGGCGTGGCGGCGCTGGAGGGAGCGTTGGGTGAATAAAGAATCTGCTCCGCCGTGATCCTTCACACCCCCTCTGTCCTGCCGGACATCTCCCCCGCAAGCGGGGAGATCAGATGTCGCGAAGGCTTTCGCCAATCTCCAATGTTGCAGAGGTTGGCGAGGCGTCAAAGCTGCCAATCTCCCTCCTTGCAGGGGAGATGGCCGGCAGGCCAGAGGGGGGTGCCTCGCGCCGACATTTCCAGCGGATAGCGCTCAGCCGCACCCTCACCAATCCATCACCACCTTACCCGAACTGCCGCTCCTCATCGCATCAAACCCCACCTGAAAATCATCAATCCCGATGCGGTGCGTGATCAGACCCGATACATCCAGCGGCCCCTGCACCAAGGCGATCATCTTGTACCAAGTCTCGAACATCTCGCGGCCGTAGATGCCCTTCAAGTGCAGCATCTTGAAGATGACCTTGTTCCAGTCGATCTCGAAGCCGGTCGGCGCGATGCCCAGAATGGCGATCTTGCCGCCATTGTTCATGGTGTCGATCATGTCGCGAAAGGCGGGCGCCGCACCCGACATTTCGAGGCCGACGTCAAAACCTTCGGTCATGCCGAGCGCCGGCATGACATCCCTAAGCTTTTCCTTCGAGGCGTCGACGACATGCTGAACGCCGAGCTTTTTGGCCAGCGCCAGCCGCACCGGGATGATGTCGGTGATGACGACTTTTCGCGCACCCACGCATTGGGCAACGAGCGCGCCCATGATGCCGATCGGTCCGGCTCCGGTGACCAGCACGTCTTCGCCGACGAGATCGAAGGACAGGGCGGTGTGGACGGCATTGCCGAGCGGATCGAAGATCGCGGCGATTTCGTCGGGCACATCGTCGGGGATCGGCACGACATTGTGCTGCGGGATCGCCAGATATTCGCCGAAGGCGCCGGGACGGTTGACGCCGACGCCGAGCGTGTTGCGGCAGAGGTGCCCTCGCCCGGCGCGGCAATTGCGGCAATGGCCGCAGACGATATGGCCTTCGCCCGAAACACGCTGGCCGACCTTGTATTCGGTGACCGCCGAGCCGAAATCGGCAACGGTGCCGACGAATTCATGGCCGGTCACCATCGGCACCGGCACGGTCTTTTGTGCCCACTGATCCCAATTGTAGATATGCACGTCGGTGCCGCAGATCGCGGTCTTCTTGACCTTGATCAGCACATCGTTGGGGCCGATCTCCGGCACCGGCACCTCTTCCATCCAGATACCCGGCTCGGCCTTGGCCTTCACCAGCGCCTTCATCATGTTCGACATGCTACAACTCCTTACCCTCCCCCTTGTGGGGAGGGTTGCCCGAAGGGCCGGGTGGGGGTCAAAAAACTGGCGGAGGTCGTGACCCTGCAGACCCCCACCCCGCCTCCCGCCCGCTTGCTTCGCAAGCGGTCGAAAGTCGACCCTCCCGACATGGGGGAGGGTAAAACTCTCAGCCAATGACGCCCAGTTCCTTGCCGACTGCGGCGAATGCCGCCACGGCGCGGTCGATGTCGGCGGCGGAATGCGCCGCCGACATCTGCGTGCGGATGCGCGCCTGGCCTTTCGGCACCACCGGGAACGAAAAACCGATGACATAGATGCCGCGCTTCAGCATGCGCGCCGCCATTTCCTGCGCCAGGCTGGCATCGCCCAGCATCACCGGGATGATCGGGTGATCGGCGCCGGCCAATGTGAAGCCGAGCTTGCCCATCTCGGACCTGAACCGCGCCGCATTGGCATAGAGGCGCTCGCGTAGCGCATCGCCATTTCGGATCAGCTCGAAAACCTTGATCGAGGCGCCGGCGATCGCCGGCATCAGCGTGTTGGAGAAGAGATAGGGCCGCGAGCGCTGGCGCAGCCAGTCGACCACCTGGCTTTTGCCCGAGGTATAGCCGCCCGACGCGCCGCCCAGCGCCTTGCCGAGCGTGCCGGTGATGATGTCCACCCTGCCCTCGACGCCGCAATGCTCGGCCGAGCCGCGGCCGTTTTTGCCGACGAAGCCGACGGCATGGCTGTCGTCGACCATGACCATGGCGTCGTATTTTTCCGCGAGGTCGCAGACGCCTTTAAGATTGGCGATGATGCCATCCATGGAGAACACGCCGTCGGTGGCGATCAGGCGGAAGCGGCAGTCTTTCGCCTCCTTCAGCCGGGCTTCGAGATCGGCCATGTCGTTGTTGGCGTAGCGGAAACGCTTGGCCTTCGACAGCCGCACGCCGTCGATGATCGAAGCATGGTTCAGCGCATCGGAAATGATCGCATCCTCCTCGCCGAGCAGTGTCTCGAACAGGCCGCCATTGGCGTCGAAGCAGGAGCCGTAGAGGATGGTGTCGTCCATGCCGAGGAATGATGAAATCGTTGATTCAAGCTGCTTGTGCTCTTCCTGCGTGCCGCAGATGAAGCGCACCGAGGCCATGCCGTAGCCGTAGCGGTCCAGCGCGCCTTTGGCTGCATCGCGCAATTCTGAGCTGTCGGCCAGGCCGAGATAGTTGTTGGCGCAGAAATTCAGCACCTTGTCGCCGCCGACTTCGATCTCAGCCGACTGGGTCGAGGTGATCACCCGCTCGGATTTGTAGAGCCCGGCGGATTTCAGCCCTTGCAGTTCGTTGTCGATATGGGAGAGGAATGCCGCGCTCATGGATCAGGTCCTGTTGAGATTGGCGCGACTGTCGCGCTACGCGCACTAAAAATCCACCGCAAAAGCGACCGCTTCGGTGGCGCGGCTGCCTCAACCCTGGCGCGATCCGATCGCATGGCCAGCATGCTGGAGTAGCAGGCACGCGAATACGGCCATGCCGCGAAAGAACATGATAACCATCTCAGCAGCTTTCGTTTACTGCGGAAGCAGCAGTTCCGCCGGCTTCCAAACCTGTTAACCCTTTCAAGGCAATGGTGTTCTTGCCACGAATCGGTGGCAGAAATCCGTCGACCGAGGGTCACCTAGAATATGTCGCAGCAGCCGGCGCAAACCGTCTCGGGCAAACTCATCCTGCTGATCAAGAGCGGCTACTGGCTGGCGCTGCTGATCATCGCCGCCATGGTGATGGCCTCCTTCATCCTGCTGCAGCAGATGATGGCGGCGCAACAGCACAACCATACTCTGCTCGACATCGTCAGCACCCAGAAGGCGCTGTCGCAGCGCATTGTCTTTTTGACCAGCGCAACCGGCTCCGCCGCGCGTGACAAGCAGCCGGCCCTGGTTGCCGCGCTGAAACAGGCGACCGCCGAGTTCGAGACGAACTACGACCTGCTGCTCAAACAGACGGGAGCCGACCCACTGTCGCCAGCATTGTCCGATCCAAAGTCGATCGAGAGCGTCCTTTACGGCAAGCCGTTCCACCTCGACTATTTCTCGGTCGGGCTGGTCGCCAATGGCGAAAGGCTGATCTCGTCCTTCGAATCCCAGCTCTCCGGCAATGCCGCCTACAAGGGCGGCGGCGAGCGCGTCAATCTCGATGCTTCCGTCGCCAATGCGACGCTGTCGGGTTATGCCGCGCTCGGCCAACGCATCGCCGCATTCGCAGACGAGCGGTCGGAAAAGCTCCTCGATCTCCATCGCACCTTGTTCTACGCCACCATCGGCGTCATCGTCCTGGTGGCGCTTTTCATCTTCCGGCCGATGTCGAAGGCGATCCTGCGCAAGACGCACGAGCTTGTCGATGCCCGCAACTCGATGGCCTTCATCGCCGTACATGACGGGCTGACCGGTCTGCACAACCGCACCTTCCTGACCGACCACTTCGAAACGCTGATCAAGGGCGCGCATCGCCGGCGCGAGAGGCTGGCGGTCATCCAGCTCGACCTCGACCGGTTCAAGCAGATCAACGACACACTCGGCCACGCCGCCGGCGACTATGTGCTGGTCGTCACCGCGCAGCGCATGCGCGATTCCTGCCGTGCGTCGGATCTCTGCGCGCGCCTTGGCGGCGACGAATTCGTGATGATCCTCAATGGCGCCGGCGGCCCCGAGGACATCAACATGCTGGCCCGGCGCATCCTGGAGGAGATCAACGAGCCGATTACCTTCCAGGGCACGACCATCCTTCCAGGGGCCAGCGCCGGCATTGCCGTCTATCCCATCGACGCCGACAATGCCGAGGATCTGCTCGTCCACGCCGACCTCGCGCTCTATTCCGCCAAAAAGCTCGGCGGCGGCAGCTTCTCGTTCTTCTCCGAGGAACTCAGGCGCGAGCTAGACTACCGCAAGCAGCTCGAGCACGACATCAAGGTCGCGATCTCGGAGAACGCCTTCCAAGTCTATTTCCAGCCGCAGGTGTCGCTGAGCAACGGCGCCATCAGCGGCATCGAGGCGCTGGTGCGCTGGAAGCATGCCGAGCGCGGCATGATTGCGCCGGGCGAGTTCATTCCGGTCGCCGAAAAATGCGGCTTCATGCCCGAGATCGGCCGCATCGTCTTTACCAAGGCGATCGAGCAAGCAGCCGAATGGGATCGCGCCGGCATCGCTTTCGGCCGGCTTGCCGTCAACGTGTCCGGCACCGAGCTGCGCGAACCCGACTTCGACCGCTTCCTGTTCGCGACGCTGGAAAAGGCCGGCCTTGCTCCGCAGAAGCTGTCGCTGGAAATCGTCGAATCCGTCATTCTCGACGACGAGAAGACGGGCATCGCGGCGAAGCTGCGCCACATCCGCGCTGCCGGCGTCCATCTTGAGCTCGACGATTTCGGCACCGGCTATGCCTCGCTCAGCCACGTCAATCCCAACGAGATCGACCGGCTGAAGATCGACCGCCGCTTCGTCCAGAACATCAACGAGAATGGCGACAACACCAAGATCGTGCGCGCCATCACCGAGCTGGCGCGCGGTCTCGGCATTTCGATCGTCGCCGAGGGCGCGGAAACCGAAGCCGAGCTCGATTCGCTGATGGCGATCGGCTGCGATCAGGTGCAGGGCTATTCCATCGCCTTCCCGATGCCGCAGGACAAAGCGCGCGAATGGCTGCTGGCGCGCAGCCCGAAGAAAGCCAAGCTGAAGGTGCTTCAGGGCAATTTAGCCTAGACTATTGCCCACTGGTGCCGGTCATTTGGCCGGCGCGACATTCGCCCGCAATGCCGCCAGCACCTCGGCGAACTCCGCCAGCCTGTCGTCCGGCAATCCCGCGCGCAGCCGCTTGTCGAAGATGAGAGCCGCCGCCCGCAGCTTCAGGAACATCGTTTCGCCCGCCTGCGTCAGCTCGACCAGATGAACCCGGCGGTTGTCCGGATCGCGGCGGCGCGTCAGCAAGCCTTGCGCCTCCATGGCGTTGAGATGGTGGGTGAGCGTGGCGCCCTGGATGCCGATCATGCCGGCAAGTTCGCGCTGGTTGGCAAGCTCGCTCGACTTGACCGAAAGCAAGGTCAGCCACACCGGCAGCGTGCCGCCGGCCTCGACCAAAGCGGCGTCAAAGGCCTGCGCCACCAGCTTGGAGGTGCGCGCGAGATTCATGCCGATTGGCGGACGGTCAAAGGGAGTCATGCGCCGACAGTAGAACAAGGCGCCGAGCGATGGAACGCGGCATTATACATTGACATCGAACCATTTGATACCTAACTATCATGCGTGTCGATCTACCGAGTTCGTATTATCCCGCATTCGACAGGGATCCGAGGACGGGCGGCGGGCAAGGAGGAAGCGGTCATGCAATATGTCTACATCGTCGTTATCGGCCTTCACGTCATGGCCGGTGTGTTCTGGGCCGGCACCACCATCACGCTTGCCCGCGACCCCGAGATCAGGGCGGAGCGCTTTATTGGACCGCAAATGGGCTCGGCCGGTATGGTGTTCTTGACCGGCGCCCTGCTCTGGTATTTCTTTCACGGCGCCTATTTCGGCTCGATGGAAATGGTGCTGGCGCTGGGCATCCTGGCCGCCTTCGCCGCTGCAGGCGTTCTCAGCGTCGTCGTCCGCAAGACCAGCCGGCAGCTTGCCGGCGCGGACGCCGCAACGGAAGCGGCGCTGCGCAGCCAAATGGCACGCGGCGAGCGCATCGCCGCCTGGCTGCTGGTACTCACCGTGCTTTGCATGGCGACCGCAAGGATGATTTGAGCCCTGCCGCGCGTTGCCGCCCGGTTTAAGCATTCCGCATCGTGCGTCGCCCGGCTCTCGGCTGGTGGCGTACGCGGCGCGCAGTTCGGACGGATGTGCAAGGTGGCTCTCCGCACAGAGGTTTGGCTGCGCGCCACCCATCACTTTGATCGATCGAGATGCGCCCGCCGGAAGGGTGAGATCGAGCTTTGGAACAAGCCGTAGGCCGGCTTGTAGGCTCAAACCCGCAAGCCGAACCTGATGCCATCATAGATGGCGGCGTGGATGTTGCGCGAGGCGACCGCATCGCCGATGCGCAACAGCACGAAGCCCCCTTCGGGGTTGCGTGAAGGAAAAATATCGCCGCCGCCGACCAGCCGCTCGTAATCGACCGCGCCACCATTCTTCGACAGCGGTTTCAGCTGGAGATAGAGATCGTCGAGCGGCGCCGTGCCGTGCTCGACCACCACCTGGTCGACCCGCCTTTCGCCACGCCAGCCATCGGCAAAGTCGGAGGCGAGTTCGGCGACCAGTTGGTTGCCCTCGCGCCGTACCGAGCGCAGCCTGGTGTTGATGGTGATGGTGACGCCCTTCTCCTGGAAGGCGCGCATATAGGGCACGTGGTTCATGCCGCCCATTTCGGGGGCGAAGAAGCGCTCCGGCGAAACCAGCTCCAGTTTTGACCCTGCATTGGCGATCAGCTCCGCCGCGCCCATGCCCTGGTGGCCACCATTGTCGTCGAAGAGCAGCACGTTCTCCGCCGGCTTGATGCTGCCGGCCATGATGTCCCAACTCGACGTGACGAGATTGTCGCCTGATGTCAGCGGCGGGTTCTGTGGCAGGCCGCCGGTGGCGATCACCACCACGTCGGGCGAAAGCGCCAGCACATCGTCCTGCTCGGCCCATGTGTCGTAGCGGATCTGGACGCCGAGCCGGTCGAGTTCCGCCAGCCGCCAGTCGATGATGCCGATCAGCTCCTTGCGGCGCGGGTTCTGCGTCGCCAGCCGAATCTGGCCGCCGGCCTGACCGGAGGCTTCGAGCACCGTGACATGGTGGCCGCGTTCGGCCATGACGCGCGCCGCCTCCAGCCCGCCGGCGCCAGCGCCAACGACGACGACTTTCCGCCTGGGCCCTTCGGTCATGACGATGATATGCGGAATCTCGGCCTCGCGGCCGGTCGCGGCATTGTGGACGCACAGCGCCTCGCCGCCTTCATAGATACGATCGAGGCAATAGGTGGCGCCGACGCAAGGCCGGATCTCGTGCTCGCGACCTTCCATGACCTTCTTGATGATGTGCGGGTCGGCGATATGGGCGCGGGTCATGCCGACCATATCGAGCTTGCCGGTCGCGATGGCGTGGCGCGCCGTGGCGACATCGGAAATCCGCGCCGCATGGAAGGTCGGGAATTTTGTTGCCGCCCTCACCTCGCCGGCGAAATCGAGATGCGGCGAAGAGCGCATGCCGGTCACCGGGATAACCTTGGTGAGCGCCGCGTCGCTTTCGATCGAGCCGCGGATGATGTTCAGGAAATCGACCTTGCCAGAATTGGCGAGCCGTCTCGCGATCTCGACGCCCTCGGCCTTCGACAGGCCTTTGTCAAAGTCCTCATCGGCGACCATGCGGATGCCGACGATGAACTTCTCACCGACGGCCGCTCGCACGGCATCCAGCACCATGTCGGTGAAGCGCAGCCGGTTGTCGAGCGAACCGCCGAACTCATCGTCGCGATGGTTGGTGGCCGGCGACCAGAAGCCGTCCATCAGATGGCCGTAGGATTCGAACTCGATGCCGTCGAGGCCGGCCGCCTGGCAGCGCTGCGCAGCGGACGCATAGTCGGCGACGATGCGCTCGATGTCCCAGTCCTCGATGGTTTTGGGGAACGCGCGGTGCGCCGGCTCACGCACCGGCGAAGCCGACAGCACCGGCAGCCAGTCGGCCTTGTTCCAGCCGGTGCGGCGACCAAGATGGGTGATCTGGATCATCACCTTGCAGTCATACTCGTGGCAGGCGCCCGCCAGTTCGGCCAGCCACGGCACGATGCGGTCGTCATAGACATGCAGATTGCCGAACGCGGCCGGGCTGTCGCGCGAGACGATGGCCGAGCCCGCCGTCATGGTCAGCGCCATGCCGCCCTTGGCCTTTTCGGCGTGGTAGAGCCGGTAGCGCTGTTTCGGCATGCCGTCCTCGGAATAGGCCGGCTCGTGGCTGGTCGACATCACCCTGTTCTTCAGCGTCAGGTGTTTGAGCTGGTAAGGCTGGAGAAGCGGGTCGTTGCTGGTCATCATCTTCCTGCCATTCCAATTTGTGTCGGAGCAGCGCGTGCTGCTCCAGTTCTTGTCTTAAGCATCGAATTTATTCGAAAATCGCTGCACACTTTTCGGTCCGGTGCTAATGAGCGCGGAAAATCCCCAGGAAAACCGCGATGATCGATACCAAAACCCTCACCCAGCTCGGCGCCCACGTCGAGACGCCACAGAGCCCGGAGACCGCGGTCCTGGAGACCGTGCCGTTCCAGCGCGGCGACGGACCGCCGGCGATCGTGCGCTTCACCTGCCCGGAATTCACCTCGCTCTGCCCGGTAACCGGACAGCCGGATTTCGCTCATATCGTCATCGACTACGCACCCGATGCCACGCTCGTGGAATCGAAGTCGCTCAAACTGTTCATGACCTCGTTTCGCAACCATGGCGCTTTCCATGAAGACTGCACGGTGATGATCGGCCGCCGCATTGTGGCGGCAACGAAGCCGCTGTGGTTGCGCATAGGCGGTTATTGGTATCCGCGCGGCGGCATTCCGATCGATGTCTTCTGGCAGACTGGCGCTCCGCCCGAAGGCGCCTGGTTGCCCGACACCGGCGTTGCCCCCTATCGCGGAAGGGGCTGAAGCTATTTTGCGGAACTTTAGCGGGACAGCGCCCCCCTCTGTCCTGCCGGACATCTCCCGCACACGGGGGAGATTGGCCGCCACATAGGCTTTAGCTAATCTCAAATGATGCGGAGCGGGCGAGACGCTGGAACTGCTGATCTCCCCCCGTGTGGGGGAGATGTCCGGCAGGACAGATGGGGGCGCGAAGGATCGCAGGCGCTGACCCTCAATCAACATTATTCGCACTGATACTGGCTGAGCGCCCATTCACCGGTCACCGAAAGCAGATCGGATATCTTCCAGTCGCCGTCGACTTTCCTGAATTTCCATTCAAGGCGATGCGGGTTGCCGGCGACGACGAAGGCGACAATGACCTTGGCCTGGTCGCCATTGATCGCTTCGAGTGTCTTCAGGCTCTTATCGATCTCGGTCTTGTCATAGTCGGCATTGTCGAGCGCCATGTTGGGGTCGAGACATTCTCCCTGCCCGGATGTGCGCAACGCGTCGCTCTTGTCGAGAACGGTTTTTGCCGGGTCGATGAAGTGGCTGCGCTGCGCCGGATCGATCTCCAGTCCCACCTGATCGTAAAATGGCCGCACCACCGCCGTCGGGGATCCCGGCAGAATGGGTGCGGCCGGTGGGGCGTCGGCCGGCGGCCACCCAACCGGCGGTGTCGCCGGTTCCACCGCTGTCCCGGGTGGATTTGCGGGCGGTGCTGCGCCGGCCGGTGCCGCCACGGCCGGCGCATTGGCTGGCGGCGGGCCCAACAGGCCTTGTGCTGCGGCTGCGCTCATACCCACCGCCAGCACGCAAATGGGCGACAGCGCCAGGGCAAGACGGCGGAGCACGGGATCACTCCGGCGCTTTGTCGGGCATGCATTCCAGCGCGCTCAGCGTCCAGCTGCTGGTCTTGGAGGTGATGTCGGCAACCTTCCATTTGCCGTCGATTTTCTTCAGCGACCACAGCATTTCGCGTTTGGAATCATCGCCTTCCGCAAAAAGGCTGAAGGTGGCGGTGACTTCGGCCGTATCGCCATTGACGGTCTCGGCCAGCTTCAATGTCTTGGCAATCGACTTCTGGTCGAAATCCTGGGCGTCGAGGCCGGGATCGAAGTCGAGGCAGGCGACTTCGTCGGGCTTGTTCTTCGTTGCCTGGTCGTTGAGATCGAACAGCTTGGTCACCGGCTCGGTGAAGCGGTCGCGGTACTTTGCGTCTCCCTCGAATTTCACTTCAGGCACATAAAAGAACTTGACGGCGTTGGAAGCCGGCCCGGCCAGCACCGTCGCTGGCAAGGCAATCGAAAAGACAGCGGCAAGCACTATCGGTTTCATGCAGGATCTCCGGACGTTTGGCGGCAAGGTGCAATACCAGACATCCTGCATATCGGCTTTTTTGCGGCTCATGAAGCCCCGGCTTACACCCTCTCAGCCATCCAGCCAGACGTTCTGCAGGTCCATCTCGAAGGTCTGGTGGACGCCGTAGTTTTTCACCTTCTTGTTCATGTGGCTGTAGAGCTTCTGCCAGAAGGGTTGAATGATGACGCCGGAATCCTGCAGGATCTGCTCGACATCCTTCATTACCTCACGCCGTTTCTCCACGTCGATCAGCGCCAGCGCCTGCTTCAGCTTGGCGTCGAAGTCCGGGTTGGAATAGGCCGATTCATTCCAGGCTTCGCCGGTGCGATAACCAAGCGCCAGCACCTGGACGCCGAGCGGGCGCATGTACCAGATGGTCATCGAATAGGGATATTTCGTCCAGTCGTTCCAGAAGGTCGAGCCCGGCAGCACCGTGCGCTTGACCTTGATGCCGGCGTCGCGCAGCTGGCCGGCAATCGCGTCGCCGGTGTTCTTCTGCCAGTCGTCCTCGACGGTAATCAGCTCGTGCTCGAAATCGGCCTGCCCTGCGTCCGCCATCAGTTTCTTGGCGCCGGCCGCGTCGCGCGTCTTCTTGGGCAGCGCGAAATATTCCGGATGGATCGGGCTGACATGGTGGTTTTCGCCCACCGTCCCTCGCCCGGCATAACCGAGTTCCAGCACCGCATTGTTGTCGACCGCCATCTGCAGCGCGTTGCGCACCCGCTGGTCGTCATAGGGCTTGTGGGTAACGTTGGTGCGGGCAACCAGCGTGGTTGCCGTCGCAACCTCGGACTTCTCCAGCCCCATCTTGTCCAGGATGTCGATGAAGTCGGCCGGCGTCTCGAAATTGAGGTCGATCTCGCCGGATTCGAAGGCGTTGATCGAAGCGTTGAAATCCGTGCCGTAGTCGATAAACTCTACGCTGTCGAGCGGCGCTTCGCCGCCCCACCACTTGCCGTTTTCACGACGCTTGACCACCGCCTTCTGGCCGACATCGTAGGAGACCAGTTCGAACGGGCCCGTGCCGATCGGCTTCTTGACCGGATCAGCGCCTTCGGCGTCGAAATTGCGGTGGACGACGAGCGCGGGATAATCGGTAAGGTTCGGGATCAGCGAAATGTCGGGCGCGCTGAGCGTCAGCTTGACCGTGTTGTCGTCGACCTTGGCGATGGCGCCTTCCCTGGCCTTGCCCGACTTTTCATCGATCAGCCCGCCGACGCGCGCGGCCATGGAATTGCCGGCGACATTCTTCTCGCACCAGCGGGTAACATTAAAGACCACGTCATCGGCGTTGAAGGCATCGCCATTGTTCCAGGTGATGCCCTTGCGCACATGCAACGTGTATTCAGTGGCGTCGTCATTGATGTCCCAGCTTTCGAGCAGCACTGGCTCGAAGGTGAATTCCCTGGTGTAGCGGACCAGCGGCTCCAGCCAGCAGCGCGAGATGTTGGCGAGTTCCACCCAGTCATAGGTGCGCGGATCTTTTTGGGCCTTGACCGACATCGATATGTGCAGCGTGCCGCCCTTCTTCGGCTCCTCGGCAAAAGCCTGTCCCGGCGCGGCAAGGCCGATCATGCCGTAGGCCAGCGCCGTCGATGCGCCGAACGCACTCGCCAATGCAAGAAACTCGCGCCGGTCCATACGGCCAGCACGCGTCTCTTGCGCCATCGCCTCGATGGCCGTTGGCACGCGATCGCCATTGCTTTTGAAAAGTGTCATGTCTTTCTCCCTTGCGGTTCCCATCGGGTCTTCGCCCGTTATCAACTCATTCGTCGTTCTCTTAGCTAACGCTGTCGGGCAGCCTCTCCTCGCGCTGCGCGATAAAGTCCCTGAGGCCCTCGGCAATGCCCTCATCGAGTTTCGGCTCTTCATAGTCGGCCAGCATGTTGCGGGCTTTCTCGCGGCCGCGCGTGTCGTGGTCCTTCGCCCCTCCAGCCTTCCATTGTTCGTAGGAGTTGAAATCCATGATGGTGGGCATAAAGAATGCCGACTCGTAGTGATCGAGCGTGTGCTGGGTGCCGAGGAAATGGCCCTGCGGCCCGACTTCGCGGATCGCCGCCATGGCCTCCTTGAAGTCGTCGAACGACAGGCCGCCGGCATATTTGTACCAGCCGACAAGCTGCTCGCAGTCGGTGGCGAATTTCGAATAGCCGCAGGTGAGCCCGGCCTCGAGCCAGCCGGCGGAGTGCCAGATGTAATTGGCGCCGGCGAGGATGGCGGCATGCATCAGCATGTTGGATTCATAGCCGGCCTGGGCGTCGTTGAGCTTGGAGCCGACATGGAAGCCGGAGGTTCGCCAGGGCAGTTTGTATTTCCGCGCCAACGCGCCCATCAGATACATCATCTGCGCAGCCTCCGGCGTGCCGCCCATCGGCGCGCCGGTCTTCATGTCAACCGTCACCATGAACTGGCCGTAGATCTGGGGCGAACCCGGGCGCAGCAGCTGGGTGAAAGCGACGCCGGCCAATGCTTCGGCATTGACCTGCGCCACCGCGCCGACGGCCGAGGCCGAAGTCGATGCGCCGCACAGCGCAAAGGGCGCCAGGATCAGCGGCTGATTGCTGCGCGCATAGACCTTCATCGCGTCCAGCATGGTGGCGTCCCACACCAGCGGCGAGTTGCAGTTGGTGATCGACACCAGCACCGGGTTGTCGCGAACGAAATCTTCGCCAAAGACGATGCCCGCCATCGCCATCGTGTCTTCGGCCCGGTCTTTGGAAGTAACGATGCCCATGAACGGCTTGTCGGAATGCTTCAGCGCCGAATGGATGATGTGGAGATGCCGTTTCGGCACCGCGATCTCCATCGGCTCGCAGATGATCGAACTCGACGAATGCAGCGCCGGGGCCATGTAGGCGAGCTTGTGGAAATTGTTGAGGTCTTCAAGCGTGCCATAACGCCGGTTGTTGTCGAGGTCGCGCACGTAAGGCGCGCCATACATCGGCGCGAAGATGGAGTTCTTGCCGCCGACGCGCACGGTGCGCTCGGGATTACGCGCATTGAGGGTGAATTCGGACGGAACCTTCGCGACCAGTTCCATCAGCAGGCCGCGGTCGATGCGGACGCGTGTCTCGGACACGTCGGCGCCCGCCGCCTTCCACATGGCGATCGCCTCGTCGTCGCGGAACTCGCAACCGACCTCTTCGAGGATGGCGAGTGACTCCTGGTGGATCAGTTCCACCGCCTCGTCCGGGACCATCTGGTAGGTGGGGATCTCGCGGACCAGCGTCGGGAACGAGGTGACGGGGGCGCTCCTCAGCGCCTTGCGTCCGAGGCGACCGCCGCCGCGGCGGTGGGTTTGCTCGGTCAGTTCAGTGGCCGGTGCGTTCATGGAGCCTCCTCATTCCGTCCAACCAAGTTAGCGAGAGGAAATATGGATGTGATGCTGGAAAATCCTGATCTCTTGTATAAGCTCAGCTTATGCGAAGCCTGCGCCACCTCCTGCCCTCGGCCGGCAGCCTGATCGTCTTCGAGGCGGCGGGCCGGCTGTCGAGCTTCACCGCTGCCGGGCGCGAGCTCGGCATGACGCAGGCCGCCGTCTCCTATGCGGTGCGCGGGTTGGAGGAACAGCTTGGCGCCCAGCTGTTCCAGCGCCGCCACCGCCAGGTCGTCCTGACAGAAGCGGGCGAACGCTTCCATGCCGACGTCTCACTCGGCCTGTCGCATATCCGCAAATCGGCGGAGGATCTGCGCCTGCAGGCGACCGGCGGTCATGTCACGCTGGCGGCGTCGACCGCCTTCGGCTCGTTCTGGATGATGCCGCGGCTGCAGCAGTTCCGCGACGAACTGCCGGGCATCGACTTGCGCATCCAGACCGCCGACCGCGATCTCGACATCATCGCCGAGGGCATCCCGCTCGCCGTGCGCGGCGGCGAGCCGCGCGACTGGGCCGACTATCATTCGCTGCCGCTGGCCGACGAGGAGATTTTTCCAGTCGTAGGCGCCAGCTATCTCGCGAAATTCGGCATGCCAAGGAGCGTCGCGGAGCTGGCGACGCATCGCCTGATCCACCTCGAGGAGCCCTACCGCGAGGCGGCTAGCTGGGACGAATGGTTCCAGTCGGCGGGCGGCAGCCTCGACAACACCGCGCGCGGCCTGCGCATCAACGATTACGGCCTCGTGATCCAGGGCGTCATGGAGGGCCAGGGCATCGCGCTCGGCTGGCGGCATCTGGCCGAACGGCTCCTGGCTTCGGGGCTGCTGGTGCCGGTGACCGACCATGTGCTGAGAACCGGCAAGGCGTTCTACGTGGTTTGGCCTAAGAACCGTGAGCTGAGCGAGAATGCGCGGAAAGTCAGGGACTGGCTGGCGGCGCAGGCTTGAAATCGGTTGCAGCGTAGTCACTATCGCGGAGTTCCTTCACACCCCCCTCTGTCCTGCCGGACATCTCCCCCGCAAGGGGGGAGATTGGCAGTTCATATTCGCGTCACCCTTCAAGCATTGAAGATTGGCGAAAGCCGTCGTGACATCTGATCTCCCTCCTTGCGGGGGAGATGGCCGGCAGGCCAGAGGGGGGTGCTGTCCCGCTGGCGTCCAATGTCCGGCATTCATTGAAGCCTTCCGCACACCCTTCGAATCCGCCTATAATACCCCCATGCCCATTCGCCAGCTTTCCGAAACGATGATCAACCAGATCGCCGCCGGCGAAGTCATCGAGCGTCCGGCGAGCGTGGTGAAGGAACTGGTCGAAAACGCGCTCGACGCCGGCGCCTCCCGCGTCGAGGTCGTCACTGCCGGCGGCGGGCTGAACCTGATCCGCGTCACCGATGACGGCTCCGGTATCCCCGAACAGGAACTGGCGCTGGCCATTGCGCGCCACTGCACCTCGAAACTTGCCGACAACATTCACGATATCCGCTCGCTCGGGTTCCGTGGCGAGGCATTGCCGTCAATTGGTTCGGTGTCGCGACTGTCGGTTCGCTCGCGCACGGCCGCAGGCGACGCTGCAGCCGAGATCGCCATCGAAGGCGGCCGCGTTTCGGCGGTCAAACCGGCGGCGGCCAACCGCGGCACCACGGTCGAGGTGCGCGACCTGTTCTTCGCCACGCCGGCCCGGCTCAAGTTCATGAAGGGCGAGCGCGCCGAAAGCTCCGCCACCAGCGACGTGCTCAAGCGCATCGCCATCGCCTTCCCCGCCGTGCGCTTCACGCTGGCCGGCTCGGACCGCTCGACGCTGGAATTGCCGGCGACCGATGACAGTACCGAGGGCAGCCTGCGCCGCGTCGCTCAGGTGATGGGCGCCGAGTTTCCCGACAATTCCATCGCTATCGACGCCAGCCGGGACGGCGTGCACCTGACCGGCCACGTCTCGATCCCGTCCTTCACCCGCGCCAACGCGCTGCAGCAATATGCCTATGTCAACGGCCGGCCAGTGCGCGACAAGCTGATTGCCGGCGCCATTCGCGGCGCTTTCGCCGATGTGCTGCCGCGCGACCGGCACGCGGTGACCGTGCTGTTCCTGACGCTCGATCCGGCGACCGTCGACGTCAACGTCCACCCAGCCAAGGCCGATGTGCGCTTTCGCGACCCCGGCCTGGTGCGCGGGCTGATCGTCGGCGCCATTCGCGAGGCGCTGGCCAATGCCGGCATCCGCGCCGCCACCAGCGGGGCCGCCGGTATGATGGCGGCGTTCCGGCCGGGGGCTGCTTCCTACGCCCATGCCGGCCCCGCCAACGGCCACCGCAGCTACGACGCGGCCCACCGCGCGTCGGGCTTTGCCGGTTTCGACCGCTCGCCGCAGCGGCCGCTGGAAATGGGCTTTGATAGCGGCGGCTTCCGCGAAAACGATCAGGCGGCGTTCGATTCCGGGCCGCTGGCCAGCGCCGATGCGCGCGCCGGCACAGCCGAGCCGGCCGAGACGCTGCTCGGCACGACGCTGGGGGCCGCCCGCGCGCAGGTGCACGAAAACTATATCGTCGCGCAAACCCGGGATTCTCTGATCATCGTCGACCAGCATGCCGCGCATGAGCGGCTGGTCTATGAGGCGCTGAAGAATGCGCTGCACTTACGCGCGGTGCCCTCGCAGATGCTGCTTTTGCCGGAGATCGTCGACCTGCCGGAAGAAGACGCCGAGCGGCTGGCCATGCATTCGGAGACACTTGCCCGGTTCGGTCTCGGCATCGAGCGCTTCGGCCCCGGTGCGGTGGCGGTGCGCGAGACGCCGTCTATGCTGGGCGAAACCAATGTCCAGCAATTGGTGCGCGACCTTGCCGATGAGATCGCCGACAATGATACAGTCGAGACGCTGAAAGAGCGCCTGGACAAGATTGCCGCCACCATGGCCTGCCACGGCTCGGTGCGTTCCGGCCGTCTGCTCAAGGCCGAGGAGATGAACGCGCTGCTGCGCCAGATGGAGGCGACGCCGGGATCCGGCACCTGCAACCACGGCCGCCCGACCTATATCGAGCTGAAGCTTGCCGATATCGAGCGGCTGTTCGGACGGCGGTGAGCACAAGCCAGGTCAGGGCACACGCTCAATTCACCAACAGGCGATAGTCCTTGAATCTATGAGAGAAAACGTAATCCCTTGAGTAGCCGGCGCTACCGCCGCGAAAATTCACGGAGATTATCTCGAAGCTTCCCCCAACCTGTTTTAGAACATTCATGTAGATGGGAGTCATCAGCATGCCGGCATCTCAATCGTCGTCATCGAAAACGATCTCCTGAACGACCTTCTTTTTCTTCTTGTCGATGACCCGCAGCTTACTCATGCAGACGAGAAAGCCGGCTTTCTCGTAGACCCCGGCAAATCTGTGGGTGGCTGTCTGCGCCCAGAAGGGGATCTCGACGGTCCCGTCAACCTTCGCCTCACCGGTATCGTCGAGGCTTGCGACCTTCTTCAGCACGATCGGGAACTTGTCCAGGCCTCTGTTCCAGGTCCCCGTTGCGCCGCTTTCGCCAAGGTCGAGAGAAAACGGACATCGGGCGGTGTCGACCGGCGTTTTCGATCCCATGACCAGGCCCCGGTCGAATTCCTTGTCGTCCGCAATCTCGCAAAGGGAGACGCTGGTACCGGTGATCTTGCCGTACACCGCTATCGGGCTTTGCTTCGCGTCGTAGAAATAGCTTCCTTCGACCGTAATCCCGCTGCCGAAACTGTCATATCTCTGCAGTGACAGATGGACTGGATTAGGCCCGATGACCCTTCGTAGTTTTCGACCTGGTACCAGCCAGCGAAGGCTTTCCCGGTCAGCAGCAAAACGCAAAAGATTGCCGATATGAACAGTTTTCCCATTCCATCCCCCAGCCAGGCAACTCACCATAACGGTCCTTCCTCCGGGTGTCTGCATGCTGGGGATACGGTTCCCGGTTTGAGTCCGGAAACGGTTCCAACTTTTTGTTTTAACGCTTCAAATTCACCACGATCACGCCGCCGAGGGCCAACGCACCGCCGATTATGCCGAGCAGCGTCGGCACTTCGCCCAGCCAGAAGAAGCCGATCAGGGCCGACATGGGCGAGACCAGATAGAGGAAGTTCGAGGCGCGCGCTGCCGGAAGACGCGACAGTGCGGTTGCCCAGGCGGCATAGGCGATCAGGCTGGGCACGATGCCAAGAAAGATCACGGCGCCGATACCGGCCGTGTTGGCGACCGCGGCCTGCGCAAAGCCGCTCGGCAGAAAGGGTGCCAGGCAAAGAGCGCCAAGGATCATGTTCGAGGCCGAAATGGTCAGCGGGTGATGGCGGGCAAAGAGCGGCTTCTGGACGATCGTGTTGACGGCCGAGCACAGCGCGGAGCCAAGAACCAGCAGCGCGCCGGTGTCGAAACTCAAGCCATTGCCGTCAGCCACAGCGATGATGCCGATGCCGGCGAAAGAAATCGCCGTGCCGAACCAGGCCCAGCTTGAGAAGCGCTCGCCGAGCAATGCCATTGCCATGATGGCGGTGAAGATCGGGCTGACATTGATGATGAAACCGGCGGCACCCGCCGAAACCGTCAATTCGCCGAAATTGAGCATGACAGTGTAGAGCGCGACGAAGATGGCGCCGCCAAAGACCAGGCGCCACACCTCGTCGAGCCTCGGCAGCGCCGGGCGCTTGACGGCAAGAAAGATCGCCGCCGGCACCGCGGCAATGGCAAAGCGCAGCGCACCGAGTTCCAGCGGCCCGAAAGCGGCGAGGCCGGCACGGATCGCGGGAAAGGCCGAGGCCCAGCCAACCACCGTCAAGGCCACGGCGATGGCCGCCGTGGTGTCCATCCGCTGTGTCGGATTCGACGTGCTGGTCGTTGCGCTCATCTGCCTGTCCTCGGGTTCCCAGAGTGTTGAAAGGCAGAAAGCGCCTTTTCGGCGCCGTTGACAAACGATCAAATCGAGGATCACCTGTGACTATGGATCACAGCTCAGACACAATGGTGCCGCTCGAGACCCTGCGCGCCTTCGATGCGGCGGCGCGAACGGGGAGCTTTTCGGCCGCGGCCGAGAAGCTCAACATCACCCACGGCGCCGTCAGCCGGCAGATCGCCAAGCTGGAGGACTGGCTGGGCTTGAAAGTGTTCGACCGCGGCGCGCGCGGCGTCTCGCTGACCATCGAGGGCAACCGCTTGCATCTGCGCACGGCCGAAGCCTTTGCGCTGATCTCCAGCCATTCCGACCGCTGGGTCGAGCCGCGCGGCACCGCCGTGGTGCGGCTGACCTCGATACCCTCCGTCAGCGGGCTGTGGCTGATGCCACGCATGGCGGCGCTGGAGAACAATCCCACCAAGCTGCGCATCGTGCTCGACGTCGACATCCGCCAGGCCGACCTTGCCGATGAAGGCATCGACCTGTCGGTCCGCTGCGGCCGCGGCGGCATTCCGGGCCGCATCTCGGTGAAGCTGTTCGAGGAACATGTCTTTCCCGTCGCCGCGCCCGGCCTTGCCCACGAGATCGGTCGCGGCGACCCGGCCCGGCTGCTCAAATTTCCGCTGATCAACGATTCCGACGCTTCGGGGTGGCGTGCCTGGTTTGCCGCGCAAGGGATGGACTACCGCCCGCGCCCGCAGGATCGCCGCTTCGAGGACTACAATCTGGTGCTCGACGCCGCAGCTTACGGGCTCGGCATCGCGCTGGCGCGGCCACCGCTGACCGGACACCAGTTGGAGGCAGGCCGCATCGTCGCCGTTGACGAGCGCACGGCGCTGAACCCGGTGTCGTACTGGCTCGACCGGCCGCTGGGGCGGCCACGCAGGGCTGCCGCCGAACTTTCACGCCGTATCGCTGTCGAGGCGGGGCTGGCGATGGACAAGATGGAAGCATTCCTCGAAGCCGAGCGATAGCGGCGATCGTTCGGTGCTCAGCGAAGCACCAGCAGGGCTAGCCCGACAATGGCGACGGCCAGAAACCCGGTTGCCAGCGCCATCAGACCGACACGCGTCTGCTTTCGGCCTTGCGGCTGGGCCGCATCATTCGGCCCAGACGTCGCCTGCTCCCGCTTCATTGGCATATCGGTGGTGGCAGCGCGGCGCTGCGGCGAAACCACGGGTGCGAGAAGCGCAAACCAGGGCAGTCCTACGGGCTTTGCGGGAGCGCCATCTTCGGCCTTGGCCGGCGGCAGCGGCAGATCGCGCTGTGTGTCGTCATTTGCCGGCGAGACCGCAACGACCCTTGTCGGCGCGACCTTGTCTGGCGCCTCGACGCCAGGTTCAGCAAGGGCCAGATAGGCTTGCAGGACCTCGGCAGAACCCGTCTGCTGCCCCTTTGCGGTGGCTGCGGACAACAGCGCCTGCAGCGCCGGCGCCGCTGCCTGCTGCAAAGGCGCGCCGGACGGCGTCGGCGGCTGCACCAGCGCCTTTATAAGTGCTGCTTTCGCCGGATCGGCCTTCGCCGACGGCAACGCTGCCAACATCATGGCCTCACGCAGCAGCGCGGTCAGGCGGGCGGATGAAATGTCCATACCGGTCCCATAAGAATGGTTTGGAGCGACAATAGCGCCTCAGCATTGCGTCAAGCTTGACCTTGCCGGCAATTTATGGCGATGAAATCAGCATGAACCTTGGCACCACTCCATGATGAACCGCTTCGAAGGCCCCGGCGGCAAGGAAGCCCGTATCCGCTATCTCGACGGCGACTTCCAGGTCACCAGCCCCGGCGCCTTCGTGCGTTGCGCGGTGACCGGCGAGAGCATTCCGCTGGACGAGCTCAAATATTGGAGCGTCGCCAGGCAGGAGCCCTATGTCAGCGCCGCCGCCTCGCTGCGCCGCGAGATCGAGATGCATCCGGACCTGCGCAGCCGGGGTTAAAGGCGCGCACAGAGCCGTTGGTCGCGTTCCTTCACACGCCCCTCTGTCCTGCCGGACATCTCCCCCGCAAGGGGGGAGATTGGATGATCATCTTTGCTTTCGCCAAATCACCAGCGTTGCAGAATGAGCGCCATTGGCAAAGCTGCTGATCTCCCTCCTTGCGGGGGAGATGGCCGGCAGGCCAGAGGGGGGTGCTGTCCGCCAGCATCTCCGCGTGACGCTGCACGCCCTACCCTCGCAGCTTCCGCTGTCTCCAGGCATCCAGCGTCTCGTCGATGATGCGCTCCGGCACAGTGTCGAGTTCGAACGTGGCGTCGATCTCCAGCACGGCGAGTTCAGCGAGGAAATCGGCCGGGGCAGCGCCGTGGCGCAGCCGGGCGGCGTCCTTGGCGGTGGTGACGAGGCCCAGTCCATCGCGGCGCGCGGTTGCCGCCAGTTCCGCGAGTTCATCAGGGGCATAGAAGTGATGGTCCGGAAACGACCGGCTCAGCGCCACTTCCGCACCGGTGCCGCGCAGCGTGTCGAAGAATTTTTCGGGGTGGCCGATGCCGGCAAAGGCGAGGAACCGCCGGCCGGCGAACCGCTCCTTGGCCGCGGGCTCGGCATGCGCCTCGAAGATCGGCCGGCCGGCGCGCGCCGCCTGGCGCACGACCTGGTCGGCGGCAGCGCCCTCGCCCATCTTCAACAGCCCGTCGGTGAACACCAACTGATCGACGATGTTGGCTCTCAGCGGACCGCCCGGAATGACCCGGCCGTTGCCGATGCCGTAACGGGCGTCGACGACGACCAGCGCATAATCGATATGGATGCGTGCGCTCTGAAAACCGTCATCCATGATCAGGAAATCGCAGCCATGGGCTTCCATGAGCAGCTTGGCGCCGGCAGCGCGGTTGGGGCTCACCGCAACCGGCGCGTGCTCGGCCAAAAGCAGCGGCTCGTCGCCGACATGCTTTGCAGCGTCGTGACTGGCATCGACGACATGCGGCTGCGCGAACGAGCCGCCATGGCCGCGCGACAGGAATCCGGGATTGAGCTGCATGCGCCTGGCCTGCTTGGCCAGCGCGATGGCGATCGGCGTCTTGCCGCTGCCGCCGACGGTGAAGTTGCCGACGCAAAGCACTGGCGCGTCGATCTTTTCACGTACCGCCCGATGCATGCGGCGGCCGGCGACGATGCCATAGACGGCTGATAGCGGCGACAGCGCAAAGACCCGCCAGTCCGGCGCTTCCCACCAGAAAGGTGGTGCTTCCGACGCCACCTATCGCCCGTCGGCGCCCTTCAGGCGCGACTTGACGATCAATGGCTGGATATAAGGCTCGAGCGACTTCAGCGTGTGCGCCAGCGCACCGCGCATCTGGTCGACTGTGGCGGCACCGGCCGCCATCATCTCATGGCGCGCAACTTCATTGCTCAGCAGGAAATTGACGGCGCCGGCCAGCATGTCGCGGTCGCGCACCAGCTTGGCGCCGCCGCTGTCGAGCAGGCGCTGATAGGCCTCGCGAAAATTCTGGACGTTGCGGCCGGCCAGCACAGCGGTGTCGAGCATGGCCGGCTCCAGCGGATTCTGGCCGCCTTCCGAGGTCAGCGAGCGGCCGACAAAGGCGATTTCCGTCAGCCGGAGATAAAGCCCCATCTCGCCGATCGTATCGCCGAGCAGGATATCGGTGTCGGCGGTGATCCGGTCGCCCTTGCTGCGCCGCGCCAGCTTCAGGCCCATGCCGGAAATCTGTGCGGCCAGCGCTTCGGCGCGGTCGGGATGACGCGGGACGATGATCGTCAGCAGTCCATGGTGGCGCTTGTAGAGCGTGGCGTGGACTTCCGCCGCGACCACCTCCTCGCCGTCATGGGTCGAAATTGCCGCCCAGGTCGGGCGGCCGGCGATCTGGCGCTTCAGCGTCGCCAGCGCCCGTTCGTCGACCGGCGGCGGCAAGGTGTCGACCTTGAGGTTGCCGGACACGGTGACCGGCCGGGCGCCAAGCGCGCGAAACCGTTCGCCGTCGACATCCGACTGGGCAACGACATGTGCAAGGTTCTCGAACAGCGCCTCGGCGATGTTGGCGCGCTTCTTCCAGGACTTGAACGAGCGGTCGGACAGCCGGCCGTTGACCAGCACCTGCGGCACGTGTCGGGCGCCGAGCTCGAGGATGGTCATCGGCCATATCTCGGATTCGGCGATGATAGCCAGGTCCGGCCGCCAGTGATCGAGAAAGCGGCTGACGGCCGGCTTGAGGTCGAGCGGAACATATTGGTGGATGATGCGGTCGCCCAGCCGTTCGTCGGCAACCTGCGCCGAGGTCACTGTTCCCGTCGTCAGCACGATGTTGACACCGTAGTCGAGGATGCTTTGCACCAGCGGCACGACCGCAAGGGTCTCGCCGACGCTTGCCGCATGGATCCAGATCACCGGCCCTTCAGGGCGCGGCCGCCCGGCAACACCGTAGCGCTCGCGGCTGCGGCTGCGGTCTTCCTTGCCCTGCGACGTGCGCCACGCGACATAGGGGCCCATCAGCGGATAGGCGGCTGCACCGGCAAGGCGGTACGCCGCCAGGAAGGCGCGCGCCCAGCCGACGCTCATGGCCTGCCGTCCACGAGCCGATAGGCCTCGGCGGTCGCGGCATTGAGCGCGGCCGTGACTTCCTGGCGCTTGCGCTCCATTTCGGCCTCGTCGGCATTGGCCGGCACGAAAACCGGCGTTCCGATGACGATCGAGGAGCGGCCGAACGGCAGGTTGATGGTGGTCTTGTCCCAGCTCCTTTCCAGCACCTTGCGGCGGCTGGTGGCGATGGCGGCAGGCATGATCGGCCGGCCGGAAAGGCGTGCGAGCAGAACGATACCAAGCCCGGCGTCGCGCGGCGTGCCGTGGGGAATGTCGGCGATCATGGCGACGTTCTTGCCGGCGACGAGTGACTTTTTCAGGGCAATGAGCGCCTTGGCGCCGCCCTTGTCGAGATGCTTCGTGCTTTCACGCCCGCCGGAGCCGCGCACCGCCTCGATGCCGAATTTTTCGATCATCAGCGCGTTGAGTTCGGCGTCGGCGCTGCGCGAGACCATGGCGACCAGCGGCCGTCCCTTGGGATAATAGGCTGGGGTCAGCAGATGCTGGCCATGCCAGAGCGCGATGATGCCGGGTTCGAATTCGGCGTAGTCGCCGCCTGAAAATTTAGCCGAGCCTTCGACCACGCGGTTGGTCAGGCGCACCAGGCGGACGAACTGGGCGAGCAGGCTGACGATGATGCTCTTGACGATTCGCGACTGCGCCAACGGCTCGCGGATCTTGCGCCAGAACGTCTTCGAACTGCCGCCGCGTCTTCTTCGGACCGCGGCGCCGGTGGGCTGCCCTTTCACCGCTTCATGCTCCATCACTGTCAACCGGCGGCCTTGCTTTCAGGGTCGAGCAGCCGGTGCAGATGGACGACGAAATAGCGCATATGGGCATTGTCCACGCTGGCTTGCGCCTTGGCCTTCCACGCGGTGTGCGCGGTTTGATAGTCCGGATAGACGCCAACGATGTCGAGCGCGTCGAGATCGCGGAACTCGGTGCCTCCCAGCTGCTTCAGCTCGCCGCCGAACACCAGGTGCAAAAGCTGTTTCTTTCCGTCTTCCGCGGCCATTTCGGTCCTTCACATATTGTGAGTTTGCGACAGGTCTAGCCCAAAGCTGCCGACTTTGGAACCTTCGATCACGCTTCCGTATCGGCAATGACGCCGGCAAGCACGGTCAGCAGCTGCCCGCTGCCGGCGACCAGCGCGCCGTGACGGATGATCTCCCCGGCATAAAGCGGCGCGCGGCCATGGCCGTCGAGCACGGCGCCGCCAGCCTCGCGCAAGATGAGATCGGCGGCGGCGATATCCCAGTCATGCGCGTTGGGCTTGACGAAGGTTGCGTCGAGCGTGCCGTTGGCGACCATCGCCAGCCGGTAGGCGAGAGACGGAATGTGCGCCGCGCGCCGCACCCGGCTTTGCCATTGCGCCGGCATCAGGTCGATCAACTGCTTCAGCCCGCCGATCTCGACCGTCTTACCCAGGCCGCGCACGGCAATCGGCTTGCCGTTGCGGAAAGCTCCATGGCCAGGCAGCGCCCAATAGGTTTCGCCCTTGGCCGGACATTCGAGCACACCGGTGAGCGTGCGGCCATTCTCGACCACCGCGACGCTGACGCACCACGAGCGCAGACCTTCGAGGAAGCCGCGGGTGCCGTCTATGGGGTCGACGACAAAGGTGCGCCGCGCCAGAAGCCGTGCCGGATCGTCAGTCGTTTCCTCCGACAGCCAGCCATAGTCCGGCCGCGCCGCAAGCAGGGTCTCGCGAAGATAGGCGTCCGCCGCGTGGTCGGCTTCGCTGACCGGCGAGGTGCCGCCTTTCATCCACACTTGCGGGTTCTTGCCGAAATAGCGCATGGCGATCGCGCCCGCCTCGCGGGCGGCGTCGCGCAGCAGATCGAGGTCTTCCGAGGCCCCGGCCGATATGACCGGGTCACGCTCCGGCAAGGGTCATTCCTTCGATCAGCAGCGTCGGTGCGGCAGTGCCGAAATCGCGGTCAAGATCGCTCGCCGGAACCATATTGAGGAACATCGTCTTCAAATTCGAGGCGATGGTCACCTCGGCCACCGGATAGGCAAGCTCACCATTGTCGATCCAGAAGCCGGATGCGCCACGGCTGTATTCGCCGGTCACCATATCGACGCCTTGGCCGAACACTTCGGTGACATAAAAGCCGGATTTTAGCGACCTGATCAGGTCTTCCGGCGTCCTGTCGCCCGGCTCGATGGCGAGATTGGTCGAAGACGGCGATACCGACGAGCCGCTGCGCGCGCCGCGTCCGTTGGTGGTCAGCCCCAATTCCCGCGCGGCGGACGTCGACAGGAACCAGTGCTTCAGCACGCCGTTCTCGACCATCAACAGCTTTTCGCCCTCGACGCCTTCGCCGTCGAACGGGCGCGAGGCCTGGCCGCGACGCCGCAGCGGTTCGTCGGTGACGGTGATGGCAGCCGACGCAACCTGCTTGCCCATCATCTCGCGCAAAAAACTGGTCTTGCGCGCCACCGAAGCGCCGTTGATGGCGCCGGCGAGATGGCCGGCAATGCCGCGCGCGACGCGCGGGTCGAACACCACGTTGACCGGACCGGTCGTCGCCTTGCGGGCGCCGAGGCGGCGCACGGCGCGCTCGCCGGCCCTGCGGCCGATCAGCTCCGGCGCGTCGAGATCGGAAAAATGCTGGTTCGAGGAGTATTCGTAGTCGCGCTCCATGCCGGTGCCTTCGCCCGCAATAACGCTGGCCGAACGCGAAAAGCGCGATGCGACATAGTGGCCGACGAAGCCGTTCGACGTGGCCAGCACCAGCCCGCCAAGACCGGCGCTGGCGCCGCTGCCGGCCGAATTGGTGACGCCCTTGACGGCAAGGGCTGCTTCCTCGGCGGCAAGGGCCGCTTCCTTCAACTGATCGGCCGAAACCTCGGTGGCGTCGAACAGATCGAGGTCGCGCACCTTGCCGACCAGCAAAGCCGGATCGGCGAGACCCTGATAGGGATCCTCGGGCGAGACTTTGGCCATGGCCACGGCGCGCTCGGCCAATGCCCTGGGGTCCGATGCCGCCGTCGCCGAGACGCTCGCCACCCGGTTGCCGACGAAGACGCGCAGCGAGACATCGTCGCCCTCGGACGCCTCAGTGTTCTCGACCTTGCCCAGCCGCACCGACACGCCGATCGAGCGGCCGCGCACGGCAACCGCGTCGGCGGCGTCGGCGCCGGCCCGCTTGGCAGCCTCGACCAGTGCCGCGACGCGGTCGGTCAATTTCGCTGCCTCTGATGTATCGGTCATGCGCGTGGTCCTGGCTGAAGCCGCGCCGGGCGGTAGCGGCTGTTGCACCATCTATTGTCCCAATGCGGCTTGTGCAATGGCGCATGGGCAATTGTCCCGCTGCGGCATAGCGCCCAAGCGGAGCGCGAAAGCTATCCGCGGCGGCCGCCACAGACGCGCGGCTTGACCGGTTTGTGAGTTTAACCAAGGCCGATTTCCGTCAAGGAGTGGCGACCGGCGTCCAGATCACGTCATCGATCCTCGTCGCGCCCGTTGCCAGCATCACCAGCCGGTCGAAGCCGAGCGCCGAGCCGCTGGCTTGCGGCATGATGGCGAGGGCGGCGAGAAAATCCTCATCCAGCGGATAGCGCTCGCCATAGACGCGCTCCTTCTCGTCCATCTCGGCGGCAAAGCGCCGGCGCTGCTCGGCCGGATCGGTCAGTTCGCCAAAAGCATTGGCGAGCTCGACGCCGCAGCAATAGAGCTCGAAGCGCTCGGCCACGCGCTGGTCCTCCGCGCTCGGCCGGGCGAGCGCCGCTTCCGAGATCGGATAGCCGTACAAGATGGTGGCCCGCCCCTGCCCCAGCACCGGTTCGACCTTCTCGACCATTACCCGGCTGAACAAATCGGCCCAGTTGTCATCGTCGGCCGTGCGCAGGCCGGCCTTGACCAGAGCATCATGGAGTGCGGCGCGGTCTGTGCCGCCATCGGCAGAAACGGTGGCAAGAAGATCGATGCCGGCGTAACGCGCAAAAGCTTCCGCCACGCTCACGCGTTCCGGTTCGGCGAACGGATCGGCCTCGCGGCCGCGAAAGCGGAAGGTTTTGGCGCCGGCCCGCTCGGCTGCCAGCTTCAGCAGTTCGGCGCAATCGGCCATCAGGCTGTCATAGGTTTCGCCGACCCGATACCATTCCAGCATGGTGAATTCGGGATGGTGCAAGGGGCCGCGCTCGCGGTTGCGCCAGACGGCGCCCAGGCTGAAGATGCGCCGCTCACCGGCGGCCAGCAGCTTCTTGCAGGCGAACTCCGGCGAGGTGTGGAGATAAAGCGGCCGGCGCGCACCGTCGGCACCGATAGCCTCGGTGGCGAAGGCTGAGAGATGCGCCTCATTGCCCGGTGATATCTGCAGCGCCGCCGTCTCGACCTCGATGAAGTCGCGCTCGCCAAACCAGCCGCGCATGGCGGCAGCTATGGCGTTGCGGGCCATCAGCCGCGGCCGGCGGTCGGCGTGAACATCCGGCGTCCACCAGGGCGAAGCGCCAGTCATGGGTTTGCCGGGCAACGGAATTGCTGACAGGGCTGGCGGTTCGGGCCAAGATGCGCTACGGCGACGGCTCTCGCAGCCGATTTGCGCCGAACGATCGTTTCAGGCCAACGAAGTCTAGGATTGAAAACCGTGGTGAAGGTCATCGCCAGTTCGCTCCGTAAAGGCAATGTCGTCGACAAGGACGGCAAGCTTTACGTCATCCTCTTTGCCGAAAACATCCACCCTGGCAAGGGTACGCCGGTCACCCAGCTCGACATGCGCCGCATCTCCGACGGGGTGAAGGTTTCGGAGCGCTACCGCACCACCGAGCAGGTCGAGCGCGCCTATGTCGAGGAGCGCGAGCACACCTTCCTCTACGCCGACGCCGAGGGGTATCACTTCATGAACCCGGAAAGCTACGACCAGGTCGCGGTGCCGGAAAGCGTGGTCGGCGACATGGCGCCCTACCTGCTCGAAGGCATGGCGGTGCAGATCTCGCAGTTCAACGGCATCGCCATAGCCCTGGTGCTGCCGCAGCGCGCTACTTTCGAAGTGGTCGAGACGGAGCCGACGACCAAAGGCCAGACGGCGTCCTCGTCCTACAAGCCGGCCGTGCTTTCGAACGGCGTGCGCACGCTGGTGCCGCCGCACATCGCGCCGGGCACCCGCGTGGTGGTGATGACGGCCGATGGCGCTTATGTGGAGCGGGCGAAGGACTGAGGCGCGAGCGCCTCCGTCCTGGTTGATCCGTTGCATTGCCTTCTGCGGCCGCTGGCTCGATAGTCCTGCCGATGTGGCAGACCTTTGTGACCTACTGGCCTCTGATCCTCGTCATCATTCCGATGCTGATGGCCGCCATTGGCATCGTCCATGCCATCATGACCAAGGAAGACGTGCGCGCCGCCACCGGCTGGGTCGGCGTGATGATCTTGTCGCCGTTCCTTGGCGCGATCATCTATGCCATTGCCGGCATCAACCGCATCCGCCGCGCCACGATCAGCGCCATGCGGCCCGTCGCCGGTGAAGCCGAGACAGCCAAACACGACCACGACATTGCGCTCGAAGCACTCATCTCAGCCGAATTCGGCCAGCGCTTTGCCGGCCTGAAGACGCTAGGCGACAGGGTGGCGCGGCGCGGCCTGCTTTCGGGAAATGCAATCACCATCCTGAGGACCGGCGACGAAGCCTACGCGGCAATGTGCGGGGCGATCGACGGCGCACGGCGCAGCATCCTGCTCGAGACCTACATCTTCGACAATGACGAGATCGGACGACGTTTTGTCGGATCGCTGGCCGGAGCGGTCCGGCGCGGTGTGACGGTTCGCGTGCTGATCGATGCGGTGGGCGTGCGCTATTCCGTGCCCAGCATTCTTGGGACACTCCGAGAAGCCGGCGTCACCGTCGATCTGTTCAACGGCAACATCGTCATGGGCCTGAGACTTCCCTATGCGAATTTGAGGACGCACAGGAAAATCCTGATCGTCGACGGTGTGGTGGCGTTCACGGGAGGCATGAACATCCGCAAGGGATTTTCGGCCGAATTCGCCGGCAGCGCCAGTTCGGCGGATACGCATTTCCAGGTGACGGGGCCGGTCGTGGCCGACCTGTTCGCGGTTGCCGCCGAAGACTGGCGTTTTGCCGGCAACGAGGCCCTCAAGGACGAGGTTTGGCACGTAGAAAAGCCCTCGCCGCCTCCCGGTCAGCCGATCCTGGTGCGGGCGGTGGCGTCGGGGCCGGACGCCAGCATCGAAACCAACCACAAATTGCTGACGGGGGCATTTTCCGTCGCCCGCAAATCGATCCGCATCATGTCGCCCTATTTCCTGCCGGACCGGGAATTTGTCAGCGCGCTGGTCACGGCGGCCCGGCGCGGCGTCGAGATCGACATCGTCGTGCCCGCGGTCAACAATCTCTTCCTGGTCGGCCGCGCCATGACGGCGCAATACGACCAGGTGCTGAAGCACTATTGCCGCGTCTGGCGGCATGAGGGGTCGTTCGACCATTCGAAGCTGTTGTCGGTCGATGGCGTCTGGGCCTATGTCGGCTCCTCCAACCTCGACGCCCGCTCGCTGCGGCTGAATTTCGAAATCGACCTGGAGGTGCTGGATACCGGCTTTGCCGCCGAGATCGAGGGGCGCATCGGAGCGGCAATCGCTTCCGCCAAACCCGTCACACTCGCAACCCTAAGAGCGCGGCCATTTGTCATCCGGGTTTTTGACCGGTTGTTATGGCTGGGATCGCCCTATCTCTAATGCATACCGCCTCGGAGTGGTCCCGGTTGTGAGAGAAGGATATGCATAAAACAAAGAATCAGGACGTCGAATAGCAGGCCTATGGACATAAACGGACGCAGCCTTCCTGAAACCGTGCTCCTGTCGATCCGGGGCAGGAAAGCGCGCAAGGCGAACGCGACGCCGCGCAAGCACATTGAAGGCGCCCAGATGGTGGTCGCCTCCTACAACGTCCACAAATGCATCGGCACCGACCGCAGGTTCGACCCCGAACGGACCGCTCGCGTGATCCGCGAGATCGGCCCCGACGTCATCGCGCTGCAGGAGGCCGACAACCGCTTCGGCGATCGCGCCGGGCTGCTCGACCTTGCCCGGATCGAACACGAAACAGGGCTTGTGCCGGTGCCGGTTTCCGGAAGCGGCAAGGGCCATGGCTGGCGCGGCAACGTGCTTTTGTTCAAGCGCGGCACGGTGCGCGACGTCCATCAGATCAAGCTTCCGGGACTGGAGCCCCGCGGCGCGCTGGTTGCCGAGATCGACCTCGACGAAACGCGCACTCTGCGCGTCATCGCCGCGCATCTCGGCCTGTTGCGCCGCTCGCGTTCGGAGCAGGCCCGCGTCGTGCTCGACATCATGAGCAACCAGGATGAAAGGCCGACCTTGCTGCTCGGCGACCTCAACGAATGGCGGCTGGGCAACCGCTCGGCGCTCAAGACGCTGCACGCCACCTTTGGTTTCACGCCGGCGGCGGTGCCGACTTTCCCCTCAGGCCTGCCGGTACTGGCGCTCGACCGGATCATGGCCAACCGGCACGGCATGGTCTCGTCGGTGGAAGCCCATGACACGCCGCTGTCGCGGGTTGCGTCGGATCATTTGCCGCTGACGGCGTTCGTCAGCCTGTAACTCATCCGTCCCGCAGCCAGACCAGCATCTCACCAGGTTCGCGGTTGTCCCAGGCAAAGTACGGGACAGCGGTGATTTTCGTTTCGCTCACCGCCGGCGGATCGGTGCGATAGAGCCCGGGTTCCCAGTTTTCCTGCGCTTCCTTGCTGGCAAGTGCCGAAAGCGTGACGATGCCGCCGAGCAGGTTCGGCTCGGCATGCGCCTCGATTTTTGCCGTTCGCGGCAGAGCGATCCGATGCAACTGGCCGGCATTGTCGGTCTCCTCGACGCAATAGATCAGCGGACCGCGCGCAAGTGCGACGCGGCCGATGTCCTGACGCACCTCCGGATTGGCGAACAGACGGGCGATCGACATTTCGAGATCGAGTTCGACCCGGTCGCCCTGGCGCCACTCGCGCCGGATCGCGGCATAGCCGTCGCTGGTGATGTCATCCAGATCGACCGCGGCGCCGTTGACCTTGAGCGCCGCCTTGCCGCACCAGGAGGGGACGCGCAGGTGCAAGGTGAACTCGACCGGCGCTTCGGCTTCGATCCGGATCGAGACCGCGCCATCCCAGGGATAATTGCTGGTCTGAATCAGACTGACCGCCCGGTTCGATATGTCGAAGCGCGCGGTGCTGTCGCCGTAGAGATGAACGGCCAGCGCGTCGTCCGACAGGGAGTAGAAATAGCTGCCGATGGAGGCGACCATGCGGCCGATATTCGGCGGGCAACAGGGGCAGCGATGCCATTTCCAGCGATTGTGCCTGCCCCGGCTCTCCAACGGGTTCTCGTAGAAGAACAGCGAGCCGTCGAGCGACAGGCCGGAGATCGAGCCGTTGTAGAGCGCCCGCTCCATCATGTCGGCGTAGCGGGCGTTGGGGCCCATGCCGAGCATGCGGCTGGCCCAGAACACCAGGCCGACCGAGGCACAGGTCTCGGCATAGGCGGTTTCGTTGGGCAGGTCGTAGTCGCTGGTAAAGCCCTCATTGTGCGCCGACGGCCCGAGGCCGCCGGTGATATAGAGGTTTTTGGTGGTGAGATCGTTCCAGAGCCGGTCGAGCGCCACCCTGAGCGTATCGTCGCCATATTCGGTGGCGATGTCGGCCATGCCGGAATAGAGGTACATCGCCCTGACCGCATGGCCGACGACCTTGTCCTGCTCGCGCACCGGCTTGTGCGACTGGTTGTACTCATAAGTCTTGAAATGATAGGCCTTCGGATCGGCGCCGCGCGCACGCGCCTCCTCGTCGAAATAATGCGGCTGTTGCCCGCGCTGGTCGATGAAATACCTGGCCAGGTCCATGTATTTCTGCTCGCCGGTCGCCCGCGCCAGCTTGACCAGCGCCAGCTCGATCTCCTCATGGCCGCAATAGCCCTTCTTCTTGCCCGGCTCCGGACCGAAGGTGTCGGCGATATGGTCGACATAGCGGCACATGATATCCAGCAGCTTGCGCTTGCCGGTGGCCTGGTAGTAGGCGACCGCGCCTTCGATCAGATGGCCGGCGCAATAGAGCTCGTGGCAATCGCGCAGATTGGTCCAGCGCTTGCCGGGCTGGATACGCTGGTACCAGCTGGAGAGATAACCGTCTTCCTGCTGCAGTCTGCCGTAGAGGTCGATGACGGCATCGATCTTCTTCTCGAGTGCCGCGTTCTTGCGCCGGTAGAGCGAATAGGCCGCGGTCTCGATGGTCTTGCCCCAATCGGAGTCCCAGAACATCTGCGTCGTCACCGTCGAGCCGGTGAAGCCGGGGCTGGCAGCCTCGTCGGGCGACGGCGAATGGAACGGAATGACGACGCTCGGCGAGGGCCGGTCCGGGTCGATCTGCTCCAGCATGCGCGCCTCGACGCAGCGCTCGTAGAGGATGTCGGCGGTGCGCGACGCCACGGCATCGACACGGTCGCCCCAGAAGCCGCGGACATCGACCTGCGGCACCGGCAGTGGGCGGAAGGCGAGTTTGTTGGCGGATGGTTGAACGGTCATCGTGTCACTCCGTTGGATAGTGGTCATTCACGGCGGGTCATTTCACCGCGCCGGCCATCAGGCCGCGGATGTAGAAGCGCTGCAGCAAGAGGAAGAGCACCAGGCACGGCACCATCATCACGGTGACGCCCGCCTGCACCGCGCCCCAGTCGATGGCGCCGAAGCGGCCGGACTGCAGCGCCGTCATCATGATCGGCAGCGTGAATTTGGACTGGTCGGTCATCAGCACGAGGGCGGCCAGGAATTCGTTCCAGGCGCCGAGGAAGGCGAACAACGCGATGGTGACGATGCCCGGCCAGACCAAAGGCAGCATCACCTTCAGCAGCATGGTGACGTTGTTGGCGCCATCCATGCGCGCGGCCTCCTCGATCTCGCGCGGTACCGCGTCGAAGGCGTTGCGCATCATGAAGATCGAGAACGGCAGCTGCAGCGTGACGTAGACCAGGACCAGCCCGGTCAGCGTGTTGTGCAGGCCGACCTTGGTCAGCACCAGGAAGATCGGCGTCAGGATCGACTGGAACGGGATCATGATCGTCGACAGGATGACAATGAAGAGCACATCCTTCATGGGAAACCGGAAGCGCGAAAAGCCGTAGCCGGCCAGCACGCTGACGACGACCGACAGGATCACCGTCATCGAGGCGACATAGAGGCTGTTTTGCGCCGGCAGCCAGAGGCCGTCGCCAAAGGTGTCGAGCGTGCGGTAGTTCTCGATCGAGAAGCCGGTCGTCGGCCATGGCGGCAGCGGCGGCTGGCGCGCCTCCTGCGCCGGCTTGAAGGTCGACAGCACGGCCCAGACGATCGGCGCGATGAACAGCACTGAGGCGATCATGCCGGTCGAATGCTCGGCGATCCTGAGCCAGAGGCGGCTGCTGCGGCTTCTTGCCTGCGCCATCAGTCGATGCCCTCCGGCTTGCGCAGCAGCCACAGCTGAACCAGGCTGAGCGCCACCAGTATGGCCAGCAGGATCATCGACAGCGCCGCGCCATAGCCGAGCTTGAACGAGACGAAGGACTGGTTGAAAATCCAGTAGACGGCGGTCAGCGTCTGGTTGCGCGGGCCGCCGCGCAGGATGATGTAGAACTGGTCGAAGGCGAGGATCGAGCCGGCGATCGACAGGATCAGCGCCAGCGCCAGCGTGCGGCGCATCAGCGGCAGGGTGATGGCGCGAAAGCGTGCGAACGGCCCTGCCCCGTCGATCATCGCGGCTTCCTGCAGATCGGTCGGGATCGACTGCAGGCCGGTCATCAGGATGATCATGGTGAAGCCCGCCACCTTCCAGACGACCATGGCGATGATCGACCAGAAGGCCGGCTGGAACGTCGCCAGAAGGTTGAACTTTTTCCCGGTCAGGCCGAGGTCGTAGGCGGCCGGGCTGAACAGGCCGGAATCGACATTGAGCAGCCAAGACCAGAGCAGGCTGGCCGAGGCGAAACCGACGACCGCCGGCATGAAGAAGGATGTCCGGTAAAAGCCGGTCAGCCGCCTGGGCTTTTCGATGAACAGCGCCAGCGGAAAGGCGACGGCGAAGATCACGATGGTGACGATCACGGTGTAGTAGGCGGTGAAGCTCAGCGCGTTCCAGAAACGGTTGTCGCGCAGGATCGCCCGGTAATTGTCGAAGCCGATATAAAAATGCTCGCCCATCAGCGGCCAGTTGTGCAGCGACATCCAGGCGGTCATGCCGAGGGGAATGATGAAGAAGACGACGACCAGCGCCACGGCCGGCGCGACATAGAGCAGGCCGATCCACTGCCGGCGGCCGGCACCGACCAGTTTTCTGGCGCGTGGCGGGGTGGTGGTGGTGATGGTCATTTACCCTCCCCCTTGTGGGGAGGGTCGCTGCGCAGCAGCGGGGTGGGGGTGCGGCGCCGGCCTCCCACCCGGACCTGCGGTCCGACCTCCCCGCAAGGGAGAGGTAGGGCGTCGGTGCCATGATTGCGAATGCCAGGGGTCATGCCTGCTCTTCCGTTGGATCCGTAGGGCGGTGGGACACACCTCCCCCACCCCGCTGCTTCGCAGCGACCCTCCCCACAAGGGGGAGGGTAAGGAGCGCCGGCCGCCCGTCCAGGGAGACGGATCGGGCGGCCGGATCAGGACCTGCGACGGCAGGGGCGTCATGCGCCCTCGCCGCCGGCCAGTCCTTATTTCTGCGCCTGGTCGATGATCGACTGCATGGTCTCTTGTGCATTGGCGATGGCGCCATCGACGTCGTCGCCGAAGACGACCTCGTTGATCATCTGCGTCCACGGACCGTTGGCCGAGTTGATCAGGTCGTTGAACACCACGGAATAGGGCGTGCGGCCCTTGGCCATGGCTTCGGCGGCGATCTGGTAGCGCGGATCGAGATCCTTCAGCGCCTCCTTGGCGATGTCGCCGCGCACCGGCAGGCTGCCGTATTTGGCCAGGATGGTCTGGCCTTCGAGCGAATAGGCGAAGTCGAGAAACTCCTTCACCACGGCGAGCTTCTTGGTGCCCTTGGTGACGACGAAATTGTCGCCGCCGGCAAACGAAGACCAGCCGCTGTCCTTGCCCGGCAGGAAGGTGACGCCATAGTCGATATCCGGATACTGCGTGTTGAGCGCGCCGATGGCGAAGGCGCCGGACGGCGAAATGCCGATATTGCCGGTGGCGAAGGCGGCAAAGAAGTTGGCGCCGGTGTCGGTCTGCGCGCCGGCCGGCACCAGATCCTTCTTGACCATCGAGCGGTAGAGGTCGATGGCGCCGCGCAGCTGCGGGCTGTCCAGCGTCGCCTTCGACCCGTCCTCGGAGAGAATATCGCCGCCCGAGGCCCACACCAGCGGCGTGAAGGTGAAGATGTTGCAGCCGCCGCAATTGCCGGAGAAATAAAAGCCCTTGATGTCGCCGCCGAGCGCGTTGACCTTTTCGGCATCGGCCTCGATCTCGGCCCAGTTGGCCGGCCCCTTGTCGGGATCGAGCCCCGCCTGCTTGAACAGTTTCTTGTTCCAGATCAGCACCGAGGCGTCGGCCGAGAACGGCAGCCCGTAAATGTGGTCCTTGTAGGTGCCGGTCTTGACGTGCGCCGGCGACAGGCTGGCGAAATAGGGCAGCGATTTCGCCCAGTCGGTGATGTCTTCGAGCTGGCCGGCGGCGGCAAAGGATGGCGTGTAGATCAGGTCGAGCGACAGCGCGTCGGGCGCCGTGCCGCCGGCGGCGGCGGCGCCATATTTCGGGATGATCTCGGCATTGGGAATGATGTCCAGCTTGACCTGGTTCTCATGGCCCTTGTTGAAGGCGTCGACGATGCGCGGCATGAAGTTCGAGCCGTCGGCGCGAACCCAGATGTTGGCGGTGTCGGCAGCCATTGCAGGCAAGGCAATGATGCTCGCCGCGAGCGCGAACCCGGTAATCATGGTCTTCATGGTTTTCCTCCTCATGGTTTTTCTCCTCCTCCCTGTTGCGGCGCTCTCCCAGATTGCGCCGCGCGTTCTCCTAGCCGCCCGGCGGGTGGCCGCAGGACTGACGCACCACCAGCCGGCACGGCAGTTTTCGAATGCCCGGCGCGGCGGGTTGGCCGCCGACGAGCGAAAGCAGTGTGAGGCCGGCCTCGCGGCCGAGCGCCGCCAGGTTCATGTCGACCGAGGTCAGCGGCGGGCGGGTCGCCTCGGCCACGATCTCCCAATTGTCGAAGCCGATGACGCCGACATCGCCAGGCACGCCAAGGCCACGCTCGCGCAGCGCATCGATGACGCCGCGCGCGATCTGGTCGTTGCCGCAGAACACGGCGTCGGGTTTCTCTCCCTTCTTGTTGAAGAGCGTTGGGCCGTCGAACAGCTTTCCGACGGCTTCATGCCCCCAGGCTTCCGACCACGAGCCGAGCAAGGGCTCGGTCACCGGCAGGCCGTGCGCGGCCAGCACATCGCGAAAAGCCTGTGCCCGCTCATTCACCACGGCAAAGCTGGCAGGACCGCTGACATGGGCGATGCGCCGCCGCCCGAGCCGGCAAAGATGGTCGACCGCCAGCCGCGCCCCGCCGGCATCGTCGGAGACGAAGGCGATGGCATCGGGATCGGGCTGGCTGAAGGCGTAGATCACGGGCACGCCGAGATTGGCGAGGTCGACCGGCAAATGGCGGTCGATGCGCTTGCCGCTGGCGATGATGCCGTCGATGCGCTTGTCCAGCATCGCCTCCACATGCAGCTGCGCCAGCCGCGGATCGTCCTCGACATTGCACATGAACACCGAGACGCCGGCATCGACCAGCGCGTCCGAAATGCCCGACATGACCGGCAGCGAAAAGCGGCCATAGGTATCGTTGGTCAACAGGCCGACGGTGAAGGAGCGCCGCCGAAGCAGGCTCTGCGCCAGGCTGTTGGGGCGAAAGCCGAGCCGCTGCGCCGTCTCGCGAATGCGCTGCCGTGTATCGGCGGTCATCCGCCCCTGCCCGTTCAGCGCCTTGGAGGCCGTGGCCACACTGACGCCAGCCATCGCCGCGACTTCACGCAGGGTGACGGGTTGTTTGGCGGGCGTTGGCGAGGTGTCGGAGGCCATTGGTCGGGAATAAGTCTCGGATTGGGGAAAAGGTTTTCTCTTACGGCTCGTTACCTGTCGAGGTGGACATCGGCGGTTGCGGCGGGGTTTGGGAAAAGGTTTTCTCAGAGAGAGATTAGGATGAGAATTTGGGTATGGCAAGTGGGTGTGGGGAGTGGAGACGCGCGATCGACGAGGTTCTTCTTCATGACCGCGTCGCGCAGAAGGGTGATTGTTGAGCAGATATTCTGATGTCGCCTTTTGGGGCCGGAAGCGGACTTGCGGCTTGGAGGCTTGGAATGTGAGAAGCGGACGTTCAGGCGCCGCCATGCATCGACGCCCTCTG
>NZ_JAMYPU010000028.1:0-77623 GCF_040320535.1 Mesorhizobium sp. M0676
TGAATACATCTGCAAAATCTGGACAAAAGAGCCCGAACGATTCAGGCTCGATCCAACCCATCAAACCTTGGGACTAAACATCTAGTGGACACTCCGCCGACTTTGCGCGCGATCCTGGCATACCACCGATCCACGGCCACTCATCGGGGGCCACGGGCGAATAGTTCCGCTATACAACCCGAGGGACTCGGTTCACTTCTCGGCGCAGGAGTTCAGTATCGGCGTCATCGCCTTCACATGTTCGTCGATCCGCTCGAGCACTTTCGCTGCGACAAGGTCGCGCTCAGGCAGATGCCACCAGTGTTCGTTGACGAGTTTGACTGTCTCGACCACTGCCTTCAGGACTGCCGGCTCCGGAAGCCTTGCACGGTTCGCAAATGCTCTCCATCTCGGTGCCGCTAGCGCCTTGAACGAGCGCTCCCCTCCAAGCGACAGCGCCATGGCGTCGGCGGGAATATACGGCACGGTGGACAGGACGTCGTAGATTGGTGCAAGCGCCGGCTTGTCGCCGTTACCGGGATAGATCAAAGACCAGTTCTTCAGGTGCATGTCGCCATTGCCGGTGATGACGGTCAGTGCCAGGCGGCGGACGAACTCGAGAGCCGCCTTAGGCGAGACGGCCACGCCAAGAGCCAGGGCTATGTCGTGATAAGCAGCCCCCTCATATTTGCGCGAGGGGTAGACACCGAAGACCTGAGCGAAATCCTCGATGTGTATCCTCTCGCCACCAGGGCCGCGATCGAAGCGTTTGACGAGAAGGACTTTGCCTTCCGACAGCGTGTTGAATTCTTCGGGAACGCCCTCAAAATCGGATTTCTCGACCAGTTCGCATTCAGGAACGTCCATGCCGATTGCTGCTGCCAGCGCCAGGTTGGCGAATTCGTTTTCGGAAACGCCCGGAAACGCCGTCGACGGGAACTTGGCGATGTACCGGCCCTGCTCGTCGTCCATCGGTAAGGTAAGGCCGCCGCCTTTTCCAATGTTCTTCATGACCGACAGCTTCATCTGCACGCCGGCAAGCGAGAACCGTGCCTTGGGCTGATCCTTTGAAGCACCCTGTGAAACCGCTATCGCGCCGTCACTGGGCAACGCCCGTACGGCTCCCGGCAGATCGGCGCCCAGCGCCGTTAAAAGGTCGAAATCATTGGCTGGCCGCACATTGCCTTCGTGGTGCCTTTCCATCGCCTCGCGCAATTTCTCCTCCGGCAGGAGGTTCGCGAAGAAAGCGGGCAAGGCGCTTGCCAGAGGCTTCGGATCTTTCCGCAATCCTCCCGTCGCTGCCCGGAACGACAGGCTGAGAACCGGAAAGCCGCCCGTCGCGCGGTAGGCCTCATCGAAGTTGAATGCATTGAAATCGCCCGGCGTCCTGACGATTGTGCCGATCTTCACTGCGTTCAAGAGCACGTCCAGCGACGGGATCGTCTTAGGTGCGCGAAAGACTGGGGCCATGATCGTCATCGTCAGGTTGAGAAACAAAGGCGGGCCGATCGTTATCATCATGCGGACGCAATAGAGCCTGGACAGCCGGCACCATGACTTGCGGAACCAGCATCATTTCCAGACCGAGCGCGCGAGCGATATTCATGAGCGTCGTTGCACGCGCGGCCGCGGCTCCCTTTTCGATGTCGCGATATCGGGGACGGGATATACCCGCCAAGTCAGCGACCTGCTCCTGCGTCATGGCAGCGGCCAGCCTCGCCTGCCTGAAAAGCCCACCGATTTCGCGCAGAATTTCCGATTGAGAGTCCATATGATACGTAAACGATCCATTCCAATGCTAGATGATATGGCAGAGTACCTTATCCAGCGATCGAGTCAACACGTCATGATCTGTTCGCGTATCATGCATCAGCTTTATGATACGAAAAGAGATCAATTATCCTGCATTTGGCGCCGCCCGACGATGGCGCCGTCCGAAACGGACGCCCGATCAGCGCTCCGAAATCATCGGACGTTAAATCAAGGCGGTCCGGCAGCTGAAATCGCTCGTCTCTTCTCGTTCATACGGCCGGCCGCGCTGACTGGGGGTCAATGTGGATCGCCACTCCTTCATTGTAATGGATTGCACCATCCGCTCCTGCCGGTCTCCGCCGCAGCTGGTGTTCCGACGCTTTTAGGGGCTCTTCTTCGGCGTGACCGGTCACCCTGATCGAGCATCGAGATAGCCGTCGAATACGCTTTACTCGCGGCTGTCCATATGGCGGAACGCCTCCTTGATCACGAAGCAGCACCCGAAAAACCCCGCGACGAGCGCGAATGGCCCGGCGGTCGGCGATCTTCTCACTCGGCAAGGCTAGGCGCCCGCCGCCACGTGCGGGCTACGCCGGCATCAACCGGCGGGCAGATGCGTCGAGGGCAACAAGCGCGCCTGACGCAACGCCGCCAGATCAGCCGAGCCGGTGCAGAAGCAGGCGACGGCCAACTGGCGGATGACGATCTCGAAATGCGCGACAACCGCCTCGGTGGATACGGTGGCCGCGCGCAGCACGCCGGCTGCCTGCCCCGCGATGTCCGCGCCCAGGCGGATAGCCTTGGCCACGTCGACGCCGTCGCTGACCCCGCCCGACGCGATCAGCTTCACCGCTGGCAGCGCCCGACGTACCGCCTGCACGCTGGCCGGGGTCGGGATCCCCCAATCGGCGAACGCCATCGCAACTGTACGGTCGGCGGCATCGGGGGCCCGCTCGCCCTCCACCGCGGCCCAACTGGTGCCGCCGGCGCCGGCGACATCGATCACCGCCACGCCCGCCTGAACGAGCGCACAAGCCACCGAAGCAGAGAGGCCCGACCCCACTTCCTTGGCCACGATCGGCACCCCCATGCTGCGCGCGGCGCGAGCGATCTGGGCCAGGACGCCGCGCCAGTCGCGGTCGCCCTCCGGCTGTACCGCTTCCTGCAGCGGATTGAGATGGACGATGAGTCCATCGGCCTCCAGTGCATCCACCGCCCGGCGCGCCAGGTCCAGGCCGTCGGCCTCACGCAGTTGCGCGGCGCCGATATTGGCCAGCAAGGGAATGTCTGGGGCCTGGCGGCGCAGCGCGCGCGTCAGCCCTTGGGAGTTGCGGGATTGCAGGCTCACGCGCTGCGAACCGACGCACATGGCGATTCCCAAGGCTTGCGCTGCCTCGCTTAGATGCCGGTTGATGGCCTCGGCGCGTGGCATGCCGCCGGTCATGGAGCTGATCAGCAGAGGCGCGCGCATGGTCTTGCCCAGCAGCGAGGCGCTGAGGTCGATCTGCGTCAGATCCAACTCGGGCAATGCGCAGTGTTCGAAACGGATGTACTCCCAGCCGGCGGCCTTGGCCCGTGCCGTTCGCCGATTCAGCACGATGTCCAGGTGGTCGTCCTTGCGCCGGCTCAACTTGGTGTCGCTGATGCTCGCTCCATCCGCGTCATCGGGCGACGGCGTTGCGTCGGGTCGGACCGACGGCAGCGCGCGCACGCCATCGTTTCCCCCGCGTTCAGGCCGGCGCACGCTGGCCTCCGCCTGCAGCGTCGCTGCGGTAGCGGCTGGTCGAGGTCTCGTAGTACTGCGCGCGGACTGCCGCCATGGCCTCGATCAACGGTCCCCACGGCGCGGGAAAACGTTCTTCCGCCATCACCCGGTGCAGCATGCGTGTGTGGCCGGCCAACTCGTCCTTGAGGAACTCCACCACAGGCATGGCGGGATAGCGCTGCAGCAGCAGGATCGCCGCGTTGTCGGCCTCGCCGGCCGATCTATCCTTTTCGCGTCCATGCAGATCGTTCTGCAAGCGCCCTATTGCGGATATGAGCCGCAGGGCCTGGCGAAACGCCGGACGCGCGCGCAAGGTCGCCATGTCCAGCCCCCACAGCAACGACAGGCAACAGAACACGTTCGTGTAGGCGATCGAATCCACGCCGTTCTGCAAGTACTCGGCGAAGGACCAGCGCTCCTCCCCTGCCGCCTGCGCGTGTCCGGCGCGCAGCGCCGCGCAGTAGCACTGGGTATCCTCGAGAAGCTGGGCATAGTCGCGACGATCGTAGGCGAGCGCGGCGAGCGAAGCGCGCAGCACAGCACAGCCCTCGAATCCTGGTAGCGCGCACGCCACGCCCTGCCCCAGCGCCTGCTCCACCGCGGCGAGCTGCTCCGGCGCGATCAGGTCAAGGTCGTTGCAATCGTCCAGCCAGAACAGCAGCGCCAGTTCGCGATAGAACGCCACGATCAGCGTTTCGTCCAGCGGATCGCGGCCGGTGCGGGCGCTGGTGTCGCGCAGGCTCGGCTGGATGCGCTGCAGGATGTACTGGCCGCCCCGGACTGCTTCCACGGCATGCTCGTCGGCGAACCCGGTCAGGGAACGCCCCCACTCTAGCACCTGCTGCAGCGCGCGATCGGTCGGGATCATGGCCCGGCTCCTGCTCCCTCGGCCGAGACGCGCCGCCCCCAACGAAGCGCCAGCCACAACCCGGCGAGTTCGGCCACGCGCACCACCCGGGTGGGGCAATACAGTTCCTTGCCGATCCACAGCGGCGTCTGGGGCAGTGAATGCGCCGCGTGGCGGGCGAGCATCCACTTCAGCGCCCGCGCCACCGCCTGCGCGATGCCCCGGCGCCGGGTCGGCTCTTCGCTCCCGTCCATCACGTGCAACGCGAACAGCGCATAGGCGGTTTCCTCGAATGTGGACGCGCGACCAGCGCCCCAGCCGCCGTCGTCGCGCTGCGCCTTCAGCAGCCCCGCCAGCGCGCGCTCGTCGCGCCACTGGGGGTTGCCTTGCGCGAGCGCAGCGACCGCATGCGCGGTTGGATACAGCCACGAAACGTGCCATTTTTCGTTGTCCCACAGACCGTGCGGGTTGCGATTGGCCTCGACGTAGGCGCTGGTGCCGGCGGCGGGTTTTCCCAACATTCGCAAAGCATGCAGGGCATGGATGTTGGTCGACACCGAGGCATTGCGCTCACCGGGAAAGGTGACGAAGAGTTCGCCGGTTTCGAACTGGCGCAACGCGTCGGCCGCCGGGTCGCGGCCTGCAAGGCGAAGGACGCACAACGCAACGGCGGTGTCGTCCGCATCGGCCGCGAAGTGCAAGGCAGGGCCCAGACCGCGCACCCCGAGGCGGGCGTCGAGCTGCGCGATGATCACTTGCACCGCCTCGGCGAGCGCGGGATGCGCGAACAGGCCGGCCAGATGCAGGGTGTACAGCGACCAGCATGGCTCGAACACATTGATTGGCCAGACGTTTGGAAGGACACCTTCGATGCCGGTGCGCGTAGCCCGCGATGCCGCCTGCAGATACCCGCCCGTGCGCCCGACGTGCGGCGTTCTTCTCTGTGTCACGGCGTGCGCACGCCACGCGACGGTGGCCGCCGGACTGATGCCGATGCTGCCGTCGTCGTCCGGGCATGCGGTGGCCGGCGACGTCCCCCAGGCTTCCCAGGAGTGCAGCAACGGATGGCCGCTCGGCAACGTCGCCACAGCCCCCAGCTTGACCAGGCGTGCTTGCCGCAACGGCAACAGCGCCGGGTGGCGCGGAAACGACAAGCCGCCCAGCAAGGATGCGGCCTCGTCGCACAACTGCGGCAGGATCAGCTCCGCGCCGATGGGCGCGTCTTCCGGCACCGCATGCGCATAGGGATCGGGCTGGCGCTCGATGAACCGGGTTGCAGCCTGGACTGCGTCGGCAGCCCCGGGAAGAGGATCGGCACGCTGCAACGCCAGCAGCGCCGCCCAGGTAGGCGCATGGCGAAACAGCGGGAAGTCCGCACTTCCCCATCCGCCATCGGCCTGTTGCTGCGCGATGAGCCACGCGTATGCGTCGTGCCGACCGGTGACTTTGCCGTCGAACTGCAGAGCTCGCGCCGTGTCGTATACGGACGGACCCACGCTGCCGCCATCGCTCATCTCGCTCAGCAGGTGGCCCAATTCGGAAAGGATCTGTTCGGACAGCGCGTTCACGCGGGATGTTCCTTCTGCAGAGGGCTAACGAGAACAGAAACGGGCAGACGCCGCGCACGTCACCGCCGACACGGACACAGTGCAGCATGCAGCGCCCGCCGGCCGATCGCAGCAGCACAGCGGCAAGTCCTTACGGCTGGGCACGCTCATGCGTATGGCGCGGACAGATAGACGTTGGCCCGCTGCAGCATCTGCGCCAACCCTTCCGCACGCGCCCCCAGAGGGGCGATGGCCTCCCCGGCGTCGTGCAACAAATACAGGGCGAACTGGCGCGCTGCCTGCAGCCCCATGATCGACGCGCAGGTCGGCTTCTGCGCGGCCGCGTCCTTGCCGGGGGTCTTGCCAAGAGTCGCGGTATTCGCCGTCGCGTCGAGAATGTCGTCCGCCACCTGCAACGCCAGGCCAAAACAGGCGGTGTAGCGATCGAGCGCAGCATACAGCGCAGCGTGCGCGGCATCCTCCGCGATGGAGTATAGCGCGCCCATGCGAACCGACGCGCGCACTAGCGCTCCGGTTTTCATCCGGTGCATCGCCAGGATGCTGTCCAGCCCGGCGTGCTTTCCGACCAGCGACAGATCCATGGCCTGCCCGCCTGCGGCACCCTCGGCGGACACCGCCTGCGCCAGTTCACGCACGAGCGCAATACGATTGTCTCCCGGCGCATCCAGGCTCGCCAGCGTCAGGAAGGCGTGGGCCTGCAGCGCATCGCCGACCAGGATCGCAGTGGCTTCGCCGAACTTTACGTGCACGGTCGGAAGGCCGCGGCGAAGCACGTCGTCGTCCATCGCCGGCAGGTCGTCGTGGACCAGGGTACAGGCGTGCATCATCTCGATGGCGGCGCCGACGTCGTCGAGCATGTGCGCCGGCGTGCCCGCCAGTGCGCCGGCAGCCAGACAGAGCAAGGCTCTGGTGCGCTTCCCGCCACGCAAGGTGGCGTAGCGCATGGCTGCCATCAGCTCTGTCTTACCGTCGTCTTCGGCGCAGAGCAGACGCGCCAGCGCCTGTTCGACCCGCTTTGCGCCGTCCTGCATCCAGATCTCCGGGAGCAGCCCGCCAGATGCGCCGCGCGCCTGCGCGCCCAACCCGCCGAATGCGGAAACGCCAGTTCGGTCGTCGTGTATTGTGGAACCGGTTTGCATGTTGTTCATGTCCTTGTAGCTGAGACGGCCACGGCGAGCGCAAGTCGTCACACGAGTGCGTGCGCCGAGTGCAGCAATGCCGCGCCCCGCCGGCGCCGCTGCCTTGCCACACAGGGCGTCCGACACCAGCTCATGAGAAGCCTATGCGGATTGCCATGGACGGATGTGCGGTCGGGTAATAGCGCCGGCCTTTTTCGACGTCGCTCAGCAACTGCGGCCGCACCCCGGCCTTGTGCATGGTCAGCGCCAAGGCGATGCAGAACTGCACCATTTCCAGCCATACCAGGTGGTAGCCGATGCAGACGTGTGGGCCGGTACCGAACTGCAGCATGTCCACGGGCCGGACCGGTTCTGTGCGTAGCAGCCACCGCGCCAGGCGGAACTGATCAGGCGCCTCGTGCAGCAGCGCCGAGGTCGAGAAATGCAGCAGCGGGATGCATAAGTGGGTGCCCGCGGGAATGCGCCTTTGGCCGAGTTGCAATTCCTGCAGCGCGCGACGCGGCAGGAGCGTGGTCGCCGGATGCAGGCGCAGTGTCTCGCGGAACAGGGCCTCGGCGACCGGACACTGCGCCAGGTCCGCGTGCCGGGTCGGCACCGCGCCCACGCGTTGCGCCTCCTCGACCAGGGCGTCCCACAGCACAGGCTGCCTCGCCAGCTCGATCACGATCCAGGCCATCGTCGAGGCAGTGGTGTCGTGACCGGCAAGCAGCAGCAAGCGAATGTTCGCGACCAGGACGTCATCGGAGAGCGGACCGTCGCTGCTGTCAAAAGCGCTCACCATGTCGTTGATGAACCCGGTGCGCGCGGCATGCGCGCGCGCATCGCGGACGAACCGGCGCAACTGCGCGTCGATCCAGTCGCGGGCGGAGCGGCCGCGCCGCAAAGGCAATCCGGGCAGGTCGACCGGTGGCGCGATGATCAACTGCAGCAATTGCCGGTACTTGCGATGCCATCCCGGCAGGTCCTGCGCGGGGATTCCCATGAGGCTGAAGATGAGCTTCAGCATCAGGTCGCCGGTCTCGCGCAGGATAGTTACCTCGCCGCGGGCGCGCCACGCCTGCACCCGCGCCTGGATGACCGGCGCGAACAGGTCGCCGATCCCGGCCTGGGTCAGCCCCTTGGGCAAGAACGCTGCCTTGATGGCATCGCGCGCCTGCCGGTGCGCGCCGCCGTCCAGGGCAACCAACGTTCCGCCAAGCAATTCGGGCGCGATCTCTTCGATCAGCGCCGAGGACACGTCCTTGTGCTTGAGCAGAGAGAATGCGTCCGGATCCACACAGGTCATCAGATGTCCGGCAGGGCCGAAATCCAGCCAGAAGTGGCTGCCCAGCGTCCGTTCTGCGCGTTGCAGCAGGCGCGGCAGGTCGCAGACAATGGCGGGAAGATGCCCGACCAGGGGGAAAGCGCCGGGCATGACCGGGATGTCGGATCGCAGCCGGTGCCGACGGTTGAGTGGGTTGAGCAGTATGTCCATCAGCAGCGCGCCGCCGTCGCCGATTCGGTGTCGCCGGCAGGGCGCGCGGCGCAGCTGTTGCCACCGTCGGCGTATGTCGGCACATGCGCCAGCATGCCGCCATCGATGCACACGACCTGGCCGGTGATGAACGCAGCATCGGCGGAGAGCAGGAACGCCACGAGCGCGGCCACGTCCTCGGGGCGGCCGACGCGCTGCAGGAGCTGGTGCCGGCGCAGATGCCGTTGCATGCACTCGTCCAGCTTGGCGAGGAGACGCTCGGTCATGATAAGACCCGGCGCAACCGCGTTGCAGCGAATCTGCGCATGACCGTACTGGGTGGCGAGCGAAGCCGAGAGCATGTTCATCGCCGCCTTCGACGCGCCGTAGGACGTCTGCCCCTTGTCACCGCTGAGCCCTTGGCACGACGACATGTTGACGATCGCGCCACCGCCGCGGTCGATCATCCGTGGGATGGCCTGCCGGCAGCAGAGCAGCGTGCCGCGCAGATTGGTCGCCATGGTCTGGTCCCAGACTGCCAGGTCCAGGTCGAGGATCGCGCAGTCGCGCGGGGTCAGATGCATGGCGCTCGCATTGTTCACCAGCAGGTCGACCCCCCCGAAGTGCCGCTCCGCCGTCTCGAACAGCGCTGCCACCGCCTGCTCATCGGCGATATCCATGGCTATGGGCAGCGCGTGGCCTGCTTCGGCCGCGATCTGCGCGGTGCAGGCGATGGCCGCCGAGCCATCAATGTCGGCCACCACCACTCTGCCGCCCCCGCGCGCGATGGCGAGAGCGCATGCCTTGCCGATGCCGGCGCCGGCGCCGGTCACCACGGCCACCTTGCCTTCAAACCTTGCCATCGTGTCTCCTGAATTGCATTGGTCTTTCGCAGCATGCCGCTCGGCCTGCGCCGGAGAAGGCGCAGGGTCCGCGCTTGCGCGCTCGTCATGGCCAGCATCGCTTTCGATGACCCGAATGGCGGCGACCGGGCACTGGTTGGCCGCAAGCCGCACGGCGGCGTGCAGCGCCTGCGGGACCGTCGCCACGCACACTTCGGCCACCCCGTCCGGTTCGCGCTGGCGAAAGGCGCCCGGCAGCGTCAGCACGCACTGCCCGGTAGTTCCGCACAGATCCTGATCGACCACGACGCGCATCTCAGCCCTCCTGCCGATGCAGCCGCACCGGCAGCGCGCGGAACGTCCTAAGGAACGCGGAGGGCTCCCGGGTCGGCTGCTCGGCCAATGCCAGCGTGGGGAAGCGCGCCTGGATCCGCGGCAGGCTCTCGGCCAACTGCACCCGGGCCAGTTGCGCACCAAGGCAGAAGTGGATGCCGTGGCCGAAGGCCAGCATGATCTTCCCGTCGATCGATATGCCAGGACTGGTGCCGTAGAACCGCACGGGATCGAAGCGGTCCGGATCGGCGAAGGCGTCCGGGTCACGATTGCCGGCCGCGATCAGAACGCGCACGTCCGCGTTCTTCGGGATCACCACGCCACCCAGTTCGATGTCGCGCTGGGCGATACGCGGAATGGAGCTGAACATGGCGGGCGCGTCGTAGCGCAGGGCTTCTTCGACGAATGCCTTTACCCCCATGGCATCTCCTTTCAGCCAGTGCCGCTGTTCGGGATACGCCAGCATCGCCAGGACAGCATGGCCGATGGCCGCGGCAGTGGTGGCGAAGCCGCCCAGCAACATGCCCCAGAGCATGCTGATCAATTCCGTATCCGACAGCATCTCGGCATCGCCGTCGTGTGCGCCGACCAGCATTGACAAGATGTCGTGGCTGGAATCGGAGCGCTTGCGCTGTATGAGGTCGCCGAAGTAGGCCTGAACCTTGGCGCTGGCCGAGTCCGCCGCGGCGAGCTGGGGATCGCTGGCGTGCGGGCTCAGGCCTTCCAGAATGGCGCTGATGCCGGTGACGAGCCCGAGAATGTCGTCCGGGGGCATGCCGAACAGTTCGCCGAAAACCAGCATGGGCAAGGCCAGCGCGAATTCCTGATGCAGGTCCACTGCCTCCCCGCGCTCCAGTGCGGGCGCCATGCCGTCCAGGCGCGCTGCGACAATGCGAGCGATGGCCGGCCTCAGCTTGTCGATCTGGCCGATGGTGAAATCGCGCGAGATCAGCCGGCGCAGACGCGTATGCGTTGGAGGTTCCTTCATCGCCAAAGTGGACGCCAGCAGACTTAGCGACAGGCTGGTCGCCGCACGCGGGAAATAGCGCGCCAGTTCGCCTGGCGCCGGCCCCCGAAAAGCATCGCCCGTGGCCTTGAGCGCCCAGTAGATGTCGGCGTGGCGGCTCAACAGAAAGAGGCCCGACGCCGCGCGATGTACCGGATCGTGCTCGCGCAACCACCGCATGAATGGATACGGGTCCTGAATGCACGCTGGCGACGCCAGTTCGGCGAAGGCGTCCCGGCATGCTGCCGTGGTTTCTTGCACGTCCATCTTGGTCACCTGTTGGTTGGCTGATCTGATCGGCGCGCGGCAGTCGCGCGGGCAATTCGAGGACATCGCGATTCCTCGTGGCGTCCGCGGATCACCAGAGCACCGGGAACTCCTCGAACCCGCCAGTGATGATCTCCTTGCGCAACTTCAGTTCTTCGGGCGCCACGGCCAGGCGCAGCGCGGGAAAGCGCTGGAAGATCGAACCGAACACCGCCTTGAGTTCCAGCCTGGCCAGCGCCAAGCCGACGCAGTTGTGGGGTCCGTAGGAGAACGCCAGGTGCGGGTTTTCGTCACGTCCGATGTCGAAGATTTCCGGGTCGTCGAAATGGCGCGGATCGAACGACGTCGCCGGCAGGCCGACCAGCACCTTGCTCTCTGCGGGAACATGCACGCCCGCGATGGTCACGTCGGTCCTCGGATAGCGCATGATGCCGTCCCAGCCCGCGCCCGGCGGGTACATGCGCAGGATTTCCTCCACGACCTTGTCCACCAGGGATGGATCGCCCACCAGGCGTTCGCGCTGTTGCGGATGGCGGAACATGGCCAGCAGGCCAAATTCGATCTGTGCCACGGTGCTCTCGTGCCCCGCCACCAGCATGCCTGCCGCCAGGCCGATCGCCTCTTCCTCGGTCGCCTTGCCCTGGTCGACCGCCGCGAGCAGATCCGTCAGCACGTTGTCGCCCGGATCCTGGCGCTTGTCCCGCATCTTGCCGCGAATGTAGGCGCGGAGTTCTTCCCAGGCCAAGCGCGACGCGCTTCGCGGGCCGCTTTCATGCTGGTGCGTCATCACCTCGTCGGACAGCCCGGCGAAAAAGGCGTGATCCTCGTAGAGCACGCCCATCAGCGCGCCAATGACCATCGCAGGAAGCGGAAAGGAGAGGTGGCGCCGCAGATCGGCGGGCTGGGGCTGGGCCGCCAGCGTCTCGAACAACTGCGCGGCGATCGCCTCCACTTGCTGCGCGAGCTGCTTCACCCTGCCGTTGCTGAAGGCCGGCGCCACGATCGTGCGTAGCCGCGTATGCTCGCCCCCCTCGTGCGAGACCAGCCATCCTGGCGAACCGAGAATCACCGAATCCGGGGTGAATGCCGCCGGCGGCATTCCCGCGGGCCGGAACGCCGCGTCGGTCAACACCGCCTTGGCCTCGTCATAGCCTGTGACCCACCAGCCTTCGTGCCCGGACGGGAAGCGCACGTGGTGGATCGGACCATTGGCCCGTAGCGCCAACATCTCAGGCGAGGGCTCGATGTGATCGACGCGCCACATCGGCAGCGTCGGCAAAGGTTGTTCGGACATGGTGGCACTTCACTCAATAGCGAGGGCGGAAGGTGACCGGCGGGCGCTGCGGCAGCGAAGACCTAAGACGGCATATAGATGACGTCCTCCGAAGGCAGACCGATTATCAAGAACGGCTAACGCGTAACTGTCTAGGCACATCGCGCGGCGAGATGCGGAACGTTATCTTGCACCTTCGAGGTCAGGACAAAGTCGGCGCGGTGGGCATTTGAGCCGCCGCCGGCCAAGCTTTCCTGCGCAAGGGTCGACAAAGGCGGCGAGCTGTTGGGTAAGGGCGGTTTCGCCGAGCACACCATGCCCATAGACGCTATCCGACGCGGATTTGACATTTTGCTTTTCTTTCTTCGTTCCATTCGTGCCATCCACGAAATGAAAGTCGGTCGGCGGCTCCCGGCCCGCAACGAAGAGGCTTCAAAACTCGTGCCAATTTGGCCGACCGAAGAAAAAAATCTGTGATGCTTTTAGGGGCTTAGCCTGAGGCCAGAGAAGAGCTAGGCGAAATAGACCGGTGTCGCGGGCCAACAAAGGCGACCGAACAGTGTCGGACAGAACGCCTCGGCGACCTTTAGGTCGGGCTTGCGACATTCTGGTCCAGTTTCGAACATAAGAGGGCGGCAAACAGACACGATTGGGGAATTCGATCCTCACGGGGCCAAGGCGCTTGCCCAAGAGCGCGCGCTCATGTTGCCGCGAAAGGCGCGTGTTCGCGGTGCCTGCGCACCCATGAATGCTAGCGGCACACGCTACGCAATGACTGGAGTGCCCGCCAGCCTCAGGTAGTGCATCGGCTCGGCTTCCGGTCTTCTTTGCCCAGCCGGGGCCGAAGCGCCGAATATCCGCACCACACAGCATCGTTGTTGCCTGTGTGACGAGGCGGTTATAGCGCGCGCCCGATCTTCCAAGACACGGCCTCCGAGAAGGAGGGGCGGTCCAACGGCACCTCTATTCCAAATGGCACGCCGCTTGCTGCTCCTGGTTAGAGCACCATCAAATCACGATGAAAGCGACTTGTGCCATGCCCGATACGCGAAGCTCTAGACCGTGGCCTGAGGAGACGGTGCCCCTTGCAGCTGAACATCGGGGCATCGTCTCCTCCGGAAGTCCGTTCTGGATGGCCGCTTTGCGCATGGCTGGTCCGATGCCGGCACGCCAACACGGGCAGCGCGCGCAAATGCGGTTTGCCGGTTCTGTTCAGCATGTGAGTGCCGAAAAGCCTTGTCAAAGGGTCGTCACCCAAGCCAAAGCCGGCGGGTCACTGCCACATATCGACAACATGCTGAACCAGTCCAGTGACGCGGAATCCAGTGAAGCGGGTCTGTTGCGTGAAGTGACATTTCAGGCCCCCACATGCTTTGCGATATTGGCTCCTTCCGGCCGCTATCCTTTTTCCCCGGGCACGATCGCGGGTGACCGATCCCGCTTCCGGCGCCATAGCCGTGGAAAGCAAGCGGCTCGACGGTCTCCAGCTCGCTCAGATCGATTGCGTTCGCGTGGCCAAGACCAGCCGCCAAGACGTTCCCATACGTCGGGATGGAAAAGGAAGTTGCGAGCCGCCGAGGCCCTCATTCCGTGCCCGAGCATACGAGCCTTTGCTCGGAATTGCGCCAGCCTATGCCAGAATTCAACGGCAGTTTTCTTCTTTAGGAGCAACTTGATGACAGTTCAAAAGAAAGTTCCCTTCGTCACCTTTCTCACGCGTGTTCACGATAAGTCGGTCGAGGGGCCAAATCCATATCGCTGGGAAGAAAAGACATCTGACGACTACTTTGCCGGCAAGCGCGTCATCCTGTTCTCGCTGCCTGGCGCCTTCACGCCGACCTGCTCGACCTACCAGTTGCCCAAGTTCGAAGAGCTCTATGATGAGTTTGAGAAGGAGGGAATTGACGCGATTTACTGCCTCTCAGTCAACGACGCCTTCGTCATGAATGCGTGGGGGAAGTCCTTGGGCCTGAAGCAGGTCGAGCTCATCCCCGATGGCTCAGGCGAGTTCACACGCAAGATGGGCATGCTGGTTGCCAAGGACAATCTCGGATTCGGGATGCGCTCATGGCGTTACGCCGCCCTGATCAACAATGGCGTGGTGGAGCACTGGTTCGAGGAGGAAGGTTTCTCCGACAACTGCGAGGCCGACCCGTATGGCGTCTCATCCCCGCAAAACGTCCTTGAAACGCTGAAAGCCGCCGCATGACCTAGAAAACGTCTCACTGGCGCCATTGCAGGCCCCAAGAGGCTCCTCGACAGGATTATCGCACTCACCATGCAATCTTCAGCAAGCCTGTTTCAGCGCCAGAAGCAATCCATCGTCGCATCGCCTCAACTCATTGAGTCGATTCGCTTACTGCAACTGGCGCATACCGAACTGCATCAGTTCGTGGAGCGGGAAATCGAGAAGAACCCGCTCTTGGAATCTGCGTCAAACGATGGCGGGCCTTTTGACGATGCTTCGATTTCGGGAGCGGATCAGCCTCTCGGCCCTGGTGCAAACGCGGTTGAAGGACTGACCGGGGCAGGGTCGCCTGAACGGCTCGGGCAATGGAAATCACTTCGCAACACGACCAACAACCCGCCGGGCAATGGCCCTTCCCTCGACGAGTTTGCCACCCTCGCCGAAACATTGCACGACCATGTCGCTCGTCAGATCGCCCTCACTGCGTTCACACCACAGGAGCGGCTGATCGCTGGCCAGCTTGCCGCCGATCTGGAAGACACTGGCTATCTTCGGGCAAACCTTTTGGAGCTGGCCGAGAGCCTAAATGTCCATGAGGCTGTTGTGGAACGGGTTCTCGGAACCTTGCAACAATTTGATCCACCGGGAGTTTTTGCGCGAAGTCTCAGAGAATGCCTCGAGATTCAGTTGCGCCAGCGAAACCGGCTCGACCCGGCAATGGCAGCTTTGGTTGCCCATCTTGAAATGCTTGCGCGACGCGATTTTGAGGCGCTGAAGCAGCATTGCGGCGTCGATGAAGAAGACCTTCTCGACATGATGCATGAGGTTCGTGCGCTCGATCCAAAGCCTGGGAACAGATTCGAATCCGGTGCCTCTGAATCAATCATACCCGACGTCTGGGTCACACCCTCGCCGCAAGGCGGGTGGCAGATCGAACTTGATCCCGCCACGCTGCCGAAGCTGCTGATCAACCAAACCTACTATGCCGAAGTCACGCGTCAGACTGCCCAAAATTCGAAAGATCAAGCATTTCTCGAAGAATGCTTGCAAAACGCGAACTGGCTAATCCGCAGCCTCGATCAGCGCGCCAAGACGATTGTTAAGGTTGCGGCTGAAATCGTGCGTCAGCAGGATGCCTTTTTGGAACATGGCGTCGCCCACCTGCGGCCTCTCAATCTTAGAACCGTCGCTGACGCGATCGGCGTGCACGAGTCGACGGTAAGCCGGGTGACCTCGAACAAGTACATGCTTACCCCGCGCGGCGTCTTTGAACTGAAGTATTTTTTCACCGTCGCGATCGCGTCCTGCCAAGGCGGCGATGCGCACTCCGCCGAAGCTGTCCGGCATCGGATCAAAACGATCATTGCCGCAGAATCTCCCGGCGACGTGCTTTCCGACGAGGACATCGCTGTCCGGCTGAAGGAAACCGGCATTGATGTTGCGCGCCGCACCGTCACAAAGTATCGCGAAGCAATGAACATCCCCTCCTCCGTACAACGCCGCCGGGAAATGCGCTTGTGTTTTTAGATTTGGGTCAAGGCAGCCAACATCACGTTGCATTGCATCAAAGTGGAGACTTCGTTCATGACCCGATCCGCAGCAGGCGTTATGAACGCTGTTCTGCACGACCCAGAAAAGCCAGTCCCACCGTCTGGCCCGGCATGGGGTGCCGTCATTTCGCTTTCCTTGGGCACCTTCGGGCTGGTCACGGCAGAGTTTCTGCCTGTCAGCCTGCTCACGCCCCTCGCGCATGATCTCGGTATCAGCGAGGGAGCGGCTGGACAGGCGATGACGGCGACAGCTATCGTCGGGGCGATCTCGGCGCCGACGGTGGCCATCATCACAAAGCGCCTGGACCGCAGGACCGTCATGTGGACCATGACGGTCCTGCTGATCCTGTCGGACGTTCTGGCGGCCGGCGCGTGGTCGCTGGCGGTTCTCCTGACTGCACGCGTCGTGCTCGGCATAGCGCTCGGAGGCTTCTGGTCGATGTCGGCAGCACTGGCGATGCGGCTCGTTCCAAGCCACCTCCTGCCTCGCGCTATGTCGACCATCCTCACCGGCGTTTCCGTAGCTACCGTCTGCGCAGCTCCAATCGGCGCTTATGTCGGCGATATCTGGGGATGGCGAAGCGCCTTCATGCTCGCCGCAGCCGGCGGCGTCGCTACACTGCTCGTGCAGCTCATAACCATTCCGAGACTGCCTCCGATTGGAGTGACTAGCGTCCGCAGCCTGCTGGATGTGGCAAAGATTCCGATGGTCAAGGTTGCGCTTTTTGTCATCCTGCTGGTCGCTTCCGGCCACTTCGCCGGAATCACCTATATCCGCGCCTTCCTCGAAAAGATTCCCGCGCTTGACGTCGAGACGATCTCGCTTGTGTTGCTTGCTTTTGGCATCGGCGGATTCTTCGGCAATTTGGCCGGCGGGCTTCTGGCCGAGTACAGTCTCAAGGCAGTCGCGGCCCTTGCACCGCTGCTCATAGGGATAGCGGCTGTTTCGCTACTGACGGCGGGAGCATCGGCCTTCGCCTCGGGGATTGCGGTTGGCGCGTGGGGCTTTGCCTTCGGCGCGGTGCCGGTGGGATTACAGACGTGGATGGTGCGGCGGGCCGTTCCCGAGCAGGCCGAAAGCGCCGGTGTGCTGATGGTCGTAGCATTCCAAGTGGCAATCGCAGCCGGCGCGATTTTCGGCGGGCTATTGGTGGAGAATGCGGGGATCGCCAGCGCCATTGCCTACAGTGCTGTTGCCACGTTCGTCGCTGCCCTCATAGTTTTCCTGCTCGGCCCGAAGCGCGGAACCTAGACCGCCTGACAGGAGAGATCTCAGCAGCGCAGCGGGACGAGAGGTCCAATCGCATGCACGGCGCGGCGCGATCCTCCGCTTGCGAGCGATGCCCCGACGGGAGCGACTGGCTCGCCTTCGATAATGCCTTTACTCTCTTGACGAATGCTCTGGCGGATCGATCTGTCGTATCGTTCGCATACCATCAGCTTGCCTGGCCACTCCACCCTTTTGACGCGGTGCCTATCCCTCCGGGGCAGCACGAATGCATTTTCGGCGAGCGTCCTAGCCCTGAACGACCTGATCTTATCCTTGTAGTGCTGGGCGGGTTACGCCCCTTGAACTGAACCCATATTGTGGGCGCACCTGCCGATCCAATTCGCCCTTAATCGTCTCGAAGCGACGTAAACGTACCCGTCGTTGGCTGCAACAAAGTTGCATTCTTCGGCGCAATAACCCTGCTTACTCGAAATGCCCCGCCACCGAGAGGCGGGCATCCGCGCTCCGCCCGGCGTAGTCGTTCATCCACGCAACATTGCAGAACAAAATAGGCATTTCTCAGCCTCTATGGGACGTCATGACGGATTCGATCGAAGGTTCCTATGTCAGACGAGTTGGTTAGTTGAACCGTTTTGACGCGAATTCTAATCGGGCCTAATCCAGCTGGTGAATGGTAGATTGTGGCACAACAGCCTTGGCGATTTCACATAGGTGCTTGTGGTGCGTGAGATAGATGACCTGACCTGTGTTCGCCATCTCCCCAAACAATCTAAAAACTTCCTCCGAGCGAATATGGTCAAAGGTTTCCATGATGTCGTCGGCGATGAAGGGAACCGAGGGCCGGAATTGGGCGAACTCGTAATAACCGGCGAGCCTCAGTGCTAGGTAGAGCTGAAAGCGCGCGCCCTTCGAAAGCGCTTCAGCGAGCTTGGATTGCCCGTCGCGCTGCACCGCGATGAGAACCTCCTCGCCTTTGACGGGCTGGGTTGTAAGGCCTGAATACTGCCCACGGGTCATTAGCTTGAATGCGTCTGATGCACGCGCCATCATCCCCGAACGGTGGTTCTCACGGTAGATCCGCAAAGCATTTCCAGCCGACATGATACCAAGCTTCAGCTCAATGTAGCGAACGGCCTTCTCCTCGATTTCCAACAGGGTTGTGCGCCGTTCGGCATCCAGGCGGGCAACCGCGCTGTCACCGCCGATGGCGTCCAACTTGTCTGCCGCGCGGGTCTGTCGGATCAGCTGTTGCTGGATGATTTCATCGAACTGGCGAAGCCGCTGCTCGCCCTCAGCCTTCTCGACCGCGAGGCTGTCGAAATCGATCGCGTCCAGGATCGAGCGTGCCTGGTCGAATCCATCGACTGCGAGTTCCGCCACTATCCGCTCCTCAAGTTCGGCGACGGTAGTGCGCAAGCCATCGCGCTCACGCAGCAGCTCGTCGCGTTCGACTACCTCGGACAGAGTGGCGACGCCAAAGACGCCCAGCACTTCATTCTTGCGGCGTTCGTGTGCCGAAATCTCGGTGTCGAGGATTTCGCGCGCCTCCTTGAGGCGCTTCAGCTCGTTGCCGAGGCTTGCCTTCGTTTCACGTGTCCGCTCGGCACGCTCCAGGCGCTCGGCAAGGCGGGTGGCCAACTGCTCCGGCTCGCCATCCTTCGTCGGCTCGTCGGCTTCGACCGCAACGGCGATGACCTCGACCAGAAAATTGGCCCTGTCGGCCTCCATCTTGTCGATACGCAGCTGCAGATCCTCCCGTTCCTGCAGGCTTCTTGACAGTTCGGCCAATTGATCGAGCACAGCGCCAACGCCTGACGCGGACAGACCGCTTTCGAGCCACGTTCCCTTGAGCGCTTCGGTAATGCCGGCCAGCCATTCCTCCTCGCGACGCTCCGCCACCCCTACCGCAACCCGTCGGGCAGCTAGATTCTCTTCTTTGGAACTCACCATCCTGAGCGCCTCGGCATACTCGGCGTCCACCTTGCGCTGCCGGTCCAGAAACAGCTCCGCGATGGCCATGATTGCTTCGAGGGTGTCGCCGGGCTCTGATACTATGCCGACACTTTCCAGCGCCGCTCTCATTTCCAAGTGTATCTGCTCGCCTGCGTCAGCGGCTCGCTCGGCTTTCAAGCGAGCAAGTTCGATCTGCTCCCAGGCAGCGAGCGCATCGCTGCGCGCCTCGATCTGATCCTCGATCCTTTCGATCAGGCGCTCAGACGAAGGTTCCAGGGCTTCTCCGAGGAGGTCGCTGGCGGCCACACGGATTTCCAACAATTGGGTATCCGCATCCTTGACGAGCTGTTGGCTTTGGATGCCGTTTCGTGACAGGTTGGCCGTGGCCTCGGCCAGGGCACGCGTCATTGCCCGGATCTCGGCCAGATCCGCCGCGCCGGCCAGCCGGCCTGCGCTGGCAACGTCATCGCGCGTCAGTGCCACGGCGAAATCGTCAGCGGTGTCACCAGTCAACACTGCGCGGTGCGTTGCCCACGCATCATCGCGGAGACGGCGGATGGCGGCAGCCGCTTCATCGTCGACAACGTCGACCGAGGCTCGAAGGGCATCCAATCGTGCGGCGAGCATTGCATGGTGGCCCTCGTATTCGGCGAGGCGTTCGGCAAGTACCGCGGTGTTCCTTGCCAGTACTGACGCTACTGTCTTCCAGGCGGCAATCTGCCCGGCGCTCGGAACCGCAACGTTGACGAGAGCGAGGGCATCTCCGTTCCATGGACGCAAGCGAGCCAGCGATGCCTTCCATCGGATTGTTCCCGCATCTCCCGCCTCGCGAGCCGTCTTGATCTCTGCCTTGTGTCCGCTTGCTCGCGCTTTCGACAAAGCCGAGCCCAGCCTTGCCCTGGCGGGTTCGGGCACCGCCCTTTCCTCGCCGACCCGCTGCCTTGCCACCTGCAACGCATCGAGTGCTGCCGCCGCCTCGTCGCGGGCGGCGCGCGCGCCCGTAGCAATACCGGACCTCTGCTCGACCATAGCGCGAACGACGCCAACTGTGACGGCAGGCAGAAGCAGTGCGGCAGGATCCGGCTCGGAAGACCGGCCCAAGGCGGCAAGGCAGCTTGCCACGGTGTTGTTGAGGATTTGCAGCCCCATCCTGCGAGTGGGCAAGTCAAAGCCAGCCGCGGTATGGCGCACCTTGCCCTCCGCCAGGCTGCGAATGCGTTCGGAAATCGACAGGATCCGTTCGTCCTCGTCGACCGCAGTGACTTTTGCCGACAGCCGCTCGACCTCATCGATGTTTGCGGACAGTCGCGTTCTGAGGCTGGCATCGTCATCGATTAGTTCGGTGACACTTCCCGTCCATGTCCGGGCTGGGGAGGTGATGTCCGGCAGCTGATCCAGCCGGGCAATCTTGCGGCGCATATCCGCCAGCATCGGCGCAGCACGTACGTGACGAGCAATGGTATCCAGCCTGGCCACCAGCACCGCCCGATCGCTGATGGTTCGGCCGTACTGCTGCGATGCATCGAGACGTTCGGCCTCCAGCCCCTCATAGGTCGATGCAAGTGTGTCGATCGCATCCCTGCGCGACTTCACGTCAACAAGGCGCTTCTTCAGCAGCGCCAGTTCGGTGCCATGCGCCTGCTTCCGATACAGCGCGTCTGCTTCGGCCTCGAGGGCGTTCAACGTATCGCTTGCGTTCCGAAGACCGGCGCTGGCCGTGAAGAGGAGCTTGCCGAGGTCGCCCCGCGATTCCAGGATCGATTTTCCGCCGGCTTCCAGCGTCTCGTCATCGAGTGAAAACATAGTCGTGTAAGCGTCACGCGACAGTCCGGCGAGATGCGCCGTGATCGCCACCTCGCTCATCGATTGGCCCGTCGCGTTCAATAGCGAATTAGTACGCTGTTTCGTACGCGTGAACGTGTGCTCGGAGCCGGCCAGTTCCAGAACCCCACCGATGCGCATGGCGCTGTACTCATGCAGGAAGTTGTAGCGGCTCCGTTCCTCGATGCCGAACAGCAAATCTAGATAGGCGGAAAGCGCTGTCGATTTGCCGGCCTCATTCAGGCCAAACATGATATGCAGATCAGGTCCGGATTCCGGTTTGGGTCCGAAGTCGATCGTACCATCGGTGAACTTTCCATAGCGAATGAGGTCAAGGCGCTGCAGCCTCATGACGCTCCACCGGACTTAAGGCGGGAAGTCACCAAGTCTGCGCCCTTGGAAAGCACCTGATCGAGGAACCGTTCCAGCCCGGCTTCGTCCTTCCCAGCAAAATCCCGTCCGTCGGCCGGAAGGTCGGCGACCATCCTTTGGACGAACGCCCTCGCCTCGGCGCGGAAGGCATCCGAGGTGGCATCGGCGCGCATGGATTGCTCGAGTTCGAAAATCGGATCAGCAATATCCTCGGCCGTCTCCGCCCGAGGTGGAGCGAGGTCAAGCTCGAGCTTCTCCACCCACGTATGGCCTAGCTGTTCCGCAGCCTGTTCGGCTTCGGCAAGAAGGAGATCTCTGTCGCGGATCAGCGCCCATAACAATGGTGATGTTCCTGTTAGGCCAACGCGGGCCACAGCATGACGCGACCGGACGGCGGCCCGCATCTCTTCGAGTGCGTTTCGAACACGCGCGACGGCCTCGGACCACTCCACTGCTCCCGTAAGGTCGACGCTGACCCTTTCGAACTGCGCAACGCTGGTCAGCCTTTCCTCGATCTGCACCGAACGGTCGTCTCGCACCGTCACAAGGGTGACTGATTTCTCGCCGGCCTCGTTGATATCCCTCCCCTGCGGTATTCCCGGCATCACCACCGTGCTTGCGCCGGAATGGACTTGGCGAAGATGAATGTGGCCAAGCCCCCAATAGTCGAAACCGTGGGCGTGCAGGTCAGCGATGCTGCAGGGCGCGTAAACGTCGTGACCGGGCGATCCGGCCAGACTGGTATGCATGATGCCAATATTGACGGCTCCTTCGCGAGCAGCCGGATATTTGGGCAGCAGGCTGTCCGGCGCCTTAGGGTTCGCAAAGCTCAAACCATGGAAAACGACGTCCACACCGCCGGCTGTCTGCAATACCGACTGAGCACGACCGCCAAAAATGGTCACGGTGTCAGGAAACACCAGCTGTTTGGAAATCCGCGACAGGGCGTCATGATTGCCGCGGATCTTGAAAACCCTGATGCCGGCCTGGTGCAGGCGTGTCATCTGCGCTGCCAGGAACCGCGCCGTCTTCATCGAGGTTTGATCACCATCGTATAGGTCGCCGGCTATTACCAACGCATCCACGCGTTCCTCTAGGCAGAGATCCACTATCGAAACGAATGCCTGGCGGCTGGCGTCGCCCACGAGCCCGGCAAGATCGGGATTACGCATCGCGAGCGAACGCAGCGGCGAGTCGAGATGAATATCGGCCGTGTGTACGAATCGAAATGCCATTCGGCCTCCGCCAGCAAAAGAGGTGTTCCGAGCTTCAACAGAGATTGCAACGAGGGCTCTACAATGCCCGGTCACACTTCAGCTAATGCCTCGCTCGCGGACTCGCCGGCCACCAACAAACCGTCTTGGGGCCGCAGCAAGCCCTTGGCAATCAAATCGGCGACCCCAGCTGAAATCAACTGCCGCAATTGTGCACTTGTGACTTTGAAGCCCAGCATTCTCGCAACGGTTATTGCGATTTCTTCCTCCGTCGCACCGAGGTTGGATTTCACGACTTCCATGGCGCCTTGGGCGACTTCGTCCTGCGCAATCATTTCGGGCTTGCGCAATCCAGCGGACACGACGCCGCTGCGATCCCTGAGACGAACAGGAGCACCTGGCTTGAAGCAGAAGCTGCCTCGACGGGCTACTGCACCACCTCTCTGCGCTAGGCCTACCCCTCGCTCGATTGCATCCTGAATCCTGCCACCGGCCCGCTGCAGACCCCACGCGCCCCGAATACGCGAAACTATTTCGTCGACATGGATTGGTGTTTCTATAGCCACCACCTGCTCGACCAGTCCGGCCATGATTCCGCTGGGCGTCTCGTGGAGTTCGAACGATCCCGGTCGGTTTAGTTCGGCCTCTTCGTAGGCTCGATTGGGTATCTCGGATCCCTTTGTGCTTTCGAGACCGATTTCCGTCACGTTGCCTCTGTCGACCGTAACAACCTGCACGGCTACAGCACGATTTCTCTGGACCCCCAATTCGGCCCGCTCATCGAGCTCTTTTCTCGCAGCCTCAATCGCTAATATGGTTCGCTCCAGCTGCTCGCGTGGCCTCTGAAACCAGTCAGCGTTCCAGATGCGATGGATTATCCAACCATGGTCTTCCAGAACAGACTGCCGTAGCCGGTCTCGATCTCGGGCCGAGCGCGATGAATGATATTCTGCGCCATCACATTCGATGCCAAGAATATAGCGGCCTGGCCTCTCCGGATCAGCAACCGCGAGATCGATGAAGAAGCCTGCAATGCCAACCTGAGCATGAACCTGGTAACCCTTTCCGATCAGCGCGTTGGCTACCTGCTCTTCAAAGATTGAATCCATTTCGCGAACCGTGGCCTGGGCAAGCGAAATTCGCCCTGTTCTCGCGTAGTGCAAGAAGAGCTTGAAGGCGAAGATGCCTTTCCCTTTGCCACGCTCCAGGTCTATGTCCTCGTCTGTGATGGACGCGAATACTTCGCAGCTGCGCTTGGCGCGGCTTATGAGGACGTTGAGCCGACGCTCGCCGCCTTCCGCACCAAGAGGGCCGAAACGCATGGCCATGTACCCCTGCGCATTCTTGGCATACCCCACTGAGATCATGATCACGTCGCGCTCATCGCCTTGAACATTTTCAAGGCTCTTGACGAAGAATGGCTCGCTGGGGTGCGCGTGAAAGAACTCCTCCGTATCGGGATTTAGTCGCCGCAGCCCTTCGAGTTCATCCTGGATCGCGCGGCGTTGGCTAACCGAAAATGTTGCAACGCCTAGAGTCTCTCGCGGGTTCACCTTCGCATGACGGATGATCGCTTCGGCTACTGCTCTCGCCTCTACCGGATTGGTTCCTGTGCCACCGGAATCGAAGACCCCCTCTGGCACATGATGAAACCGCAACCCCATGCCTGCCTCTTGGGTATAGGGGCTTGGCACGATGAAAAGCCGGTTCTCGTAGAACTGGGTGTTCGATACAGCGATCAGAGATTGGTGACGGCTACGGTAGTGCCAGCGGAGCATACGCTGCGGCAAGCCGCGGGCCGTGAACAGGCCGAGGATGCTTTCGATGTCGGCGACCTGCGCGCCCTCACCCTCGTCATCTTCAGACTGCGAGCCTGTCACCTTGGCGAAGAATGTCGTGGGTGGCAGTTGGCGTTCGTCGCCAACAACGACCACCTGATTGGCCCTGGCGATCGAGCCGAGCGCGTCCACAGGCTGTATCTGAGACGCCTCGTCCATCACAAGAAGATCGAAGGACATCCTGCCGGGCGACAGGAATTGGGCCACCGAAAGCGGGCTCATCATGAACACTGGCTTGAGTGCCTGGATGGCAGGCCCTGCCTTCTGCATCAACTGCCGGATAGGCATGTGGCCCCGTCTGCGCGCCATCTCAGAACGAAGCAGTCCGACTGGTCCAGCTCCGCCGTCTCTTGAAGGAATTTTTCGGTGATGAGCCGTCACAACTTCGATCGCACCGGCCTTGATCCTCTGTCGGTCCAGATCCGCGAAGTCACGTACAGCCCTGGAATGCAATTCCCCGTCGAACCTTGCCAGCTCCGGCTCATCGGTCGCCATCGCTAGAAACATTCGTTCGTAGTAGGCCATATCGAAGACTGATCGCGCCGATCCTGTTGTAATCTGGCCGTCGGCCAGGCCGTCTATCAACTGTCCCAGTCCAGCCTTTCGGGCTGTTTCGGATCGCTCTCCATAGGCAACCCATTTTGAGAGCTGTTCCTGATGATCAAGCCACCCCTCCCAGTCGAGAAACAACCTCGACTATCGCGACGTCTGGAAAATCGTCTACTCCAAACAAGGAGGGAGCATCGGCTTTCAAATCCCCTGCAAGCGCCTTCAATTCCCGCGCTGCCGCTTGGGCCGCTTCACGCGCTGAACGCGCCAAGTTTGCGATCTCTTTTCTTTCAGGCAACCGCGCAGCCAAATGCCGGATTGAGCCATTTTCTCTCAGCCAAAGTTCGGCTTGCGCGAGAGCGGCCCAATCGGATCCTCGACCGAGCCACGACGAGCCGAATGCGAACTTGCCAAGGCTTTCCCCGTCCTCGATCTCTTGATCAAGCGCTTGTAGTCTGCCTAGTCGGCGTAGTATCTCCACCCGCTCACTGATCAGATCTGGAACGTCAGTCAGAACCTGTCGTGACGCGTCATCGGCTTGAGCTACAGTGCTTGCCTTCGCTTCCATCATTTGCAGCGAGGCCCGCTCGGCGGAAGCCACGTCACCTTGCAGGGATGACGCAAGGTGGCCTAAATCGTTCCAAAACCCCTCGATAATCGGCTGACCGATGTCGATCACCTTACGAACTCGGACCGCACGCGCGCCCGCTTCAGAGCGCTCCGCCATCCGCCCGGCTATAATTCGCGGTTCCGAGCCAAGTCCCCTCAGCGTGCGCATCCACTCCACTAGGGCCTGGAGTGGTGCCGAAGACGATCTCTCACCGCGCCAATCGGCTCCGAAGGCGGAACCGCCAAAGGCGTCGCCTTCGCGCACTTTTGCTGCGGCCGCTTGGCCCTTCATTAGAATGTCGAGGAGACCCACTATCTCCGCCGCAGGCGCGCTAGGGGCCACCAAAATAGTCCGCACAAGTGCAGTGGCACGACGGTAGTCGCCATTCAATGCTTTCAATATTCCCGTGTGCTCGGCGAGCGCTTGCCGCGCCGCGGCCACGTTGGTACTCCACGCGGCATCAACAACTTTGCCCTGAAGCTCGGCTCTAGCAGTCTCTAGCGTTGCTACGCTGTCGGCAAGGTCACCAGCCTGTTCCAGCCCGGAGTCCCAAACTGTGGCTGCGAATGCCTCAGGGCTCGCATCGGGGGCTGCCGCAACTCTCTCGCCGGTCATCACTAACCTGAGGAGTCCTGCAAGCGTGTCCGGTAAAACCGTAGACCCCAGTTCTTGATTTAGCCGCTCAGCTTCTTCTCTTAAGCGCGGGAGCAACACGGTTAGCTGGCGCGCACGAACGAAACCATCTTTCGGAAAGTCTGAAGGAAGCTTAGCAAGCTCTGTCTCGAGACCTTCAATTGGCGTGTCGATAGCCGTCGCCACCAACTGCTCCGACAGTTCCTCGGATTTGCGGTTGAAATCTGTTCCTGTCCAGAGAAGCGATGCAATGTCCTTTGGACGCTCATCCCAAACCGGCGAGACTAGCGCCTCGGCAGGAAGTCCAGGTGCGGACGCGAGAAGCTCAGCGCGATCTTCTACCTCGCCGCTGTCGCTGAGGATTTGCGGAGGCTTCGCCTCGATCCGCTCAGCAATATCGGCCAGTTTGGCGTGCAGAGCCTTTGCTTGATCCAGCGACGACGCAATGCGTGGGACGAGCCTCTCAATGGTCGTTGGTAGGACGACATCCAGGCCAACTCCCCGCCATGGGTGGTGGATCGGCAAGCCGATCTCGTTGATCCGCTGAGACACGTCATCGAGAAGTTTGCGACGTTGCGAGACACCGTCATTCGTCCAAGCGGTGGCATCCTCAAGTTCAATATCAACTGTCTTTTGCCCGTTCTGCCTTAGTCGGGTTAGCTGGCCAAGAACCTGGTATGGAGTGAGTTCGGACGTTCCAAATGGAACATGCATCCTTGTAGCATGTGCATTGAGTTTATCCCTAGCCTCCAGCAGGCGTTCAGTAAGGGAAGAAGCAAGCTGTCCGCGAGGCGATCCGAGTTGCCAGGTGCGCCGCAACTCCTCCAGCATCATGCGCTTGTTTGCCTTGTTGCTATGGAGCTCAAGGCAGGCGTCCCCCACCCCCGCAGTGTCAAGCCGTCGCTTTACGACCTCAAGTGCGGCCATTTTTTCCGCAACGAACAACACGGTCTTTCCATCGGCAACGGCCGACCCGATAATGTTTGCGATCGTCTGCGATTTTCCTGTCCCGGGAGGACCTTGGATAACGAGGTCGCGACCCTTTCTTGCATCATGGATCGCCAGCGTCTGAGAACTGTCACTGTCGACGATATGCAACATTTCGGCAGGCGCGATATGCGGATCAATCGCAATGTCGTCCGACATCAGCGGTTCGCGTGTTTCGAAACCATCTGAAAGAAGCGAGCGGATCTTCGGTTGTTCGATAATCTTTGCGCCATCCGGCCAGAGATCCGGATCCAGGTCACGGTACATCAAGAACTTAGCGAACGAGAAGAAGCCGAGCACCATATCATCGGCAAGAACCTGCCAACCCTCTTTGGTCGACACTGCTTCGGCAACGGCTTCGAGATAGGCCGAGACGTCGAAGTCGTCTCCTACTTCAAAACGCGGCAGGGCGAGCTTGTGAATGCGGTCGAGATAGAGTTCCAAGGAGAGGTTTGCGGTAAGATCTTCCGTACGAGCTCGCAGCCGAAACTTTTCTCCAGCGGCCCCTCGCTCCAGCCGTACCGGGACCAAAATGAGAGGAGCCTGACGGATGTTTTCTTTGTTGCTCGGGTCAATCCACTTCAGCATGCCAAGGGCCAGAAAGAGGATATTGACGCCCTGCTCTTCCTCAAGTGTGCGGGCATCGTGGTAGAGATCAAGGAGCCGGCGCTGCAGCCCCGTTGGGGTCATCCTCGTCTGAAGCTTGGTGTCAGAGTGTCGCGCAGATACCCCTCTGTCGTCGAATCCTTCGTCCTCAGGCTGAGCAAGAGCAACGGGGGAATAGTCGATTTCCTCGTCTGGAGGGCTGCTTTCAACCTGGCCTGCCTTCGGCCGATCCGGCTTGCCGGCCAGGAAGGTAAAAGCCTTTCCTTCGCTCACCAGCAATCGATAGATCTCAGACGACCTCTCGTCGACAATATCGATCGTCTTCGCGCTCTTTGAAAACCGTGGCACATTCAAAAGTCGGTTGCGAGCAGAAAGGTCGAGCAATTCCATCCTGGCTCGCTCGAGCTTTTCCTTTAAAGGCAGATCGCTTTGGAAGACCGATTTTTCAACTTCCGACACTCACACCCCCCTGATAGGCTGGACACATAGAGCCTAGACAAGGGCTGTCCGCAACATAAAATGCTGGTTTTTCAACCTCGAATGGCTGCCACCAACACTTCAATCGTTTAGTATTGTGAGCACTGCGGCTTGGTGGAAAAATTGCGGATGTTTGTTTAATGTTCCGGACACTTCGCATCCCCACCTTGATCTCGAGGTTCCCTTTCAGACAAAATGCCATCATACGTGTGGACGAGGTGTTGGCAGCTCTGGCATCCGCCTCACCGGCCACGACCAACTGGCGCACAAGCCGACTTCTTTTTGAATCGGCCTCCTAATTTCATTCCGAGAAAACTTGTAGGCTCCAGCGCGGAAAGATGGTCGTGTTTACGGAAAAGGTAACTACAAAGTCGTGACTTCGGGCTGATCTGCGAAGGCACCATGGTGTTCAAAGCGCCGAACTACAAGGCAAACCAGCGCCAAGGAAAAAGGCGCCTATGAATGGTGCAGAGGCACGTTACAAATCATGCAGCTTGCGTTTCGCAAAGGATCGGAAATTGAATAACAATCGCTATTCTCATCGTCGCCGCGCGCGACCAAGGCGCGGCGCTGAACCAATCGTCCGCAGACGTTTCTCTCCAGATGTGCGCTTGCCTCTGATCCTGGTGATCGTGGTGGCCTTGGCTGCTTACGCGACCCACTATTTTACAGGCTCGGGTGACCAGTTACGTGGTCTCGACATAGCAAACTCGGCCGGGTCGAGACGGGCGCCGATAGTAGGCATAGCATCGGTGATTGATGGAGACACGATAGAGATCCACGGGCAGCGCGTCCGCTTCAACGGCATCGATGCACCCGAAAGCCGCCAATACTGCAATGACGCTAGCGCACATCAATACCCCTGCGGGCGCCGGGCGGCCGAAGCATTGGCGAATTTCCTTGCGGCTTCGCAGCCTGTCCAATGCACATTTGTTTCATGGGATCGGTACCGTCGCTTCGTCAGTGATTGTCGGCGCGCGGACGGTGTCAGCGCCGCGTCCTGGATGGTCGAACATGGCCAAGCCTTGGACTGGCCCCGCTATAGCCACGGCGCCTATGCGCAACAGCAAACTAATGCTGAAACCGCAAAGGTTGGAATCTGGATTGGGACGTTTGACAACCCTTGGGATTGGCGCGAACAACATGCCGAATCTGCGAGCCCAACCAAAAGCCCCCTTGGGCTTGTCAGCCGTCGCCAAGTAGCACAGAGCTACTCATGCCAACCTCGCCGCTTGTGCACGCAGATTTCATCTTGCGAAGAAGCACGTTGGTATCTCGCCAACTGCTCATGGGGGAGCAAGTTGGATCGAGATAGCGACGGGATTCCGTGCGAAGGCGTTTGCTGACCTGGGCTCACGCTTTGAGCCCATCCCCAACCATCACTCCCTAGTGTGCGCATTTAGCGTTATGAATTGGCGGTCGGAGCTTCGATGCAATTGCGCGAGTGCCGATAGAGCCCGGCAAAAGGGCTGGCTGACGTTTGTCTTGGAAAATTCCACCAGCTCGTTAAGTCCGGACGGGCTAGAAAACCGCAACGCTTCGTAGCGGCATACAGGGATCTGCCGATTGTCTTTGAAGCGCTTGTCAGGCCCGCCGTTTTTGTTTGGGTGAGCCCAGGTGTAGCTCACGATCTCCGCATCAGATGGAACTTTGCCGGTCTCGATAAAATTACTCGGGGCGAATTGGGTCTGCAGATCGGCATATCCGACTGCGCCGTATCGGTTTCCGTCCTTCACCAGCACTAGGTCAGGCATGAAGAAGAGCACCTGCCGACCCACATGGATTGAAGGAGGAGTAACGTTGCTGCGTACAACCTTCGGCAAGGAGCTTGTAAGTGTCGTGGGCTTTTTGTCGACCAGCATGCTGGCCCCGGCATTTCGCTTCCAAGCAGTCAGATCCTCTATCTTGCCGCCGGCAGCGACATGCCATCTCCCTGCGCAGCCGGTGAGAGTTTCGAACGCGCCGACAAGTCGCCCGTAGGCGGCCTCCGCGTCTTTTTCCAGATCGTAATAGAGCACGCTCACCCGGCGGTAACTGTCAAACCATTTGCCAATGAGCATACCCGGCACAAAGGCACCGATGCCCAGCACCGGTGCGGCACCTCCGAGCTTGGTCCCCACAAGGAAACCTGCAATCCCGAACAAAACCGCGAGTGCTACGGACAGCCGCGTCTGCGATTGCCTGGCATTGATTTCATCGAGCACATTGGCGAATGTCTCGTCACGCATTTCCACCACATCGCGGGACTCGATTTCTCTCATCACGACGCCGTCAGAGACGTATTCCGGGCGCGAGGATTGTGGACGGGGTTGCGGCGCAGATGGGGTCTGAGAGAGCTGAACTACCTTCTTCGCGCTGGCCTTGCCTAAAGTGCCACGATAGTAGAGCCCACCCACGCCGGCGTGGATGTAGTGACCTCTTGGCCCAGTGCCGATGCGGAGGCCCTTCACGCCAACGGAAGCGCCAACCCCACCGGACGAAAAGTTAAAGCGGAATGGTCCCGCACTGATCGATTTTCGAACGTAAAACCCCATAGCCCAATCCCCCCAACTCAACTGCCGTACCGACTAAGGCGCCAGTCTCTCGTCCCCATTCATGGCTTGGCGCCACCAACCGGCGCCAATTTTGATCGCTGCCTCACCCTAATCTCGATGCGCCTTCGAGCCCGTACATCGCCAATCTGCGCTCCGTCGGTGAGATGATCGCCGGGCAGGATGAGCTGACCACCAGACATCGGCAAAATCGTAAACCCCTTTAATGCGGGCATGTCACTGAGCACACTTGTAACTGAAATCGCGCGGGCCAGCCCAAGACCGGCATTGTCGGCGGGATGGAGTGAGCCGATTTCCACTTTCCCTGACAGGACCGGTTGGAGCCCCTTGTCCATGTTGGAGGATTCGCCCGCCATTGCCTGTTCGTCCGTGTGTCCAATTACCTCAATCACGTCGACACCGTACGAGGTCGCAGTCCCGGCGATGGTCTTCGCAAGATCGCGCAACTTTGTTTTGAAGGCATTCGAAAGCTCTGCGCTTCCGGTATCGAAATTATAGCCATCCAGTTCGCTGAGACTGATGATCGGCGGCCAATCGTGAGGTTTTGCTGCTTGCGTCGGCTCTGCAGCCTCCTTGAGCACATCAGCCAGATCCTGCAGCCCTTTGTCGGTGCCGGCGTAACCAAATTCTCTCAAGACCTTCGCCGCATCTATCATGGCCTTGGTCTGATCAATGCTTATGTCGTTGTCCGCAAGGACTTTCGCGACAGGGGCATTTCGCACGACCTCCTCCAGAGAAATACCTGCTTCCTTGACCGACTTAACAGCATCCTTGGCCAGGACCAGCTCGCGCCATTGTTCGTCGGGAACGGTTCCTCCCCTCGTGGGCTGAAACACCGCTTTTATCTGAGCCAGAAGCCGCTTGTTCTCGGCTTCGAGCCTCTGCACGTTTTCCTTGTTTGATTGAGTGGCTCGCAGTGCCTCATCGGTCTCTTTCTGCTTTTTCGTGATGATAGCACCGGCTGCTAGCAACAGGCAGAACACCAAAAGCAGCATCGTCTCGGCCATGGTCAGGCCCAGTATCAAACCGCGGCCAAAACCCTTGCGCTCGAAGGCGACCGAAGTCCCGCCAGCGTCACTCACCTGCCCCACCAACTGGTTCGCTTAGGCGATTCCGTTCGTTCGGCGGGAGGCTCGCTTCCCAGAGTTTGGAAAGCGTCTGGTTGGGGCTCAGGCTCGACCCGAATTGGTGCGCTCTCGACGGTGTCATTTGCGGCCAGATCTGCCAGCGGCTGTTCAATCGCGATAGGAGCGTTGAGAGGGGGAACAGGCCTCGGCGCGTGAAGGGTTCTTCCTGCCAAGGTTGCGACAAGGTCTCCGGTGTCCTTGCTTTGCTTTTGCACCACTGCGGCAAGCGCCTGCGTCAAGCGTTGTTGCGCTTGGACGCTCTCCGCTGTTTGCTCTGCGGCTGCCACAGCCTTTTCCACACCTGCTGCCACTTTAGCCACAGCATCAACGATGCCCGCCATGCGGGCTTGCTGTTCCTGCGAAGCCGTCTCTGTTTTGACAGCATACTGAGCGACCGCGCTGCCAAGAAGTTTCACCATCGGCGCCAGATCGTTCTTAAGGACCTCATCAGGGACGACAACCTTCTCCAACTTGGTGGCTACGCTTTCGGCCTGTTCACCCAGTCTGCCAACTGAAGAGGACATTGAGCTGTTGGCTTTGTCGAGCAGATCGGCTGCCGCCTCGACGCGCTGTGCGATCGACGAGAACTGACTTTCGATCTGCCCAAAATTGTGGCTCAAAGCATTGCTGAGCTTTCCCGAGGCCTCTTGAACTGGTCTGATCGATTCCATCGCGATTTTATCCAGGGCCGATCTTATGTGCTCTCCGTTCCGCTCCGCTTGAACGGCGATTTCGGCAAAACCCTCCTCCAACATCTGATTGCTTACGCGGCGAAAGTCAGCGAATTCCCTGGTTACACTTTCCATCTCGGCTCTTACACGCCGCGTCATATCCGCCAGTTCGTGCCTGACCGTCCGTTCGATGTCGGCAGGATCGCGGCGCATCTGATTGTAAAAGATCCGCAAAGCAATGCCCGTGATCGTCGACGTCACCGCGATACCAAAGTTCCTCACGATTGTGTCGGTGGATCCTTCGGAACCAAACTGAAACAGCGATACGCCGAGACTCGTCAACGTAAACAGGAAACCCATGTAGTAGAGATTGTCGCCTGTTTGCTCATCGTGGAGCCGTAGCTTGCCGGTGAAGACGGACGCGGCAAGATAGATGAGCATCAGGCACACCGGTGCGCTCGCCGCCATTATAGGGTCTACGCCCGACAGCTTGGCTATTGCGATGAACACGCAGCCACCCAGGGTTAGCGTCGCAAAGACGAAAAGGGGCAGGCTCGGATGTCCTAAGAACGACTCCCCTCGCTTCTTGGCCATTAGTTTAACCCCTCCAACCCTACCAGCTTCTCAAAATCACCATGATGGCTTTGAACCCACCGGGTCCAGAACTCTGCATGTTCGAAAGAGCCAAATGGCTTCTTCGCCCTATCGACGTAGAGTATCGTAAACCCGACGCCATCGAGCGATGTCCCGTAAGTCCTGTCAGCCGCGCTATCAAGGTACTTCTGATAATCGAGACCCGAACGATATTGTGAGTACAGCGCCGTATGTTCGATCATATCTGACGCGACTATTATTCGCTTAGCGGTCTTCTCTTTCGCCAAACTGCTATCGAATAGCGACAGCTTGATTTTCTGAATTCCGGCCATGATCGGAGATTGGCTCGCGGATTCTCCATTGGGAATCTGGTCGGGAAGGTTCGTCAAAGGGTCCTCGAACGCATCTTCCCATTTCTTCTGCCGCCGAGACGGATTGTTCGTCCAGCTGTCGACCGTCGAGCCGTCGCCCGGATTGCATCCATCAAACATCACAGTCAGGTCGCCGGGCCTCGCGCCCAGCGTCAATATCTTGAGATAGCCGCCAGGCTCGACGCGCCCAATGGTCTTGCGGAATTCATTCTTCAGATCCGCCATGGTTATCGGCGAAATCGGGTCGGTGGCGTCGATCAAGACCGCTGTCAGGCTCACAGGTCCGTTCAGTGGGCAATTCGTGCTGATGTCGATTTGGTCCTTCCCGGATCTCGACCACATCCAAACAAAACCGGCCAGCATCACAGCCGACAGCACGGCCAATCCGGCTGCTGCGACAATTGTGCCGCCACTGCCTTTCTTTCTTCTGCGACCCCGCCTAGCCATTCACGCTATCCGGATGAAGCTTGTCGAGATCTCGGTACTGTTCGATCCCGCGCTCGCATTCCAGCCCGATGAGCCGCACCTGAGCGTTGAGTTCTTCCTGCGCGTCACGAATTGAGGCGCCCAGGTCCTTCTCGCTCCATTCATCGTCGGACGATATCAGGGGTTTTATGCGCTCAAGTTTGTAGGGTGTGGCAAAATGTTTTGGCGCTGGCTCTGTGCGGGCCTGGAAATTGGCCTCCCTGTACTTTGAGAGAAGCTGGTTGCAGGCTCGCTCCAGCTGGTCTTGATGCTGCGCAAAGAGCGTCAGCAGCCTCGACCGATGGTCGATGATCGCTCGATGCTCCCTGCGTCTGCTCCCCAGCCGCTTGACGATGTCCTCCACCTTCTCGTTGTGCTCATCGCGCACCTCTTGCAGAGCCTCGATGAGCTCGCTCTTGCGCTCGATGTAGTCTTCCCGGCGAGCCACCAATCTGTTTTCGACACCCGCATAGCCCGGGTATGGGTCGAGAACGAACCAGCCGTCGATAAACGCAAAGATCGAAAACATGAGACCAATGCCGAACAGAAGCCAGGATTTCACGTCCATAAGGCCAGCCGGATTGGCGAGCATGCTGCGCACGACCTCGACGCCGGCTCCGTCCACAAAGGACCCGCTAACCTCGCGGTAATGCGCAAGCGCTAGGTTTATGGTCAATGCCAAGCCGATATAGGCCACTATCGACAGCGCGCCGATCAACTTCACAAAAAGCGATCTGTGAGTCACCAGGCGTGCACAGAATATTGCGAACAGCAGAGCGGCGCCGATGTTCAAAAACGAGAAAGCGGCGGCCTCGAGGAGCCCGCCAAAGAATCCCTGTTCATTTCCCTTTGCGAGGAAATTTCCGTTCATCGCCGTTTCAATGAGGAACAGGAAGATTAGCAGGGACACTCGGAAAACATGGGCCGCTCCGTGTTGAACCCTCACAGCCCGGACAAGCCCGTGCTTCTGTTTGAACCAGTCGTGTTCTTTCTCCGCATCGTTGAGCGATTTGCGCAATCCGTGAAGTTCGTCCAGGCCCACCGCGATCGAGGCCTTGAAATCGGAAACACTGGCGGCGTTCGCCTGACGGATCAGACCAAACTGCTCTTCAAAGTCGAGGCCAGCCAAACGGCCGGAGAGTAGCTGTAGGCTGTCTTCGAGTGTGTGATGTGCGGCCTTCTTTTCGTCCTCGACCCTCTCGATAACTGTGTGCTCCATATCGTCGAAATTCTTGGCCGTTTTCGGGGGCTGGTTAGCCTCGCCTCGCTGCGTTCCACGACCTTCAAGATCCATTTCGCGATCAATTTTCGCGACATCCAAGCTATTGAACAATTGGGTGCTGGCGCGGAAATCGTGATTTGCCTCTAGTAGAGAATCCCGCAGTTTATTTAGCTTTTCGAATTTTATTCCCACAGCACCGCACCCATTTTTGTACCTCTGCCCGCACAAATGGCTTCTATGCACAGTAGAAGCAAAGGGCAACTGCGTCTTCGCAACTTTGCGGTCCACTGCTCACGAGACGATCGTCTGATGTAAAAATGACAACGATAGCTGCCGTGGCAAGCGGACTTGGGCCAATGAATAGGCCAGGCAGCATACTCTTCTCCGCCGGGCTTTGTGGCGAAGGAACTGAAGATCACGCCAATGAGCTGCTAAAAATCGACTCCAGAGGCGTTCGCGCAGTAGCAGAAGCGCGCGCCCAGGGCGCGCACCACGCCACCAAAGTAAGCGCCGTCAATCTCGACCTCGCCTTCAAGGGTTTCGTTCTTGGTTTCAGCCGACAGGCTTCGCGCAGCTTGTGAGCCAGCGCAAAGGCGGTCTTGTACTGCACGTCCAGATCGCGAGAGAACTGGACCGCCGACATGCCCTTCGCGCCGTTAACAAACAGGCAGATCGCGGCGAGCAGATCGACAAACGACAGCTTGCGCCAAGGCGAAGATCGTGCCCTCGTAACCGAGAACTGCGCCCCCGCAAGCGGCGCACTTGAACTTGCGACGGGTCGGAATGTCGTAATGATCCAGGCACCCGCATTTCCGGCAAACAGGCTCGCCTTGAGTCGAAGCCCAGCGAAGGCGCTTGAACGCGTCGTAAGCCTTTTCCTCGCCACCCTTGTAAATCTCTTTCAGAGAAAGGGAGCGGCTTTCGGCGGAAAGGAGGAAGTGTTGGGCTCTTGTCATCATATCCGGTTATATGCGGGACTTGTATCGCCAAATACAGGGGCCTGTACCACCGACTGTGATGATATTTTTTGAGGCGAGGCGATGGCAGGCAAGGACGACCCGCAGACCGTCGAATACGAGACGAAAGCCAAGAACCTTTTGAAGTCAGAGTTGAAGCGGAAGGGCGTTACCTATGCCCAACTCGCCGAAAAATTGGCGACTATGGACATTCACGAAACCGAGCGTAATTTGAACAACAAAATAAGCCGGGGGGCTTTAGCGCTGCGTCTTACTGCAATGCTTAGACGCTATCGGGGCATCCTCATTGCGGCTTTCGGAGTAGTTTTACTCGGGGCGGCTTTACCGCCAGACGAGCGCAAGAGCACTCAGCCCCAACATTCCGAACAGCATCAAGAGACCATAGGCAACCCTGTTGCCACAAGCCCTCCGCCAGTCCAACAGGCAAATGAACCCCCAAGTTACACTAACCCATGCCAAGCAGGTCACGATGATCGCAGTTCCGATCTGTGTGCCCAGTGGAACGCTGCCGACGCTGCCCAACAGTCGGCGAACTGGACCACCATTGGCGCTATCGTGGGTGCTTTCACGCTCGCCGCTGCTATGGCCGCTGCTTACTACGCCAAAGAGGCTGCTAGGCACACCCAGCGCAGCGCCGACATTGCCGAAAAGGCTTTGCTCGATATCGAGCGCTCGTATTTGTTCGTCACCGCCACCAAACCGTTGGTGGGGGTGACGCACGATTGGGCTGACAAGCCCGACAACAAAAGACCAATTCCGGAAGCGGCATACTCGATCAAGAATTTCGGACGCACTCCTGCCATCATAAACGAGATTCGGGCGAGCCTCCGGCTTTGCAACTTGCCGCCAACTCCGCATTAGCATCCCGGAGAAATCAATGACGTTGAACGGGTGCTCGGGGCAGACGATGCTCTTAGCCCTGCAGCTTTTGATCGCGGCGGCCCTATCACAAACAATGTGCTGAATGAGCTTTTCCTGTCCGATACTCACATAGGGGCGGGTTCCCTTCGATATGTATCTGTATGGCGAGATCACTTATACGAGCGTCAACGGGATCTCCGACCAATTCGGATTTATCTACCGCTACTCGCCTCCCGGCAATACGTTCCATTTGCAGGACATTCCCGGCTACACCTACCGCCACCGTGAGGTGAAGAAACATAAGCAAAACGATGACTTATCGGCCTTAGACTTGCTCCGAACGCGTAAAAGCGGCCTCGGGCGGTTGCAAGATCGCTACAATGTTTATTTTTGATATCCGCTCGGTAAGGCGCTTTTCGCTTAAGCAACTAGGCGTTCTCACATTTTTTGTTCAAGAACAAGGCGTTACACAACTTGCCTACGAGGCGAAAGCGCCTTAAGTGTCAACGTTTACATACGCGAAAGTGCCTAAACATCCTGCCTGCTGCGGATGGAAAACCGCTGACTGTAAAAGCCCGCCAACCTTTCGGCGGGCGGGCTTCCACTGCCGGAACTGGAGAGTGTCATGTCGACAGCCCCGACAGGTCGGAAAGGGGTCGCTGGTTAGCGGCGCGAGATCAGCAAGCAGAGCCGGCGCAGCTCACGATCATAGGTATCTTCGTTGCTAAGCACTTCGACGCAGCGCTTCTTCATCCGAGTGACCTGGGCGTTCGACATATCGCCGACAACGCTAGCCAGATTCGGGTTGCTCGAAGCGGTCGGGTTGCTGGGGTTGGCGGCTGGATTGGTTCCAACGCCGACATTTACGTCGGTACCGACCCCGGTGACGACACCGACATTGGCGCGGCCGGTGCCAATGGAAGCAGTCGCTCTGCCAGTGCCGCCGACGGAGGCTGCGGCATTTGCCCCAGAACCGCCTAGGGATACGCTAGCCGTAGCGCCGCTGTTGCCGCCCACATTAGCGCTGGCGCCTCCGCTGCCGACGGATACCCCGCCGACGCCTCCGACATTAATTCCAGCTGCAGTCGCTGGCATGCAAAGAATTACGAGAACACATCCGGCAGTCAGACTGCCCGTAAGAATTTCAAAAATTCTTGCCATAGTACGCCTCCTTGTTGCCCTGCAAAGGATGGGACATTTTTTGGGACCTACGGACCCCATAGTGACGCACTAGAGTTTAAAAACAAGCTAACGACCCGCGAAAGATGCGTTCTTGGATCATTACTTGGCAATTCTCAGGAGTCAGATATAATAAAATTTTACTTTGGCTCCTACGTGATTTTTCCATTTGTCAGATAATATCATTCCCTAAGCACCCCAGGTGCGGGTGCAACAAGGTTCAGGGATCGACCGTCCGGCGATCAGTAAGCGGCTACTACCGCCGATCGGACATACAACGCTATATTAGCACCTTTTGACGAACCCGACCGGCGGGCAGAGCCAGAATCCCGTCTGCGCAAAACCTGCAAAATCGCTTCCGATGCTCGCCATTGACTAGCACGGAGGAAGTCCTGAGCGCCAAACACGGTGACCATCAACCTACGGCCGCTGGTAACTGTCGACGTCGAGCATTTCGCCTGGTTGAAAGCTATGTGGCGCCGAAGCGGAAGAAACACTGCAGACCCCGTTTCCTAAAATCGTATCAGGGCATTAGCAGTGACGCCGAGCGGCCGCCGACCTATCGATTAACTCGATCCGGAGCCAGAGCGTTATAAAGGAGCAAACACGCCAGAAGTGAGATGACGCTGCCTAGCAGTTGGTCTGCCGTCAGGCCGGAAAAATAAACGAGATCGAACGCCAGTACAGCCATCGCTCTAGCCACTCATGAATTGGAAACCCTAACGAGCTGGTCACCAAGTCCGGCCTGCTCAAGATCGCGCAACGTGTCCTTCAACTCCTTGCGCTTGTAGCGATTGATGATGCCGGCTTAGGTTGTGGCGGCATCTAACAAACATTCGACTCGCGCCTGCCATGACGACGACCCGCCGAAGCGAGCATCGCGAGCGCACAGTATTCAAATCCCCCAAGGCCTCCGTCGAGATTTGACAACAGACATATGGCGTGGCGCGAGCTCTGACGCTGTACGACTGACGCAAGCGGCTCTCAATCCTGGGCGTTGTCCTTGGTCCGTGTGAGCCGGCTTTCGCCTTCCTCCGGGCCGAAGCAGCTTTCGAAATCATTACAGTCCCGGCAACTGGGGGAGCTGCACAGCGAAAAACCTTCGGCCTCGCAGAGCTTTCGGTAAAAGTATTTTTTCCATTTCATGTTTTGGGTGTTGCCGGCCGCCAGCGTCGGAAAATGCGAGGCGAGCAGGCGGCCGAGGTCGCTTCGACTAAAGAGGCCAAGGTCTTGCCAGAGGTGGTCATTGCGCATGGCACGCCGGGCGATGATCTTGGCGAAGCGGGCGCCTGCCTTGTCGTCGGGCCGGGCATGCGCCAGCAGCAGTCCGCGCAGAAGTTCTTCTTCCAGATCCGGCTCGGGCTCGCTCCCCTCTTCCAAGGCAAACGCGTTGATCGGAAAAGCAGGGAAACAGCGGACCAGGACATCGCGCAACTCGGCGCGTGAAAGTCCGGTTGCCTCCGTCGCCGTCGCCTCGCCGGCCTCGATCTCCTCGAGCGCACGTGAAAGCACACAGGCAAGCACATGCTGGTCGAACCTCCTCTCCAGCTGCGGCCATTGGCCGGTGCTGAGCCGGGCATAATGTTGGGCAAATATGGTGCGTTCTCCTGCTATGGTCCTATCAAATCATGCACAGACCCGGCCTGCCGCAACATGGGTCGGGCAGTTCTTCGGTGTGGCACTCCGGTCGCCTCGCGTCGAGTAGTCCGGCAATTCTCGTCTGGTCCATCGGCTCTGACGCAAATTGTGTGATTGGAAGAGTTGTTCGCGAACCCCTGCCCTGCCGTTTGCGCCTCACGGGGAACACTGGCGCCGGAAATGCCCCTGCAGAGTTGGACGTGAACCGTGCGGGACAGAGGTCGCGTGCTGAGTGCGGCCACATGGTTCAAGCCGCCAGACTCACGGTTGAATGAGGCCGATTCAAAACGCGCAGCGGGTGAGTTCCAGCGCACGTTCAGGACAGGATCGCGCGCCTCGTGATGCAGGCAGTTCCTCCCCTTCCGCAACTTCAATGTCACCAGGCAGGATGTAACCGTCATTATCGAGTTTAAAGATGTCCGGCGCTTGCGCCGCGCATCGCGCGTGGCCCTGGCATTTGGCCTTTTGGACGATGATGCGCATGGCGCTGCCTCCATTGTCTGTGCCCGGGCTCGGGGCGGGCCTAAGACCAGTCCAGGATCAAATTTTCGATCCCGAACACATGGCCGCCAGAAGTTATCGGCGCCGTACCCTGCTTGATCCTGAAAGCCGGGATGCGCGCCAGCCACTCCTCCAGGCCAATGACAATCTCGCGCCGGGCAAGGTGTGAGCCAAGGCAACGGTGGGGACCATAGCCAAACGCTGCGTGGCGGTTGTCCTCCCGCTCCAAATCAATCGTGTTGGGGCATTCGAATTCCGCCGGGTCACGATTGGCAATCATCGTGGCGCAGGAAACATAGTCCCCCTTCCGGATCGGCGCGCCTTCGAAGTCGATATCTTTCGTGGCCACGCGGATCAACTGAATGGGCGGATAGGCCCGCAGCAATTCTTCGGTTGCGAGCGGGATGCGGTCCGGTTCGCTCCGCAGCAATTGCTGATCTTTGAGGTTGCGTGCGAGGTACGCCAAGTCAAAGCCTATAGCTGCTGCGACCGTGTCGAGCCCAGCGACGAAGACAAGCACGCCGATGCCGCGGACTTGGGTGTCAGTCAGCCGGCGGCCCTCGACCTGTGCCTGCACTATAAAGGTCATGAAATCGTCAACCGCCTCATCGCGGCGCATGGCTGCAAGTTCGTCGATGAATGCCACGATCGTCCGGGCAGCCACAGGTCGTTCCTTATCGTCGCCGTGGAGCAGATCTTTCCCCCAGCCGACGAATGTATCGAGTCGGTCATCAGGCAACCCCAGAAAGCGAAGAAAGGTGCTCACCGCGAAAGGAAAGGCAAAATCCTTCATCACGTCGCAGCTTGTGCGCGACGCGGCGATCCTTTCGATCAGCTCGACCGCCCGTTCGCGGACAGCCGGTTCCAAAGCCAACACCCGCTTTGGCGAAAGCAGCGGATTAAGCAGTGAGCGAAAGACGCCATGGGCCGGTGGATCGAGCTCAAGCGGGATCGTCGGCCAGTTCTCACCCAGTATGGAGGAGAAGATGCTGCGATGGCTGGAAAAAGTCTCTGCGTCCTGCAGCACCTTCCGCTGGTCCGCGGCACGGGTGATGACCCAGGTACCCCGGCCATCTTGCGTGTTGTAGCGGGAGTAAAAGATCGGAGGCCCGTCATGTACGCAAGCGACAGCTGCGTGTGGATCCCCGTTGGGTGTTGGTGGCATCCCTGGCGATGTAAACAGGCTGAAGTCCCTCACCATTTCGGGCGGGACATGATCTGGAACGGGGTTGGTCGCCATTTTGTTTTCTCTACATTGGCGTTCATGGCTCAATTGAGATTGCACCGCTGTTCATAAAGTCGATTCCAGCATGGGCACGTCTCTTGTCGGGCGCCTTCTAGATTCTGTCGCCTGATACAGCCCACCTGCACCAGCGCGGATGAGATGGGTTGCGAAGTCGATCAGAGGGGCATCTCCGCCGCGCTCCGGTCGTGAAGCAAAGCGGCCGCTTCCCCGTTAGGGTTGAGAGACTGGTCAATCACCTCTGCCCTGCTGATCAAATTGTCGAAGCAAGTCGCGTGCCGGATAGGGTAGCCATGGCGGTGCACCAAGCAATGCCAGCCTGCGCTGGGTCTGCCGCTGATGATCACCTGTCCATCATTCTTATGACAACGTCCGACAACCGACATCCGTGGTCGGTTTTGTCGAGCCCGCGACATCGGGCTGTTCGGCTTGGCTGTTGCTGCACAGCCTGCCGGTCGACGAGCGAGTAGATCGCTCGCACGGCCCGGATTGAGCAATGACGCGATCCAGCGCAAGGATCGGGTGCGGTCCGAGAAGACCCGACGGCGCTTGCGCGAGACGATCGGAAATATCAAAAAGGTCAAGCCGCGCTTCGGTTCGGCGCTGATGGCGTATGCGTTTTATCGCTCGCAGGCGCTGCAAGGCTTTTCCGGCAGACGGCGATGCACTCGTGCGCACCGGTGCCGACCGGCGACCAGCTTGACTGTATAGATGCGGTCCATTCCGGCGTGCATCACCTGACCATGCGCATGCGCTACGACGGCATCCTTTCCGCTCATGGACCTAGATTTGCTCGCGAGCCGCTGTCGGAACGTGGTGCTGAGTCCTATCGCGGCCAATTCAATCCGAGGACCTGTCGGCAGTCAACACACCCCTGGAGGTCGGACCGGGAACGCGTGGCAGACTCTCGGCCAGAAACCGCCAGTCGCTGCCCTCGCGTTCGCCTTCCTTGCGCGTGCCGAAGAACTGGATGATCATCTTGCCGTCCGCGCCATAGGCTTCAATGGACGTAACGTGACCATCCCTCGTCGGCTTGCGCACGGCCCAGACCTCGCGGATGCGATGGGTCCTAAGATGCAGATGGAAGGTCTCTTCGAGCACATTGATCCGCGGCCCGATCTGCTTGACCGACCTGATCGGGCCGGAATGGATCTGAATGCAACCACGATTGCCGACAAAGCACATGATCGGCATCTCGTCTTCGGCCGCCTGTTGGAACAGGGCGCCAATGGCATCATTGTCGAGTAGCCAGGCGTCATCCTCGTCGGCCATACGCATCGCCTGGCAGCGGCTGAGCTTCAGTGTCTTCAACATATGGTAGAACTGATGCACGTCGCTTAGCCGGCCCCAGTGCTCGCGTAGGTCGTCGACCGTGGTGGCGTGGTCTGGACTCACTGCGTTATCGCGCGCCCCGCTCGCCTCGAGCGATATGATCGGCTCCTGGTCGGGGGATACAAGCTCTGCCGTCAGATCCTGATAGGCCTGCAGGTTCGAGGCGGGCGTGAGATGAGCTTTGTGCATCGCCTCGCCGGTGGCATCAAAGAATTGCAGGCTGCGGCGGATCTCGGCCCCCTCGCGCTTCTCGACGGCGAAGCCATACGCCCACGCTTTCGGGAAGATGCGCAGGTCGATCTCGTCGCCGAGCAGTATGGCATGCTGGTTGCCGGTGACCACTTTGCCGTAGACGCCAATCTTTTGGTGCACGGCACTTTCGTTGCTGGTGACCGCCATCACCTCGCCGACCGCTTCGAGGCCGGTCAGCAGATCATCGACGCGCGGCTCGATGCGCACCGCGCCGTGACCACAATGCGCCGCGACCAACTCGGCTTCCGAAATGCCCAATCGAGCGGCGAGATCATGCTCCCGGATCTTCGGATTGTCTTTGCACGCCCGCCGGATTTCGTCGGGCGACGGTTTCTCGCGTTGGTCCATGCTTACCCCTGTTTCTACGACGTGTGAGGATCATCTGCCCTGCCCGGGAATCTTCAGCCGATAAGGCGCGCCGAAATGCTCGATCCTGATCTGCTGCTGGCCCATGAACAAGGTGTCGCTGGACAGCGTGCGCACGGCGTCGCACCGATGCGAAAACTGGCGAGCAGCCACATGCCGATGGCATCCCATCGAGCCGGTCGGCGGCTACTGGGCGGTGGTGAGCCAGTATGGATGTTGTCGCAATCGGCCAAGCGGGCATTCGGATGCCACGAGCGGCGCTGCTTTGCCAACAACGCGTATCTGACCACGGTCCTGACATGTTACTCCCTTGCTTCGCCCCATCCATCGCGATGGCACCCACGGCATGGTTGTGGATCGGCATGCTCTTGCCGTCTCGCCAAACGGAGCTTCAAAAACCGTGCCAATTGCGCCGAGGCAAGCTCAGAAGAAGTTCTGTCCTTGGTGATGTGAGTTCACCCAAGAACTCAGGCCAACATCCCTCGTGCCGGACCCGACAAACCCGACAGCACGTGTCGATTGGCCGACACCTTATCAGCAATCAAGAGGCACCAGTGCGAGAGATGCCGCGCTGTGTTGAAACGTTTTTTGGCTTTGGCACGGTGCATGCAACGTGATGGGCAAGCAGGTCGCGGACTGAGGAGAATGGAGCCATGATTACGCTCACCGACAACGCTGTTGCCGCCTTCAAGACTGCTCTTTGCCGTGCCAGCGAGCCGGCGGAAGGCTTTCGCATTATGGTCGAGGCCGGCGGCTGCGCAGGCTTCAAATACTTAATGGGCCTGGAGAGCGTGTCGCGCGAGGGCGACGCGATCACTGACACAGATGGGGTCAAGCTGTTCGTGGACGCGGGCTCCCAACCCCATGTAGCCGGCATGACCGTCGACTTCCTCACCGGGCTCCAATCTTCCGGTTTTGTCTTCGATAACCCCAATGCGCGCGAAAAGTGCGGCTGCGGCAAGTCCTTCAGTTAAACGCCCGAAGCGCCTGTGCGGCCGACAGAGTGATTTTGCGGCAGAGGAGACTTATATGGCCGGCACAACAGATGCCCCCGTCCTAAAAAACAAGACAAGGTCAAAGCCGATCTCGGGACCGCCATTCGCTCCCAGTAGGATTCAAAGAACGTCGCCTCCCGAAGCAGCTCGGTTCCTGGTGGCACCCGAGCTGCTTGCGGACAAATCGCGCCGCTGCGCCAAATTCGGCTCATCGGTAGCGTTATCGCGTTCGGGCGTCCTTACCTGCCGGCTGACCTACGGCCACTGCGAACATGTCCATATCGACGGAGATCCGGTTTACGTCAAACACTCCGGGCGCCTGCGCGCGCTGCCAGTTCAAATGATCATCAACGGCATGCGCCAGAGGCTCAACGAGTCGGTCTAGCGCTCGCGTCATTCTGTTTAACTGAGGATCGCACCTATGAAGCCTGTCTACCTCGACAACAACGCAACCACACGGGTCGATCCTGAGGTCGTGCAAGCGATGTTGCCGTTCTTTAGGGATCAATTCGGCAACCCTTCGTCGGCACACGCTCTTGGCGCCTCAGTCAGTGCGGCGGTGAGAAAGGCGCGGAGGCAGTTGCAAGCTCTGATCGGCGCGGAGTTCGAGGATGAGATCACTTTCACCTCGGGTGGGACAGAAAGCGACAATGCAGCGCTTCTTTCAGCGCTCGAGGCGGCGCCCAACCGGACCGAGATCGTGACGTCCGCGGTCGAGCATCCCGCCGTGCTGACGCTCTGCGCGCATCTTGAGAAGACCCGCCGCCTCAAGGTGCACAGGATCCCGGTGGATTGCCGTGGTCGGCTCGATCTCGACGCCTATATGGCCGCCCTAACCCCACAGGTTGCAATCGTGTCAATAATGTGGGCGAACAACGAGACTGGTGTGATCTTCCCCGTGACAAGGCTTTCCGAGTTGGCCAAGGAAGTGGGCGCCCTATTCCATACCGATGCTGTGCAGGCGGTCGGCAAGCTTCCGATGGACCTGAAGTCGACCGCAATCGACATGCTGTCGCTCTCCGGCCACAAGCTGCACGGGCCGAAAGGGATCGGTGCGCTTTTCGTAAAACGTGGCGTCGATTTCCATTCGCTGATCAAGGGGGGTCACCAAGAGCACAACCGGCGTGCTGGCACCGAGAATACGCCCGGCATAGCCGGGCTCGGCACGGCGGCCGAACTCGCCTTGAAATTCATGGACGACGAGACCACACGGGTAAAGTCGCTCCGCGATCGCCTGGAGGGCGGGATCCTCCAGCGCATCCCAAGCACCTGTGTCACTGGTGATCCCTTGCAACGGTTGCCCAACACCGCAAACATCTCCTTCGAACATGTCGAAAGTGATGGAATTCCACTTCTCCTCAGCCGCATTGGCATCGCGTGTTCCTCTGGCTCGGCCTGCACCTCCGGGTCTCTGGAACCAAGCCATGTCCTAAGCGCGATGAAAACGCCACACGCGGCAGTCCGCTTCTCCTTGGCGCGGGACAACAGCGAAGAGGACATCGACCGGGTGCTCGAGGTCATGCCGGGAATCGTGGGGAAGCTGCGCAGCTTTTCCGGTTCTGGGCCGGGTAGTCCGGTCTATGCGTGAGCCGCAGAAGAACAGGCTGCCTGTCATGACCGGTCATGTCTCCCTCAACGATACGACCTTGCGCGATGGCGAGCAGGCGCCGGGCGTCGCCTTCACCACGACGGAAAAGCTGGAGATCGCTGAGTCTCTTGCGGCGGCCGGCGTGACAGAGATCGAGATCGGCACGCCGGTCATGGGCGTCGACGAGATGGAAACAATTCGCGCCGTGGTAGCGCGGCGTCTTCCGGTTCGGCTCATGGCCTGGTGCCGGATGACGTCGTTGGATCTCGATGCAGCGATCGAGAGCGGCGTCCAAGCGGTCAATTTGTCGCTGCCTGCGTCGGACATCCAACTTGCCGCCAAGCTCGGCCTCGACAAGGCGGGAGCGCTCCAGGTCATCGATCATATGGTCAGGCGCGCCGCCGATGCCGGCTTCTTCGTCGCGGTGGGCTGCGAGGATGCCTCGCGGGCCAATCGGGATCATCTCGCCCGCGTCATCGAGACGGCCGCACGCGCCGGCGCAAGCCGCGTGAGGCTGGCCGACACAGTCGGTGTTCTCGACCCGTTTTCGACCTTCGAACTTGTCGCCCAGCTCGTGGTGCAGTCTCCAATCGACCTTGAATTTCATGCGCACAACGATCTCGGACTTGCTGGCGCCAACACGCTGGCTGCGATCCGCGCAGGCGCGCGCCATGCCTCCGTCACCGTCCTGGGGCTCGGCGAGCGTGCGGGCAATGCCGCGCTGGAGGAGGTGGCCGCCGCAATGGCAGTCTTCGACGGCGCAGACACCGGCATTGAGCTGACCGCATTGCCCGGCCTCGCCGCCCAGGTGGCTTGGGCCGCCCGCCGGCAGACCGCAGCCACTAAGCCGGTCGTCGGCGCCGATGTTTTCACCCACGAATCCGGCATTCACGTCGCAGGGCTGCTGAAGGACTCGCGTACTTATCAGGGGCTCGATCCGACTCTCGTGGGCCGCTGCCGGCGGATCGTCATCGGCAAGCATTCCGGCGCCACTGCGATTGCCCATGTGCTGAGCGAAAGCGGTCGCGATCTCGACCCGGATCTGGCAGCCGCGATGGTGGCCCGCGTCCGACGCGAGGCGGCCGAGACCAAATCGACCGTCACTGCAACTCGACTGGTCGAGCTCTACGATGGAATGTGCAGCGAGGCATCTCTCATCGAGCTGTGCGGGTCCAAGTCAGCCGTGCGCGAGCGCACAGAGGCCACAGTTTTGCGACCAGGAAGAATGCAATGAATTGTTCCGCTGACAGCCGCCCCATGGATGTCACCGACATCCTCGCACGACTGAAGCGCTTGTCGGCTGCAGAGGAATTCTTCTCAGTCCTAGGCGTCGCCTATGACCCGAAGGTACTGAATGTCTCGCGGCTCCATATCCTGAAGCGTGTGGGCCAATACCTCGCCGAAGAAGATTTCTCCGGTCTGCCCGACCAGGTGATTGCCGCGAGGGTGCGCGCAACGCTCGAACGAGCTTACGAGGACTTTGCGATTTCCTCGCCGCTCACGCATCGGATTTTCAAGGTGCTCAAGGACCACGATCCGAACAAACCTGCCGCGCCGGGTCACACCTTTGTTCCGTTCGACTCGGTACTGAAGCGGTTCGGACGGGAATGATCGGCGACAAGGGTGCGACGCGACAATGTCGAGCAGCCGCCAAATCCGGTCATCACCACAGCGCCGTCAGAAGCAACCAGCCGAAGTTGTAGGAAAGGGGGAGCGCAAGAGACTTGGCACGAATAATGCGGACAAAGGAGATAACCGCAATGCCGGACCCGGACACGAGCCTAGAGAAACCGCCAATGCACATCGTAATCTGCATCAAGCAGGTGCCGGACTCGGCACAGATAAGGGTCCATCCGGTCACGAACACGATCATGCGCCAGGGTGTTCCGACCATCATCAACCCTTACGACCTGTTCGCCCTCGAAGAAGCGCTCAGACTGCGCGACGCCCATGGTGGCGAAGTCACTGTGCTCACCATGGGTCCGCCCATGGCAGAGGACGCGCTGCGCAAGGCGCTCGGTTACGGCGCCGACCGAGCGGTGCTCTTGACCGACCGCTATTTTGCCGGCTCCGACACGCTGGCAACCTCGTTCGCCCTTTCCCAGGCAATCGCGAAGATTGGCGAGACGTTCGGCACGCCAGACCTCGTCTTCACCGGCAAGCAGACGATCGATGGCGACACCGCCCAGGTCGGGCCCGGCATCGCCAAGCGCCTCGGACTCCTGCAACTGACCTATGTCGCGAAGATCCCTTCTGTCGACCTTGCTGCACGCGAGATCAAGGTCGAGCGCCGTTCCGAAGGCGGCACACAGATGCTGAAGAGCAGGCTCCCTTGCCTCATCACCATGCTGGAAGGCACAAACGAGATCCGCCGGGGCTCGATCCAGGACGCCTTGTGCGCCGCGCGCAGCCAGGTCTTGAAATGGAGCGCGGCCGACGCCGGCATTGAGGATCTCACCAAATGCGGCCTGCGCGGTTCACCGACCGTCGTCAAACGTGTTTTCGCCCCTCCTGCTCGAGCTGAAAAGGCGGCACAAATCGACACCGCCGAGAAGGCCTTGCGCGATGTCGCTGACGAACTCATCACCGCAATCTTCACCCGCCAGCCGGCGCTGGAACATGAGCTCGCCTTTAACGGCGGCGCGTGACGGCAAGGAGCAAAACGATGTCGACCGCGAACGGAGAAACCCCTCGCCCTGCCGCCGGCCGCGCCGGCATAAAGAAGGAGTTGCCCGCCCATTTCAAGGACTATCGGCACGTTTGGGTTTTCATCGAGCTCGAACGTGGCGAGGTCCATCCGGTATCATTCGAACTGCTCGGCGAAGGCCGGAACTTAGCAGACAAGCTTCAGGTCCAGCTTGCAGGCGTCGTGCTTGGACCGCCGGGAGAGGCCGTCGGGAACGCCGTTGCCGAAGCATTCGCGTATGGCGCTGACCTTGTCTACATCGCCGAGGCGCCCCTGCTCGCCGACTATCGGAATGAACCTTTCACCAAGGCGCTGACGGATCTGGTCGATACCCACAAACCCGAAATCCTTCTTCTCGGTGCCACCACACTGGGCAGGGATCTTGCCGGCTCCGTGGCGACGACCTTGCAGACGGGGCTCACGGCCGACTGCACCGAACTCGATGTGGATACCGACAGTTCGCTCGCCGCCACGCGTCCGACTTTCGGCGGTTCCTTGTTGTGCACGATCTATACGCTCAATTTCCGCCCGCAGATGGCGACCGTGCGGCCGAGGGTCATGCCCATGCCGCAGCGGACGGATAAACCGGTCGGGCGTGTCATCCGGCACAAGCTTTCGCTTGCCGAGGACGAGATCGCTACCAAAGTCCTCGGCTTCCTGCCGGACAATCAGTCGGCGAAGGCAAACCTTGCCTATGCCGACGTCGTGGTTGCGGGAGGCCTTGGTCTTGGCGCGGCGGAGAACCTGCAGCTTGTGAAGAACCTCGCACGAGCAATCGGCGCCGAGCACGGCTGTTCGCGTCCGTTGGTCCAGAAGAGCTGGATGCCAGCTGATCGGCAGATCGGCCAAACTGGCAAGACGATCCGGCCGAAGCTTTACATAGCGGCCGGGATTTCCGGCGCCGTCCAGCATCGGGTTGGCGTGGAGGGGGCGGATCTCATCGTGGCCATCAACACCGACCCGAACGCGCCGATTTTCGATTTCGCTCACCTCGGAATCGTCACCGACGCGATCCGCTTCCTGCCCGCACTGACGGAAGCCTTCACCCGGCGGCTGTCGCCCCACAGTCGCGATAAGCTTTCGAGCTAAGGGGATGGACATGATCGAGGAAAACTTCGACGCCATTGTTGTTGGGGCAGGCATGTCCGGAAACGCAGCTGCTTACACCATGGCCAGCCATGGCCTGAAGGTGCTGCAGTTGGAGCGGGGTGAATATCCGGGCTCCAAAAATGTCCAGGGTGCCATCATGTACGCGAACATGCTGGAGAAGATCATCCCGGATTTCCGGGATGATGCGCCTCTCGAGCGGCATTTGGTTGAACAGCGGCTTTGGGTCATGGACGACACATCCCATACCGGGATTCACTATAGGTCGGACGACTTCAATGAGGCGAAGCCCAACCGATACACGATCATCCGTGCCCAGTTCGATAAATGGTTTTCGCGTAAGGTGCGCGCCGCCGGCGCGACCGTTCTGTGCGAGACGACCGTGACGGAACTCATCCGTGATGCCAATGACAGGGTGATCGGCGTCCGCACAGACCGGGCGGGCGGAGCCATCTACGCGGACGTGGTCGTTCTCGCAGAAGGTGTCTGCGGACTGCTTGGCACTCGAGCCGGCCTGCGCGAGATGCCAAAGCCGCAAACCGTGGCCCTCGCCGTCAAGGAAATGCATTTCTTGCCCGAAGAGGTCATTGAGCAGCGGTTCGGCGTAAAGGGCGATGAGGGCTGCGTGATCGAGGCGGTGGGCACGACCTCCCGCAGCATGGCCGGGCTCGGCTTCCTCTATACCAACAAGGAGTCCATCTCACTGGGCATTGGCTGCCTCGTCTCCGATTTTGCCGCGATGGTCGAGAGCCCCTACGTTCTCCTTGATGCCTTGAAGAGCCATCCTTCGATCCGTCCGCTGATCGCCGGCTCGGAAGTGAAAGAATATTCCGCACACCTCATTCCCGAAGGCGGCTACAAGGCTATTCCGCAGCTCTTTGGCGATGGTTGGGTCGTGGTCGGCGATGCCGCGCAACTGAACAACGCCATTCACCGCGAGGGTTCGAACCTCGCCATGACCTCCGGCCGCATTGCGGCTGAGGCAATCGTCGAGGTCAAGAGCCGCAACGGTCCGATGAACAAACGGAATCTCGCCCTTTACAAAGCCATGCTGGACAAGTCCTTCGTGGTCAAGGACCTGAGGAAATACAAAGACATGCCGGCCTTGCTCCACACCAATTCATGCAATTATTTCACGACTTATCCGCGGTTGATGTCGCAAGCTGCGCAGAACTTCATGCGTGTCGACGGCACGCCGAAGATCGAGAAGGAAAAGGCGACCACGGCGGCCTTCATCAAGGCGCGCTCGCGCTGGGGGCTGGTCAGCGACGCGGTCCGCCTTGCATTGGCGTGGCGCTGAGGGGAGACGAAATGACCAGCGCAGCGACGAAGTCACGTGTCGAGGACAAGCTTTACCAGAACCGCTACTTGGTGGATTCCGGCCGCCCGCACATCAAAGTGCGACCGCACCAGAAGCCGAGCGCGAATTTGCTCGCGCTGACCCACGTCTGCCCGGCGAAATGTTATGAGTTGAACGACAAGGGTCAAGTGGAGATCACTGCCGACGGCTGCATGGAGTGCGGCACCTGCCGGATTTTGTGCGGGACGAGTGGTGAGATCGAGTGGAACTATCCACGCGGCGGTTTCGGAATCCTCTTTAAATTCGGATGACCGGCGCACGCATGCCCTAAGCAGATACCGCGCTCAGGGACTCTACGATATGTGAAGGTGCTGACCGCCCCAAGCGAGCTGGAGATTACGCTCGCCATACGCTGGCCAATTGTCGTGAACGTCCTGCCCACGTTTCTGCAGACGCGTGATGGAGAAGTCGTCGTCTGGACGCTGAAGGAGAGCCGGAGATTGCCGCCACTGCCGGCAATACCCTCGCACCTCAATCAGGCACTCGCCGCCTCATACCACAGGCTGTAACAGATCGAGCGGATTGCGGCTGCCGGCCAGTCGCATCGGCGCCTCCGCAGCAAGGTATCTCCCCTTACGGCCAGCGTCCGAACCATGCCGCTTGTCGCCCGCATCTGACGGAACGCTAGTCGCTGATCGACGCGATTGACAAGGCCGGTTGGGTTTTGCCAGGGCGGCTCGTATCCTTGGCCTCACGCCCTGGAAAATCGGCTACGCCCTGCGCCGGCATGGTATCAAGGTTAAGAAATTCGGGACGTCGCGATGACGTCAAGCGTAAGCAGCCCGGAGTGGTCTCGCTCACACTCTGCGCGCCCGAGGCTGCTAGCCTCGCGACCCTATTTGCTTGTCCACTGTCGTAAGCCCGACAGGTGTGTCGGAGCAATCCGAAGGAATCTGACACGGGAACCCTATTCATGAACCGAAACAGCTCTTTGGGCTGGGCATAGCTCTTGCGCTTTGAACTGCGACATCACGCAGCAACGGAGCCGTTCATGTCCGCACCGGCAATTTCGCTTGAGAGCCTCAGCACGACATTCGGTGACCAGTTGCTTGGCACCATGAAACCCGGGGGCTGCGCGTCTTCGTCCTGCGGCTCGTCGACAAAGCCCGACGACACGGATCCGGCTGTCTGGGAGAAGATCAAGGATCACCCCTGCTTTTCAGAAGAGGCGCATCATTATTTCGCCCGCATGCACGTCGCGGTCGCGCCGGGCTGCAACATCCAGTGCAACTACTGCAATCGCAAATATGACTGCGCCAACGAAAGCCGGCCTGGGGTGGCCTCTGAAAAGCTGACGCCCGACCAGGCGCTACGCAAGGTGATCGCGGTCGCCAACGAGGTGCCGCAGCTTTCCGTGCTCGGCATCGCCGGACCGGGCGACGCCTGCTACGACTGGAAGAAGACCAAGGAGACCTTCGCCCGGGTCGCCAGGGAAATCCCAGACATCAAGTTTTGCATATCCACGAATGGGCTGGCGCTGCCCGACCATGTCGATGAGCTTGCTGACATGAATGTCGATCACGTGACGATCACGATCAACATGGTCGACCCTGAGGTCGGTGCAAAGATCTATCCTTGGATCTTTCACGATCATCGCCGCTACGTCGGCATTGAAGCCACCCGGATCCTGCACCAGCGGCAGATGTTGGGCCTGGAGATGCTTACCGCGCGGGGCATCCTCACCAAAATCAACTCGGTGGTGATCCCGGGCGTGAACGATGAGCATCTGATCGAGGTGAATAGATGGGTTAAGGAGCGAGGCGCGTTCCTGCACAACCTTATGTCGCTGATTTCGGACCCGGCACACGGCACGCATTACGGACTGAGCGGGCAGCGCGGCCCAAACGCAATGGAGATGAAGGCTCTTCAGGATCGTGTCGAAGGTGGCGCCCAGTTGATGCGGCACTGCCGGCAGTGCCGGGCAGATGCCGTGGGCCTGCTCGGAGAAGATCGTGGCCAGGAATTCACAGTCGACCGGATTCCCGGCGAGGTCACCTACGATGCCAGCAAACGCAAGGCCTATCGGGAGCTGGTCGCGGAGGAGCGCCGTGATCACGTCGAGGCTAGGAGAGAAGCGATCGGATTGGTCAAGGCAGCGAGCCGCGGCAAGTCCCTTCTCTTCGCGGTGGCGACCAAGGGCGGCGGCCGCGTCAATGAGCATTTCGGCCATGCGAAGGAATTCCAGGTTTATCAAGCCTCGCTGAAAGGGATCAGCTTCGTCGGGCATCGGAAGGTGGACAAGTATTGCCTCGGCGGCTGGGGCGCAGAAGCCGCCCTCGATGGCGTCATCGCAGCGCTTCAAGGCATAGATATCGTGCTGTGCGCCAAGATCGGAAATTGCCCGCAGGATCAGCTCGCGGAGGCTGGAATCAGAGCCACCGACGCCTGTGCCCATGACTATATCGACACAGCAATCAGCGCGATTTACATCGCCGCGTCTGGGACCCCCACACTCGCGGCGACGGCCTGAGCTGTCTCATTCATTCGGACCAGGAGTTAAAATGGCTTTCAAGATCATCGCATCCCAATGCACCCAATGCGGCGCCTGCGAATTCGAATGTCCTTCCGGCGCGATCAAGTTCAAAGGCGAGAGCTACGTGATCGAGTCACAGAAGTGCACCGAATGCGAGGGGGTCTTCGATGCGCAGCAATGTGCCTCGGTATGTCCGGTGCCGAAGACCTGCGTTCCTGCGTAACGGACATTGGACTGCCGACATGGTTGGGGGCTGCCTACGCAGGACGCCTGGAACGCCTTGTTCGCAATCTCAGCCGCAAGAGAAATGAGGGAACGGACATGTCGCTCGGACCCGAAGAGGAGATCGAAATCCGCAGGCCTCCACGATTCATGCCGGGAGAGCGGGTACGTGCCACTCGCCACATAAAGAATGACGGCACCTATCCTGGCAGGGAGATCGGCGAAAATCTCGTGCGGAAGGGGGACGAGGGATATGTGCGCGACATTGGCACCTTTCTCCAGCAGTTCTTCATCTATGCGGTCGAGTGGATCGACCGTGGCACCGTCGTCGGTATGCGAGCGCGTGAACTGATGAGCCTCGACAAGGCCGAGGCGCCCTGCAGTGCTGAAGGCAATACCAATGAAGGGACGGCCAGATGAAAGTCATGATCCGCAGGACCGATGCTGGTTTGTCGGCGTATGTCCCCAAAAAGGACCTCGAAGAGCCGATCATCAAACTCGAGAAGGAAGAGTTGTGGGGCGGAACGGTCACGCTCAGGAACGGGTGGCGGCTCCTCCTACCCGATCTCCCACGTGATACGCGTCTGCCGATCACCGTCGAGGCAAGGAAGATTTCCGAAGAGGGCTGATGCTGCCCCTAGGTGCGTCGCGAGGAAACGAGATGAACACGATCCAGACATCGGGCCACCTCGTCATTGTGCGGGACAGTTTTGCTGAAAAGCTGCTTGACCTGGCGAAGGGAGCGCTCGCCGCCGATGAGGTGATCCCCTATCTCGGTCCGGGTCTTCTTGAGTTGAACTGTGTGGAACCGCCTGTGCCGCATACCCCGGAGGTTGTTGCCGCGGCACTCAACGCACGGGCTCCTGCCCCTTCCAGGATCCGCACCAATATGTGGTCGGTTGCGCAGTTCATCGAACAGCGCCGGCATCGCCGGACCCTTCAAGCTTGGATGACCGACATATTCGCAGCGCCGGTGGGGCCGACCCCCTTCCACGCCTGGCTCGCAAGGCTGCCACTCTCCCTCATCATCGACAGCTGGTATGACAGCGCGATGCGCACGGCTCTGGTAGAGACGGGCCGAACGGACGTCGTTGAGATACAAGGCGTCACGCGCGCGAATGAAATCGGCAACATTTGGACGAAAACCTACGATTTGTCCGGGAGGGAGCTCGACCGCCGATTGGGGGCCAAGACGGTTCTCTATTCACCTCACGGGAGTATTACGCCCGCGCAAAACTTTCTCGTCGCAGATTCCGACTACGTCGAAGTCCTGTCCGAAATTGATATCCAGACACCGATCCCAGACGCTGTGAAGGAACGGCGCATTACCCGTGGATTTTTCTTCGTTGGCTGCCGCTTCAACGATCAGATGCTGCGCACCTACGCCAGACAGATCATGAAGCGCTCCCGCGGTCCCTATTGCACCGTAATGGACGCGGAAACCCTGACCAGAAACGAAGCGCGTTTCCTTGCGGCAAGCGGAATCACGGTGATCGACATGCCACTAAGTAAAGCGGCGGCTCGGCTTGTGGGAACGGGCACGGCTGCAGGTTGAGGACGGGATTAACAATGGCGGATGCCTTTGATGATGTCTGCTTCGGCTTTCCTCGAAGGCACAAAATGCAGTCGGGAATACACCCGTGAACAGTGATGCTGTCAGCAGCGCAACGAACGCACTGAATTCGTTGACCCATGTTGAAGCGGCGCGCTGGGGCCGGGATTTGAGTACGCTGTTGCGCATCACGCGTATGAATCTGCGCCATCCGTGGCAGGTTGCCCTCGCTATGGGCTCGACGATCATGGCGGCAATCCTCCAGTTGCTCATTCCCCAGCTTCTCGGCCGGGCTGTCGACCAGACTCAGACAGCTATCGGGGGCGGTGTCGCGGGGGCCGCGGCAGGACAAGCGCTCTGGGCCCCGGCTCTCCTGCTGCTCGCCGTCAGCGCGCTACGCGGCGTTTTCACGATGGCGCAGAACTATTTTGCCGAAGCCGTCGGGCATCATGTCGCGTACGAATTGCGGCTCGCCTACTACGACAAGATCCAGCGTCTCAGCTTTTCCTTTCACGACCGGGTCCATTCAGGCGATCTGATAACCGCCGGAATGCTCGATCTCGAAGGCGTGCGGATGTATTTTTCCACCGGGCTCATGCGGGTGCTCCTGCTGACCATGCTGATCGGGATTGGCGCTTACATGATGATCTCGACCGATCCCATGCTCGGCTTGGCCGCGCTCAGCTTCGTGCCTTTTGTCGCTTGGCGCTCATCGACCACACAGCTCAGGCTGCGCGCCACCTGGCTCGACCTCTATGAGCGCCTTTCGGTACTAAGCCGCGTGATGAAGGAAAATCTCGCAGGTATCCGTGTGGTCCGCGCTTTTGCGGCTCAATCCTATGAGATGCTGAAGTTCGACGGCGCTTCCAAGAACGCGCTCGACCTCGCCAACGATCTCGTTGACATCTACGTACCAAACACGTCGGCGATGACCTTGTCCTACTTTTTCGCAATGGGATTGGTGCTTGGGATCGGTGGCAACAAGCTCGTCGCTGGCGAGATCAGCGTCGGAACCATGGCGACCTTCCTGACCTTCATGACCATGCTGCAAATGCCAGTCCGCCAGATCGGTCTCATGGTCAATGCGTTTGCCCGCGCTTCTAGCTGCGGTTCGCGGCTTTTCGGTCTCCTCGATCAGGAGATCACAATCAGGGATGCTCTCGAGGCCAGACCGCTTGAGATAAGTGACGGCACTCTGCGCTTCCACAATGTCTCATTTGCCTACCCCAACGCCGAAAACCGCGCCATTCTGAAGAACCTCAGCTTTGAGGCCCGGAGAGGCGAGACGATCGCGATCGTCGGTCCGCCGGGTTCCGGCAAATCGACGATGGCTCATCTGGTCCCCCGCTTTTACGACGTGACTGGTGGCGCCATCACGTTGGACGGCCAGGACATACGCAATGTCACCCTCGAGAGCCTTCGCAAGGCGGTCGCGGTTGTACAGCAGGATGCGTTCCTATTCACCACAACGATCGAGAACAACATCGCTTATGGCGATCCCTGGGCGAAGAGACAGCGAATTGAACGCGCTGGAGAATTCGCCCAGCTCCACGACTACATCCTCGGGCTCCCGGCAGGGTATGAGACGGTCGTGGGCGAACGCGGCGTTTCTCTCTCTGGCGGCCAGCGCCAGCGTCTGACGATTGCTCGCACCATGATGCTGCGCCCCTCCGTCATCATTTTCGACGACTCGATGGCCGCGATCGATGCCGGCACCGAGCTGCGCATTCGCGCGGCGATGCGGCGCTTCGCAAAGGATCGGGTGACGATCATCATCGCGCACCGGCTGAGTGCGCTTAAGCATGCCGATCAAATCCTTTTTGTCGATAAAGGCGAAATCGTAGAACGCGGCACGCATGAAGAGCTTCTGGCGAAGCGGGGACGCTACAGGGCCCTTTACGATCTCCAGACGCGCCCGGGTGATAGCATTATTAGCCAGGATGGGGGCGCCCGCTGATGGACCAGGGCCGCGGCGAACTCGAAGCCGAACGTGACGACGGGAGACGCCCTCCGCGCGCGGTCGTCGGCTCGCACCGGATCGAGGAGGAGATGTTCGGCCGGGCTTTCGACAAGAGCATCCTCCGTCGCATCTGGGGCTTCGTCCATCCCTACCGGGCAAAGGTAGTTGTCACGATTGTCGCGATGCTGATCTTCACCGGGACGCAGCTTCTCATCCCCTTGATCATCCGCTACGCGATCGACCTCGGCATGAACCCGGCAAGGCCCGATCGCTCAGCCCAGCTTGCGGCCGTCGGCGCGTTCCTTTCGGCGATTTTGGTCAATTTCGCCGCCGGCTACATGCAGGAAGCCTTGGATGGGAAAATGGCCGAAACTGTCCTGTTCGACATCCGCCGCGCCATGTTTGGCCATCTGCAAAAGGTTTCGCTCTCTTTCATGGACAAGACCGAGGTCGGACGCCTGATGTCGCGCCTGCAAGGCGACGTTAACTCCATACAGGAGTTCCTGGAAACTTCGGTATATTCCCTAGGCGATGTTGCGCTTCTCTTCGGCATCGTTTTCGTAATGCTGTGGCTCGACTTTCGCCTCGGCCTCCTGACGCTATCGGTTCTGCCGATCCTGGTGATCGTCCGCATTGTCTGGTTGCCGCGTGCCCGCGACGCCTTCATGGCTGCACACGAAACCAATTCCGTCGTCAATGGCGCGCTGGCCGAAGCCATTCACGGCGTGCGGACCATACAGTCAATGGACCGCCAGCAGGTGAATTTCAGTCTTTTTGACGATCGGGCCCATGCCAACCTCAGGACCCACCTGATCGCTGCCAGATATGCACTGGTCATGGTGCCCATCGTCGATGGCATCACCGGCCTCGCCTTGGCCGCCGTTATTGTGGTCGGCGGCTCGATGGTCATGAATAGCCGTATAGATGTGGGCGTGTTGGTAGCCTACCTATTTTACATCCAGCGCTTCTTTGACCCGATCCGCTCACTCACCCTGCAATATTCGGTCATGCAGCGCGCCATGGCCTCAGGCAAGCGCCTGACCGATGTGCTCGACGTCAAGATCGATGTTAAGGACAAACCCAATGCCGAGGTGCTTTCGCCCGAAATGGACGGCTCGGTCGAGTTTAGGGACGTCACCTTCGGCTACGATCCGAACCGTTCGGTTCTGAAAAATGTCTCGTTCAAGGTCAATCCGGGCGAGACGGTCGCAATAGTCGGACCGAGCGGTTCTGGCAAATCGAGTTCGATGGCCCTGGTCCACCGCTTCTATGATGTTCAGCAGGGTCAGGTGCTGGTCGGCGGACATGATGTACGCGACCTCACCCAGGAATCGCTCGGCCGCCAGGTCGCCATGGTGCTGCAGGAGCCATTCCTGTTCACCGGGACGGTCTTCGAGAACATTCGATACCAGAAGACGGAAGCCACGCGCGACAAGGTGATCGAGGCGGCCAAGGCCGTCGGCGCGCATGACTTCGTCATGAGCCTCGCCGACGGGTATGAGACCCAACTTGGCGAACGCGGCGACAACTTATCTCTCGGCCAGCGCCAGCTTATCAGTTTCGCCCGCGCCCTCGTCGCTGACGCCAAGATCCTCGTGCTCGACGAAGCTACCGCCAACATCGACAGCCACACGGAATTGCAGATTCAGAAGGCTCTGATCAAGCTGCTTGAAGGGCGGACTGGCCTCGTCATCGCCCACCGTCTCGCCACGGTCCGGGGGGCCGACCGCATCATCGTGCTTCAGAATGGCCAAGTTGTTGCGACTGGCAACCACGATGAGCTAATAGCCATGGGCGGCCTGTATTCCAAACTCTACTATCTCAACTACGCCTCCTTCGACGACCTTCCCGAACACGATACCACCGTCCAAGCTGGCTCTCAGACCTGACATCTTGGCGGCCTTGTGGTAGTGGCGTTGGCTTTCGGGCGTGTCGGCAGACCACTCAGGCCACCGCGTCCGGCCAGCAGCCAGCATTCAAGAACGAGCACTCCTCGCAGTTCGTGAAGACCGGCTGCGAACGATTTCCTCCAGCATCGTATCCGACCGCGGTGCACCACCATCATCGGGCGAGCTCGCTCGAGGTGTTGGCTGGGCGTCGCAAAGCCGCTCGCGAGCGCGCCCTCAATAGCGCCGTAGCGAGTGACGGCTTTGCTACCGACGGGCCGCTGATGAAGCTGGATTAGTGGGCGCCGCACCGACGCCGCCCCGGGCGAGAAGAACCTCCTGCGGCTGGCTATGGGCAACGACTAGCGCCAGCGCGACGAGCAGGCGCGTGCCGGCATCGCGACGCGCTCGGCTACCCTCTCCTTAGGATCGTGCATGTTCACACGATGGCCCAGACGCCAGCCAACGCACAAAGCTGGTATTCTGTGCCGCCTGCTCGTCGTCAGTTTGGCCTCCTCCCGATTGCCCGCCCCACCACGTGCACGCTCGAGCACGTGGGTGTGAGGAGCGCTGCACAAGGATGTAACCTCAGGCCGCGAATTTCATGGTCAGCCAAGTCGAGCCATGATTTCGGACTGAATGGTCGTCGCGGTGTAAAGGGAAGCATCTAGCGGCAGATTTCCAAATGCCATTTGACAAAGCAGGTAGTTGGCACCTGCCTCTTCCAACTGATCTAGCAGAGCTTTTCGCACAGACTCTGCTGATCCTACCACGCACAATTCACTCTCGACTGCCGCATCGAAGGTCAGCGGCAAGTTTGGTGGAGTGGGGATAGCGTTAAGCTCGTAAAGGAATTGGAAGCTCTTGAGCCAGCGTGCGTAAGCAGGTGCCGCGAGCGAATAGGCATGTGTGTCACAACGCCCAATCACGACCATGCGGAGCAATCCGACAAATCTCCCTTGATCCCCCCCGCCTGCGTTGTCCTCTCGATAGGCGCGGAACGCATCAGTAGTTTTGCGAACAGAAGAGGAAGGTCCTACACACGCGATATTTGTTCCATTCGCAGCGGCCCAAGCTGCGGACTCGGGTCGATTGGCAGCGACCCATGTGGGCGGATGTGGACGCTGATGAGGTCTTAGCGTCAAAGGAACGTCATTGAGATCAAAATGGCGGCCTTGATAGCATAGCGTGCCGACCTCCCTCGAATTAACAAGTATTTCCATAAGAATTTCGCTGGCTTCGGCATAACGGCCCGGCACCGCGTCCGCACCAATCCCGAAGTAGCCCAATTCGGTCGGGAGAGCACCGCGCCCTATGCCCAGTTCGAGCCTGCCACCGCTCAACTGGTCCAGCATACAGATCTCTTCGAACGCACGCAGCGGATGATAAAGCGCAAGCAGCATCACCAAGGGTCCGAGACGCAAGCGCCGGGTGCGCTGGGCGACGCTCGATAAGAACAGATTCGGCGATGGACCTCTCCCATGGGGAGTACAGTGGTGTTCTGCGAGATGATAGGCATAGAACCCTAGCTGATCGCACGCCTCTGCTAATATGAGGCGATCTTCGTACTGCCGGCCTATATCGCGGCCATCCTCATCCAAATGATCGAAGATGCCGAAAGCCAGGTTTGAAGGAAAGACGTTTGTCACTCTTTAAGTCCCCGAATTTAAAAGAAGGCTGTTTTCTTGCTGGGATCACCAAGCAAGTCGGAAGAGATGTGTTTGATCGCCGATTAGCGTCAGCGTAACGAAGAAGCAGAGCCTGACGCTTCCCTGCCCCTGGAGCTTGGCACCGTTAAGCTTCCAGCAATGTCGCCAGCGGCAGCAAGAAATTCATCCATCTGCTCTTTTGTGCCGATGCTGACGCGGATACAGTGTTCCAAGCCTTTGTCCGGAAAAAACGCGACAAGTATCTTTTGCCTCTCCAATGCTGCTTGCCACCATGAGCCGTCCTGTCCCGCGGGCACACGGGCCAGCAAGAAATTTGCGCGGGAGGGTGTTACGGAAAATCCGAGTTGCGATAGTGCAACTGTCACTCGCTCTCGTTCATCCTTGATGTGCTTGTGGTTGTCTGCGTAGGCGCTGCGATGCGCAAGCACGCTGATACCAACGGCATGCCCGATCACGTTCATGTTGAAGACGTTCTGGATGTTTCGCAGCCTTCCAATAATTTCAGGGTGACCGAAACCGAAACCGACGCGAATGCCAGCGGCGGCATAGCTTTTCGAGAATGACCTCAAGATCAGAAGGTTCGAATACCGGCTGATGAGGCGCAGTCCGTGATCGGGTGCAAAGTCGACGTAGGCCTCATCGAGGACAATCAAGCGGTCCGATTGTGCTACGAGGCATTCGATATCGCTTATCGGGAGGAATGTTCCGGTCGGATTGTTTGGATTGGCCAACATAATAAACTTGGCATCTTTTGCCGCACCGGAAAGCAATTGCTCCATTGGCAGGGAATGAGCTTGACATCCGATTTCGAGGAACTCAGCGCCCTGAAGCATGGCAAGTTTGCGGTTGAACGAAAACCCTGGCGACATCATCGCAACCTTGTCGCCGGGTGCGAGGAAAGCTCTGTAGATCAGTCCGAGCAGTTCAGACGACCCGTTGCCAGCGATGACCTGATCCCTGGAAACGCCATAGGTGCTGGACGCTGCTTCCCTCAATCTGAAGTTATCGTCATCCGGATATAGATACTGGCGCTTGAGGGCCGCCACTGCACTTTGCATTATGATTGGCGGCAACGGAAACGGGTTCTCATTCGTATTCAGCTTGATAAAATTTGCGTCCGGCGCTGGTCCGTTGGACGGCAGAGCATCCAACTGTCGTGTCACTTGCGAAAGAGCCGAAAGCACAGTTTGCAGTTTTGCGTCGGACATATTTAACTCCGTTTCAGTCACACAGGGGGCATCCGTATGAGCTCGCAACGAGAGCAACATGGCGGACGGGATTGACGGTGGCAGGGTTGCCTTTCACACAATGGTCGCAGCGCCGGCTGAGATGGGAATTCAGCCAGGCTGTCCTCGGTCGAATCGAGTTGACGCGGACGCGGATCTGCATCGCTGCGCGGCGCCAAGGCGCTAAGCGGCTCAGCTCATGCCCAGGGTCATGCTTTCAAAGACGCTTGATCTCGACGCCGTATTTCCTCAGCACGTAGCCAATCTGGCGCGGGGTCAGCCCAAGCAAGCGCGCTGCCTTTGCCTGCACCCAGCCACATCTTTCCATGGCAGCAATGACGCGCTCTATATCGGGCGTCCTCGCGCCAATTGGGTGGGTTGCGCCGGCAAGCGGGTTAGTCGCGGCCGAACTGGCGGCCTCGTCTGGGGGCGTGGCCAAATTCGCTGACTCCGGCAGGATCGGCGGTGGTTGCAGCGCGGCCTTGCCCGATCTGCACTTCCACAGCGCCTCGGCAAAGCATTGGCCTTGGGAGCAGGCAAAGTCGTTTCTCCCGATTGACAGTCCCTCGGCCAGGATCGCTGTCCGGTGCACGCAATTTTCAAGCTCGCGAATGTTGCCGGGAAACTCACATTTCATCAGCACTTCAATCGCACGCGGATCGAAGGTGAGCGTACAGCCGTTCTCGTCGTTGAACTTCTTGAGAAACTCAGCTGCGAGGAGCGGAATATCGCTGCGCCTTTGGCGCAATGCTGGTACCAGCAAGGGAACCACGTTGATGCGGTAGTATAGGTCGGCGCGGAACTCATTCCTTGCAACCGCCTCTTCCAGGTTCCTGTTCGTGGCGGCAATCACGCGAACATCGACCTTGATGGTCTGATTGCTGCCGACGCGCTCAAACTCCTGCTCCTGCAGCACGCGCAGTAGCTTTGCCTGGAACGAGGCCGAGATCTCGCCAATCTCGTCCAGAAACAACGTCCCCTTGTCAGCGAGCTCAAAGCGCCCCTTGCGGGAATTGAATGCGCTTGTGAAGGCACCCTTCTCATGACCGAACAATTCGGATTCCAGGACTGTCTCTGGGAGCGCTGCACAATTGAGTTTAACGAAGGGCCGCTTGGCGCGCGGCGACAACTCGTGAATTGCCTTGGCAGCCAGCTCCTTCCCGGTACCGGACTCACCTCGCAGCAGAACTGTGGTTTTTGCCTTGGCTACGACCGCGATCTTCTCCAGCAGGGCGCTTATCGCCGGACTGTCACCAATCATCCCCTCGACGTGGACCTTTTTGCGCCGGGGTGCAGGGTGCTTAACATCAGAAAATTTCGTTTGCAGCCGATGTTCCAGCTCCGGCGTTCGCTCGCGGTCGGCCGCGGAGAAGCGATGCAACTTGACTGTCTGTCCCACCATGTTGGCAATCATGGTAAGCAGCCGGACATCATCGTCGAGCCGATAGCTTGACCTGCTTTCCAAAACCCGGTCCAAAGTCAGCGCGCCTATGGCGTTCCCATCAACACGAATGGGAACGCCGATGAACGACACGGTGTCGGAGGCCCCAAGCACCTCGATATCAGCGGCAGTGAAGGTCGGATGCATCGCTATGTCCTCGGCGAGGAGCGGCGTGTCGGTCGTCACAATCTGGTCGATGGCGTTGCGCGGCAGGCGCGACCGGGAGGGCTCATTGCCGTTCGTGCCGCAGCCGCTGGCCACTGTGATGTCCAGTCCGCCCTCGGCATCGCAGAGAGCGATGATGCCGTGCCGCATCTGCACAAACGAGTGCAGGAGATCGACTACCTTGGCCAACTTGAGTTCGAGCCGGGCGGCATCGGCGAGTACTTTCGATATTTCGAAGATGCCGGTTAGCGCGCGCTCGTGCAATGCCACACTCGCAGGATTCGTGTCGGACTTTGGACAACGCTTTATCGCATTCGGCAGCGATATGCCGCAGTCGCGGGCATTCTGTTCTGACTTGCTAATGTTGTGGTGCATGTGATCCTCGATCTCGCGCCATCAAATCTAGGCTGGCGGCATGTGCGCCCGCGACATCGCGGGCACGCGCGAAAATGCTCCGACGTGAACTCGTGCCGCCGCCGTGTGGTCGAGTGCAAAGCGGGTCTAGCCCTGACGCATCCCTTGGCTACTCCCTCCACGAGGCTTGGCCATGTTATTGGCTTGCCCCGGGCAAACACACGTTGTTTTCAAAAGACTGGAGCGAGGCGGCATAGTCAATCGAGCTTTCTTTCATCTGTGAAAGGAAACCTCGCGGCCTATGATAGGATTCATCAGTTCTATCTTTGCGTTGAAGCAGAAATACCTGGGCCGGCCATGCCTTGCCCGAGCCGCTGACCGCGCGGAGTGTAAATGCGGGGCCGTGCCATTCACCAGCGCCCGCGAAGGAGGGGCGGGAGCGATAATAACAGCCAACGGCACTGGTCGGTCGCGGCAACCGCCATCTTTCTCGAGTTGATCAGGCGGCGGCGATGTCGCGTGTGAAGGCGCGAAGCTGGCATCGAGTACGACTTCGTAGGCGGTGCCCGCAACTTCTGAATCGCATCGTCTTGGTCAGCACCATCACCAGCCTGGGGCCGAAATCGGCACACTCAATGAGCGTATCGAAAAGTCTGAACAGATTACGATGCGACCGCTTGGAAACGGCTGCCCCTGCTGCGGGCGTTGATTTGCAAAATTGGTCGTCCAAAAGGCCGTCCGAATATCTGATTGCAGTGGCTGGATGGTCGTAGGCTGTCTAGAAACGAGCGCTTCCGAACAGGGGTAAGTTAGCCTGTCATCTGGACGGCCTTGAACAGGCGACCTATTGGTACGCGCTGGCGCCAACGATGGGGCCCGGTCCAAAGCCGGCTAATGAGGAACCCACCACGCTTTTTGCAGCAAAGCCGCTAGCCAGAGGGATCGACCCGCAAGCACTCTGCCAGAGACCATCAAGGGCGTTCGGACCGCGGCCTTGCCCGCTGGTCTGACACCGCATTCCTCCATCATTGGCGAGCCCACGTCAGTTCAGGTGATGCGGATTCATCTGGCATGGGTATTGCGGCGGCGTTGGTGCAGCGTTCGACCGGAGCGCCGCGATAGGGAGAAGCCCGGGAGAAGTCACGCCACCTCGATCCGGTCAGGGAGAGAGAAACAGTGTCAGCTGCACAAGTCCGCGGCGCGAGTCCCGCGCCCCGCAAACCCTTCTACACCAAGCTCTACGCCCAGGTGCTTGCCGCCATCGCGCTCGGCGTCGCAATTGGCTATTTTTATCCGGAGACCGGCGAGAGCCTGAAGCCGCTGGGTGATGCCTTCATCAAGCTGGTCAAGATGATCATCGCGCCTGTCATCTTCCTGACAATTGCGACCGGCATTGCCGGCATGAACGATCTTCATAAGGTCGGCCGGGTCGCCGGCAAGGCAATGGTTTATTTCCTCACCTTCTCAACGCTCGCGCTGATCGTCGGCCTCATCGTCGCCAATGTCGTCCAGCCTGGCGACGGCCTGAACATCGATCCGGCCTCGCTCGATGTCCAGGCCGTGAATACCTATGCCGCAAAAGCCAAAGCGCAGTCGGTCACCGGCTTCCTGATGAACATCATCCCGCCAACGATCGTCGGTGCCTTCGCGGAAGGCGACATCCTGCAGGTGCTGTTCTTCTCGGTTCTGTTCGGCATGGCGCTTGCGATGGCCGGAGAGACGGGCAAGCCTGTCGTTTCCTTCCTCCAGGCGCTCATTGTGCCTGTCTTCAAGCTCGTCGGAATTCTGATGAAGGCCGCGCCGATCGGCGCTTTTGGCGCGATGGCCTTCACCATCGGCAGATATGGCATCGGTTCGGTAGTCAACCTCGCGATGCTGGTCGCGACGTTCTATTTCACCGCCTTCCTCTTCGTGTTCGGGGTTCTCGGCGCAGTCTGCCGCTACAACGGCTTTTCGATTTGTTCTCTCATTCGTTACATCAAGGAAGAGCTGCTGCTTGTCCTCGCAACGTCCTCCTCGGAGGCGGCGCTCCCGTCGCTGATGGAGAAAATGGAGAAGGCGGGCGCCAGGCGTTCGGTTGTGGGTCTCGTCATCCCGGCCGGATATTCGTTCAATCTGGACGGCACGAATATCTACATGACGCTAGCGGCTCTCTTCATCGCACAGGCGACGAACACGGATCTGTCCATCGGCGATCAGGTGCTGCTGCTGCTCGTAGCAATGCTTTCCTCCAAGGGCGCTGCAGGTGTGACAGGTGCGGGCTTCATCACCCTGGCGGCTACGCTCGCGGTAGTTCCGAGTGTTCCCGTTGCTGGGATGGCACTGATACTCGGCATCGACCGATTCATGTCCGAATGCCGGGCGCTGACGAATTGCGTCGGCAACGCAGTGGCATCCCTCGTCGTCGCACGCTGGGAAGGAGAGTTGGACCGAGCACAGATGAAAGCTGCCTTCAGCGGTCATCAGCTTACCGAGGCATCAAACCGGCTACCCTCCTGCAAGTAAGGTGGGCGGCCCACGACCTGTCAAGTCGCTTAGCTGGTCACATAACTGAACGACCGACCCGCAGCCTCTAAACGGCTCCTCACGGACCATGTATCAGAAGCGCTAAATGTGTGAGTGCAAATCGTCACCGCCCTTTAAGCGAATGAGCCTTTCAGTATACCCGGCCGGTTTACGTCTGCAATGATGTTCGTCCAACACGCTGTGCCCATTCGTATCGGGACGTCTTCACTTTGCCACCCGAAACCGAAACGCGCTAGGCGGACAGAGAGCCGGCCCGCGTCAAAAACCAATCAGAATAGGACCTATGACCAAGCGCCCCACGATTGCCGATCTCGCCCGCGAAGCCCGAGTCAGCGTAGCAACGATCGATCGGGTTCTGAACGCCCGCCATCCGGTGCGCGAGGAGACCGCGCGGCGGGTCCACGACGCCGCCCAGGCGATCGGCTATCATGCTGCCGGGCTAATCAAGCAGCGGTTGCGGCGAGACCTACCGCACTACCGTCTGGGCTTCATCTTGAGAAAACCGGCCCAGCATTTCTACCAAGATTTTGCGCGCGAGGTCGAAGCATCGGTCAATTTGGCCCAGTCCTTCCACGGCATTCCGCTCGTCGAATTCGCCCCGTCACATATGCCGAGCGACCTGATCGCGCCGCTCAAGGAGTTGGGCGCACGCTGCCATGCAATCGCGATGGTGGCACCGGACCACCCGAAAATCACAGCAGCGGTTGAGGACCTCAAGGCCAAGGGCATTCCGGTTTTCTCGCTGCTTTCCGACTTCGCCGCCGGCGTGCGACAGGGGTATATCGGCCTCAACAACCGCAAGGTGGGGCGCACGGCCGCTTGGATGGTGTCCAAGGTCGCAAAACGGCCCGGCAAAGTGGCGGTGTTTGTCGGCAGCCACCGTTTCCAGGGGCACGAGCTCCGTGACGTCGGCTTTCGCTCCTATTGCCGTGAGAACGCGCCCACGTTCGAGGTGCTGGATCCGGTCATGAACCTCGAGAAACGGCAGATCACCTACGAGGCAACGCTTGATCTCATGCAGCGGGAGCCCGAGCTCGTCGGCTTCTATGTCGCCGGCGGCGGCATGGAGGGCGCCATCTCCGCGCTCCGAGAAGAGGGCAAAAGTCGGGATCTCGTCGCGATCGTGAATGAAATCACACCTGAGTCTCGGGCAGCGCTCGCAGATAACATCGTCACGATGGCGGTCGCCACGCCAATGCGCCGGCTTTGCCAGGAGCTGATAACGCTGATGACACGGGCTATCGAGACCGGCACCGCTGAAACACCCGGCCAGACATTTCTGCCGTTCGACATCCATCTGCCGGAAAATATATGAAGGAGTCTATCCTAAGCGGGAGTTTCCTTTCATAACGAGAGAAAGTTGAATGATGGTCCCTCCACACGGGTGGGCGCACCCCCGGGCCTTAGCCGCGGCCCAGGACGAAGAGCCAATTGGGTATCGGCGGCGCCTTAAGGCGGAAGCGCGAGGTAGATTGCCTAGATCCGCAGCGTCAACCTCCACCGGCTTTACTGCCAACATGCCCGACGTTCTCGTGAAGGGGGTGTGGTCAATGATCCCGCACGGCAATAGCCGAGCGAGGCCAGCACAGTCCATTTGGGGGTCGACCTCGTCGACCGCCATCTCCTCGCCTGGCTGCACGTGAAAAGCCGCGGCACAGCGGCAAGGCAGGAATTTAACCGGGCTAACCATCTTCTGGGACTTCGCACGCAAATCGAGGCGGCAGTCAATTCAGTAGCAGCCCGGGCGTGTGTTCTGCTCGTTCGGGCCCCTCGCACTTAGCAAGGAACTGCGCCGCTCTGCCGGGCCAAAGGCCCGACGCCCGAAGGGCAACCGCTCCGACGCGATCGCGTCCGCCTCCAGAAGCCGCCATCGAAAGAATGCTCGCGTCGTCACCACCTACGGCCAAGGCGGGCAATCAAGGCAGCTGGCATCACTCTGCCACACATCCTCGACGAGCAACTCGCCTGAGATCAGCCCCAGAACGTAGGCAACACGCGCCGCGCCGGCGCTTGTCGAGATGCTGATCGGCCCGTCTACAGGGGGCGATTAGGTGGGGCTTAACATCTTCCGGGACTTCGCACGCGATTTCGAGGTGGCAGTCGGTACCAAGAAACGAAAGGTCGGATCGGCGTGCCCGAGACGCTCAATGATTTCAGGCAAAGGCGCCAGGCGAGATGCCTCCTGCAACATCATTTCCCGCATCCACATGCTTGCCGGATCACTATTGTGAAGCTCAGGCCATTGGACGGCTTCCGTGAATGCAGGAGGAGGAAGTGGCGGCGGAAGTTGGACAATCCGCAGGGGTGTTGCTTTTGCGAAATGCTGCGCCAGCCGTAAGGGCATGGTCCCGATGCGGTTGGTGCCTGACAGGACGGGCGGGATCAGGCTAAAGCCCTGTACGACAACTTCGATACGTCTCTCGAAACCGTGCTCGAGCAAATACCATTCCTCCATGGTGGGCTGCCGGGTGTGCCTGAATTTGAGCACAACATGTCCCATGCACAAGTATCGCTCGAATGTAAGTGGCTCCGACAGCTGCTTGTTCGTGCCGCAGCCTACGCCTACGAGCTTATCTTCGAACAGGGCTGCGCGAGGATGTTTCGACATGAACACTTCCGGCATGATCAGAAAATCAACGTCGCCGCGCCGGAGAAGCTCCTCGGGGTCGTCGCAAATAGGCAGACATTCAAAGCGAACGGCGGGAGCTTCCTGCGCAGCGCGCTCTACTATCTTCCTAAAAAATACGAGCGTGATGTAATCGGAAAGCATGATTCGGAAGAGACGATCCGATTGGGCCGGGTTGAAGGCGTCGGGGGAAATAATCGATAGCTGGATGTGCAGCAATGCGTCCCGGACTGCTGGGGCGAGCCCGTCGGCGCGCGGCGTCAAAATGAGCTCGCGGCCGTTCATCGTAAATAGCTCATCGTTAAAATAGGCGCGTAGCCGAGCAACGGCGGCGCTCATGGCCGGCTGGCTCAGGTTGATACTGCGAGCCGCGGCAGTGACTTTACGCTCCCTCATCAGAGCGTCCAGCACAACGAGGAGATTTAGATCCAGCCCTTTAAAACGCATGTCATGTTCTATCCAACGTGTGGATGCGTATCATTCAAACAATCAATTTTACGAATTTACGAGCCATGCATTAGAGGAACGGAAAGTGAGCGACGTCAAGCTCAAATCGACGACACGGGCCGGAACTCGAGAGAGCGTCTGGCTCACCTTCGCCAACGACAACGGCTGAGTGCAGCCACCAACGCCGCTTTGGTCGAGTAATGCGGCCGCAAAAACCAATATGAAGAGAGGTCCTGAATGCGCCATCAGGTGCAGTGGAAGTTGTGCTGGGAAAACGAGTTGCAGCTCTCCGATCACGTTAAGCTCGCCGAGTTCTTTCGTGATACGTACGGGCCGACTGGGGCGTCCAACGCAGAACCGTTCGAAGGTAGTCGAAGCTGGGCCGGAGCCAGGCCTGAACTCCGCGTAATCGCCTATGATTCAAGCGGTGTAGCGGCTCACATGGGCATACTGCGCCGTTTCATCAAGGTCGACGCGGTCGACCTGTTGGTGGCTGAGCTGGGCCTGTACGGGGTACGTCCGGACCTTGAGGGTCTGGGAATCGCCCATTCAATCCATGTCATGCTTCCAATACTGCAGGAGCTTGGCGTTCCATTCGCTTTCGGAACGGTCAGGGACGCGCTGCGGAATCATGTTGAGAGGTTCGGACGGCGATACAGCCCTATGGCCGTTTTGTCGGGAATTCGCGTGCGCTCCACCCGACCAGAGGCCCGCCTCGACCTGCCGCCCACACGCATCGATGACGCACTCACCATTGTTCTGCCAGTTGGACGGCCGATCAGCGAATGGCCCACGGGCACGATGATAGATCGGAACGGACCAGAGCTATGAGCTGGTCCGATTGCTTGTACGAAGTGCGCCGTGAGTGCTCTGACGGCACCGGCCGTCGAAGCGTTTATCTGACGTTTGACGACGGTCCCAATCCACTTTTCACACCGGAGATTCTCGACGTGCTGGCAGAGCAGCGGGTGCCGGCGACTTTCTTCGTCATCGGCGCCTACGCCTTAGAGCACCCAGATCTAATCCAACGGATGATCGCAGAAGGGCACGAGGTAGGCAACCACACGATGTCTCATCCGGACCTGTACCAATGCGGTTTCGGCGAAGTGCAACGTGAGGTCTTTGAAGCGAACGACGCCATCATGAGAGCGTGCCCGCAGGCCTCGGTCCGCTTTGTTCGCGCGCCCTACGGCGCCTGGAGCGAAGAAGTCTGCACAGCATCACAGATCGCCGGGCTGGCGGCCCTTCATTGGTCCGTCGACCCTCGAGATTGGTCTCGCCCTGGAGTCGAGGCGATTATTGATAGAGTGCTCGCCTCTGTCCGGCCGGGCGCAATTGTACTCTTGCACGACGGATGCCCTCCCGGCGAGTTGAGCCAGGGCGCTCACGCCGGCATGCGCGACCAGACGGTCACGGCGCTGTCCCGGCTGATTCCAGCACTGCGTGAGCGCGGATTTGTAATCCGCTCACTTCCTCAACATCACTGAACAAACGAGATCCCATGACACTTCTTGGTACAACCAGCACTGTGGCCATTTCGCTTTATGCACTGCTCTCGACTGCCTATAAGAGCATGCAAGGGCTTTATGCTATGCCGACAAAGGATTCGTCGGCGTTGGAGGTTCTCGTCGGCTCCGACAAACTGCCCAGCGTGGATGTCATCGTCCCCTGCTTCAACGAGGATCCGCGCACGCTTTCAGAGTGCCTGGCTTCCATTGCAGACCAAGAATACGCCGGAAGACTTCGGGTCTATTTGGTTGATGACGGTTCTGGAAATCGCGAAGCCTTAGGAACTGTCCACGAAGACTACGCGCGCGACCCCAGGTTCGACATCATTTTGCTTCCCGAGAATGTTGGAAAGCGCAAGGCGCAGATCGCCGCGATACGCCGCTCATCAGGGGATCTGGTGCTTAACGTTGATTCAGACACGGTACTCGCACCCGACGTCATTTCCAAGCTTGTACCGAAGATGCGAGATTCAGCGGTCGGCGCAGTCATGGGTCAGTTGACGGCCAGTAACCGAACCGAGAGCTGGCTGACCAGGCTGATAGACATGGAGTACTGGCTGGCTTGCAACGAGGAGCGCGCGGCACAGGCTCGCTTCGGTGCCGTTATGTGCTGTTGCGGCCCATGTGCCATGTACCGCCGGTCTGCGCTCCTTTTGTTACTGGACCAGTACGAGTCGCAATTTTTTCGGGGCAAGCCAAGCGACTTCGGTGAGGATCGCCATCTCACTATCCTGATGCTGAAAGCAGGCTTTCGAACCGAATACGTTCCAAGCGCCATCGCGGCCACAGTCGTTCCGAACAGACTCGGACCGTATCTGCGCCAACAACTCCGTTGGGCACGAAGCACATTCCGGGACACGCTGCTTGGGCTGCGCTTGCTGCCTAGCCTAAATAGCTATCTCACGTTGGACGTGGTCGGACAGAATCTCGGCGCGCTACTCCTCGCCCTATCGGTATTAACGGGCCTCGCACATTTCGCACTGACAGGCACTGTGCCTTGGTGGACAGGACTGATGATTGTGTCCATGACCATGCTCCGATGCAGCGTGGTAGCATTTCGTGCTCGACAATTTCGATTTCTTGGCTTTTCGCTGCACACGTTCATCAACGTCTTTCTCTTGCTTCCGTTGAAGGCCTACGCGCTGTGTACCTTGAGCAATAGCGATTGGCTGTCACGAAGCTCTGCTGTCGCTACATCGAACACTGGGGGAAAACAGGCCCCCACCCAAACTCCGATCACTGGTTCCAGCAGGGCAGAATTCTCGCCCCATTCGGCTCCGCTTCGCAGGCTCAATCTTGCGCGGGATTCTTCGGAATTAGTCCTGTCGGACAACATTTGCGGCGACGAGTGATCGCTACTTACCTGATGGACGAGAGGTGCACGAGTTTGACCCAGAACGCGAATCATCAGTTGCTTGATCGGGAATTGGCCGCAGACGATCCGTGGCGCCTCGACGGCAATCCGTTCGAGCAGAAGCGCCACACGCAAATGCTCCAGCTGGCGCTTGCCCAAGGCTCCATTACAAATGCCCTCGAAGTCGGGTGCGCTGCCGGCGCATTCACGGAAAAACTAGCCCCCTACTGCCAAGGGCTCACCGTCATCGATGTCGTGGCGCAAGCGATTGCTCGAGCACGTCAACGGATAAAGGAGCCGTCGCGCATCAACTGGATAGTCTCCGATGTTCAACAGTTTTCGACCAACGAGTTGTTTGACCTGATCGTTGTGGCGGAGGTCCTCTACTACCTCGGAGACATAGCCGAGATGCGCGCGGCCGTCAAAAACCTGGTGCGGGTGCTTGCGCCAGGCGGGCATCTGATCTTCGGATCGGCAAGGGATGCTAATTGCCGTCGCTGGGGTCACGCCGCTGGTGCTGAGCCGGTCATCGCCATGCTGAACGAAACGTTGATCGAGGTAGAGCGTCTTGAGTGTCGGGGCGAGTCGGTCAACGAAGACTGCTTGCTCGTCCGTTTCCGGAACCCGATTTCCGCTTCCTGATGAATCGAATCTATCGCCGTTAACGTGGAGACACTATGCGCATCTGTGGTACCAAGCTGACCCATGATGGGGCGATCGCCCTGGTCGAGGATGGACGGCTCGTCTTCTGCGTTGACCAGGAAAAGCGGCACAACGATCCGCGTTACCAATCCATCGATAATCTCGACGCAATTGTTGCCGCTTTAGCGGAGCAGCGGCTAGATCCTTGTGATGTCGATCAGTTCGTTATCGACGGCGGGGATGGCGAAGACGAGTCACAGTTTCAGGTCGGCAGGCAACCAAGCAACCGCCAGTTTTGTCGTCCCTCTCGGTAAAATGAACCCATGTCCATGGTAGCGATCGACCTTACTGACGTAAGCAAAACTTATGACAAGCTCGTTGTCGACAGGCTGTCGTTCCGCGTTGCGGCGGGGGAATGCTTCGGGCTCTTGGGACCGAACGGCGCGGGCAAAAGCACGATTGCGCGTATGGTCCTCGGCATGACATCGCCTGATGCCGGGAAGATTACTGTGCTCGGCGCTCCAGTGCCGGCGCGCGCGCGTTTGGCACGTATGCGCATCGGCGTGGTCCCGCAGTTCGACAATCTTGATGCCGCGTTCACTGTACGCGAGAACCTGTTGGTGTTCGGGCGCTACTTCCGGATGAGCAGACGCCAGATCGATGCGGTCATACCATCGCTGCTTGAGTTCGCCCGCCTCGAGAACAAAGCGGATGCGCGCGTCGCCGAACTGTCCGGCGGCATGAAGCGGCGCCTGACGCTCGCGCGTGCGCTGATCAATGACCCGCACTTGCTGGTGATGGACGAGCCGACCACCGGCCTCGATCCGCAGGCCCGCCACCTGATCTGGGATCGGCTGCGATCGCTGCTGGCGCGGGGCAAGACTATTCTTTTGACTACCCATTTCATGGAAGAGGCCGAGCGGCTGTGCGATCGGCTGTGCGTTATGGAGGAGGGGCGCAAGATCGCCGAAGGTCGCCCGTCCGAACTCATTGACGAGCAGATCGGCTGTGACGTGGTCGAGGTCTACGGCGGCAATCCGCATGAACTGGGTGCGCTGATCCGGCCGTACGCACAGCGCATCGAGGTGAGCGGTGAGACGCTTTTTTGCTATGCACCCGATCCGGAGCAGGTGCTGGCGCAGCTACGCGGGCGCACGGGTCTACGCCTTCTGCAGCGTCCCCCCAATCTCGAGGATGTGTTTTTGCGGTTAACCGGGCGCGAGATGGAGGACTGAACAATGGGCGAACGTTATGCGGCGGGCATGCCCGCCAATGCGTGGAATTGGGTCGCGGTTTGGCGCCGCAACTATCTTGGATGGAAGAAAATCGGGCTTGCATCGGTTCTCGGCAACCTCGCCGATCCGATGATCTATCTGTTCGGTCTCGGCTTTGGCATCGGAACAATGATAGGTCCTGTTGAGGGCACTTCGTACATTGCGTTTCTCGCGGCTGGCATGGTTGCCACAAGCGTGATGGCATCGGCGACCGCTGAAACGGTCTACGGGAGTTTCGGCCGCATGGGCGACCAGCGCACCTGGGAAGGAATGCTATGCACTCAGCTGACGCTCGGCGATATCTTACTCGGCGAATTGGCGTGGGCAGCCACGAAGGCCCTCATGGCGGGCACAGCAATCACTATTGTTGCCACCACGCTCGGATACGCATCGTGGCCATCCATCCTCTGCTTGCTGCCAGTCATCGCTCTCAATGGCCTCGCCTTCGCGAGTCTAGCGATGGTCGTCACGGCGCTTGCGCCCAGCTATGAATATTTCATATTTTATAATACGCTTGTTATTACACCCATGCTGTTCCTTTGCGGCGCGATGTTTCCGGTCAACCAATTGCCCGGCGCTTTTCAGTATGCTGCCTCCTTATTGCCGCTCGCACATGCAATCGACCTCATTCGTCCAGCGATGCTTGGCCGTCCGATTGACAAAATGGGCCTGCATATCGGCGCGCTTTGCATATACACGGTTTTGCCCTTCTTCTTTTCGATTGCTCTTTTTCGTCGAAGGCTGATGCGTTGACGCTACTCACCATTCGAATTGGATGTTTGGGCGCAACCCATTCACACGCCGCCTAGATCAAGACATGCGTTTTAAAGGACTCGATCTGAACCTCCTCGTTGTGTTGGACGCTCTGGTCAGGGAACGTAAAGTCACCGCGGCGGCCCGCAGTATTAACCTGAGCCAGCCGGCAATGAGCGCCGCCGTTGCTCGGTTACGCGCCTATTTCAGCGATGAGCTATTTACGATGAGCGGCCGCGAGCTCATTTTGACACCGCGCGCTGAGGGGCTCGCCCCAGCAGTCAGGGAGGCATTGCTGCACATCCAGCTATCGATTATTTCCTGGGACGCCTTCAACCCAGCCCAATCGGATCGTCGCTTCCGGATCATCCTTTCCGATTACATCACGCTCGTATTTTTTAAGAAGATCGTAGAACGTGCTGCGCGGGAAGCTCCCGCCGTCCGCTTTGAATGTCTCCCTATTTCCGACGACCCCGAGGAGCTTCTCCGGCGCGGCGACGTTGATTTTCTGATCATGCCGGAAGTATTCATGTCGAAACATCCTCGCGCAGCCCTGTTCGAAGATAAGCTCGTATGCGTAGGCTGCCGCACGAACAAGCAGCTGTCAGAGCCACTTACATTGGAGCGATACTTATCGATGGGGCAGGTTGTCCTCAAATTCGGGGACACCCGGCAGCTCTCCGTCGAGGAATGGTATCTGCTTGAGCACGGTTTCGAGAGACGTATCGAAGTTGTCGTACACGGCTTTAGCCTGATCCCGCCCGTTGTATCCGGCACCAGCCGCATCGGGACCATGCCCTTACGGCTGGCGCAGCATTTCGCAAAAACAACACCCCTGCGGATTGTCCAACTTCCGCCACCACTTCCTCCCGCATTCACGGAGGCCATCCAATGGCCTGCGCTCCACAATAGTGATCCGGCAAGCTTGTGGATGCGTGAAATGATGTTGCAGGAGGGATCTCGTATGATTCCTCTGCCTAAGAGCACCGGACGTCTCAGTTGTCCGCAAATTGAGAAACTGCTCCCCCCTCGACTATGAGAGGAGGCATGGATGGCGATTGGAATTGGGAGATTCCTGCATTGTCGAGAACGATGTGGAGAGAGCTGATGCTTCAGCCTAAGAGGTAGCAGCGATGCTGCGGCTGCATGAACTTGGCTGGTGGAGCGAACCGATGGGCGAAGGAATTCGGGTGCGCGCGCAACACGGTGCGTCGGTATCTCCGCCACGGCGGGACCGTTCCGTTTGGTAAACCTGTTCGGCCGACCGCGTTGACGGGCTGGACGATTGGCTGCGAGAGCGCTTGTTTCCGGTCCCCGCCGCCTGCGAGCCCGCAACGGCTCGGCGAAGCGAACGAGAGTGCATCCATTTCGTAAATGTGTGCCTATCCAAGCAATCGATTTCTCCAATTGTCCGATGACGAATATGAACGACTCAGGCAGGGACATCATTAGGAGTATTTTTCGATGGCAAACATTATCGAGGGTGGCGCGGGTGCCGAAACACTCATCGGCACCGAGCGTGAAGATTGGATGGAGGGTTTCCAGGGCGGTGACTGGATTGACGGTCGTGGCGGCAACGACGAGATCTCGGGTGGCGCGGGCAGTGACCGAGCCATCGGCGGCGAGGGTAACGACCGCATCTTCGGCGGAGATGGCTGGGACGATCTCTCCGGCGACAACGGCCGCTTCAACGCGCGCGTCTCCGGTGAGGACAATGACAGGCTCAGCGGCGGTCCCGGCCAGGATGTCCTCTACGTGGGTGACGGCCAGGACACGTTGACCGGGGGCACCGACAGTGACACGTTCGTGTTCCAGTTCCACAATCCGGTGCCTGGGGTTGTCGGGTCGACGTCGGACATTACCACTATCACCGATTTCAACCCGGCGGAGGACAAGTTCGCCTTCGATGCGGTAGGCCTCTACAACGACGGTTTTGGCGCGAACTTCGTCAACAACGCCAGCATACAGTCCGGCTACCCGGTGAGCAGCTTCTACAGCGGTGCGGCCTCGGGTGCGAACGGCGAACACGTCGTGGTGATCACTGGCGAATCTTTCAACTCTGCTAATGAGGCGGCGAGTGCGATCTCCGGCGAGCACGCCGGCGACATCATTGTCTACCAAAGCAGCTACGCTGACAGAGTTGCAACTCTGGCCTATGTCACCACCGACGGCAGCGCGCACGAGTTCGCCCACCTGGGCGGTGT